>JAOPXD010000034.1 GCA_025965315.1 Marmoricola sp.
CCACTTCTCCAGGAGCTCCACCTCGGAGTACCCGAAGGTTCCCGCGAGCTCCACGCAGCGCAGCGTGACGTCGGAGCCCATCCGGCCCGCCTTGGCCTTGGCCATGGATGCCTGCATCGAGTTGGGCTTGCGGTTGTCGGCCATCCACGCCGACTGCAGGGTGAGCAGGTACGCGGCCTCCCAGTCCGCCTCGAGCTGGAGGAACGTCGCCGCGGCAGCCGACTGGTTCAGCGCGGGTCGGTCGTAGTCGATCTCGATGCCGGCGTCGGACAGTACGTCGCGGGTCAGGTCGAGCGAGGCACGGGCACAGCCCACAGCCATCGCGGCAACCAGCGGGCGGGTGTTGTCGAAGGTCGCCATCGCGCCCGCGAAGCCACCCTTGAGGTCGATCTCCGGCGTACCGAGGATGTTCTCGGCCGGCACCCGGCAGTCGGTGAACATGATCACCGCGGTGTCGGACGCACGGATGCCGAGCTTGTGCTCGAGCCGCTCCACCTTCATGCCCGGCGTGCCCTTGGTGACGACGAAGGACTTGATCGCGGCCCGGCCGAGCGACTTGTCCAGGGTCGCCCAGACGACGACGCTGTCCGCGCGCTCACCGGCGGTCACGAAGATCTTCTCGCCGTTGAGGATGTACTCGTCGCCGTCCTTGACCGCGGTGGTCGAGATGGCTGCCGAGTCCGAGCCGAAGGACGGCTCGGTGATCGCCATCGCCGCCCAGGTCGGCCCGAACCGGGCGAGCTGCTCGTCGGTCGCCACCGAGGCGATCGCGGAGTTGCCGAGTCCCTGGCGGGGCATCGAGAGGGTGAGGCCGACGTCGCCCCAGCACATCTCCAGGACGGAGAGCACCGAGGCCAGGTTGGCACCGTTCTTGTTGCCCTTCTCGACAACCTTGTCGTCGCGACGGACCCCGGCCGCGCCGGCACCCTCGGACGAGCCGGAGTCGGCGAGGCCGTCGATCATCGCGGCGAGCATGTCGAGTTCCTTGGGGTACTCGTGCTCGGCCTCGTCGTACTTGCGCGAGATCGGACGCAGCATGTTCATCGCGACCTGGTGGGCCTGGTCGATGAGCGGGCGGATCTTCTTGGGGGTTTCGAGGTTGATCATACGAGCACCGCTCCTTCCATGATTCCGACAGCACGCAGGTCGCGGTACCACCGTTCGACCGGGTGCTCCTTGACGAAGCCGTGGCCACCGAGCAGCTGGACGCCGTCGAGACCGATCTGCATGCCGCGCTCGGCGCACAGCCGACGGGCCAGGCCGATCTCGCGGCTCGCGTCCTTGCCCTGGGCCACCCGTCCAGCGGCCTTGTAGGTCAGCAGGCGCATCCCCTGGAGCTCGATGGCGATGTTGGCGACCATGAACGCGACCGACTGACGGTGCGCGATCGGCTCACCGAAGGCCTCGCGACCCTTGACGTACGGCGTGACGTAGTCGAGAACGGCCTGGCCGGTTCCGACGGCGAGCGCGCACCAGGCCAGCCGGGAGTTCTGGACGATCTCGCGGTACGTCGCTGCGTCGCCGAGGAGCGCGACGTCCTCGACCGCGACGTCCTCGAGCACCAAGCGGGTCAGGCCGGCTGCCCGGACACCCATCGAGGGGTCGGAGACCACGGTGATGCCTGCGCTCCTCGACTCCACCAGGAACAGCTGCGGCTTGCCGTCGAGCTCGGCACCGATGATGAACAGCTCGCACTCGGCGCCCCGGACGACCCCGGCCTTGGTGCCGTTGAGCACGAAGCCGGCGCCCTTGCGGACGGCCTTGGTTGCCGGGGTCAGCGGGTCGAACAAGGCTGTGGGCTCGGCAAGGACCAGCGCAGCGGCGGGCACCTCGTCCCCGGCGAACGCCGGTAGGTAGGTCGACTGCTGCTCATCGGTTCCGTAGAGCGAGAGCGCTGTCGCGACCGCGCCCGGAGCGAGTGCGGCGACCGCCAGGCCCAGGTCGCCGTGACTGAGGGCTTCGTGGACCAGGACACCGGCGACCGAGGACCGCTCGGTCGCGATCCCGCCGAGGTCCTCGGCCACCCCCAGGATGGGCAGACCGATCTCCAGGGAGGCCTTGAGGAGCTCGTCGGGGGCTGTACAGGTCTCGTTGGCCTCGGCGGCAGCAGGACGCACCACCTCGGCGGCGAACTCGGTGACGACGTCGACGAGCATCTGCTCGTCCTCCGACGGCGTCAGGTCGAACAGCCCGGTGTTGCCGGCCGAGGGAACCCGCGTTCCGGTTCCCTTGCTGCCGGCGCGGGCGAAGGTGCGCCCGGCTGCTCCAGCGGCCTTGAACCCCGCGCTCGTCACGCGGTACACGGTCTGCTCGCTGGACTTGCGGATGCCGAGCCGATCGATGATCTCGCTCTGCGCGAACTTGTTCAGCGCGGCGACGGCCAGGCCGATCGGGTCACGTTTCTCGTTGTCGGCCAGGCCGTGCTTACCGCCGGCTCCCAGCACGCTCTTCACAGGGTCGAATGCCATGCCACAACTGTAACTTCGAGTTACACATACCGCTACACCTTCGTGCGTGGCGGACGTCACGAGTTTTTCACCCTTAGGGTGTGGGCCATGTCGAGCGCACCTGAACCAGTCCTTCCGGCCGGAGGAACGGTCCGTCCGATCACCCGCTGGGGCGAGGCCGTGATGCACCGCCCGGCCCGTCCGGTGACCACCTTCGACCCGACGCTGACCGCTCTGGCGGCCGACATGGTCGCCACCATGTACGCCGCCGAGGGGGTCGGACTGGCCGCCTGCCAGATCGGGGTCGACCTGGCACTGTTCGTCTTCGACTGTCCCGACGAGGACGGCACCGAGCACCAGGGCGTCGTCTGCAACCCGGTCCTGCAACTTCCCGAGGGTCGCTCACGACAGCTGGACGAGGACGACGAGGGCTGCTTGTCCTACCCCGGCGCCTTCGTCACCTGCGCGCGCCCGGACGAGGCCGTGGTCACCGGGCTCGACCTGAACGGCGACCCGGTCGAGTTCGCCGGCGACGGCCTGCTCGCCCGCTGCCTGCAGCACGAGACCGACCACACCACCGGGATGGTCTTCGGTGACCGGCTCTCGACCCGGCTGCGCAAGAAGCTCCGCAAGCAGATGGAAGAGGAAGCCGCCGACTTCCCGCCCGGCTGGCCCGTCGTTCAGCGGGCGCTGGACACGTAACAGGCGACGGCGGTGGCGGCAGCGACGTTCAGGGAGTCGATCCCGGCCGCCATCGGGATGATGGCGCGTCGATCCGCGGTCTCTTCCCAGCGGGCTGACAGGCCGTGCCCCTCCGACCCCAGGACCAGGGCGAGCCGGTCGATACCCCGGACGGCGTCCTCGACCGGCACCGCGTCGTCGGCGAGGGTCAGCGCCACCGTGGTGAAGCCGGCGGCCGAGAGCTGCGGGAGCGCGTCGTGCCAGTCCGGCAGCCTGGTCCACGGCATCGTGAACACCGCCCCCATCCCGACCTTGATCGAGCGCCGGTACAGCGGGTCCGCGCAACGTGGCGCGAGCAGGACGGCGTCGAACCCGAGCGCTGCCCCCGAGCGGAAGATGGCCCCGACGTTCGTGTGGTCGACGATGTCCTCGAGGACCAGGACCGAGCGCGCCCCGGAGAGCACCTCGTCCAGTGCGGCCAGCGGCTGCCGGCGCAGGGACGCGAGCGCGCCCCTGTGGACGTGGAACCCGGTGACCTCTTCGGCCAGTGCTTCCGCGACGACGTACACGGGCGCGTCCGAGCGGTCCAGCACGTCCGCGAGCCCGTCCAACCACCGCGGCGCCATCAGGAACGATCTCGGGCTGAACCCGGCCTCGACCGCCCGGCGTACGACTTTCTCGCCCTCGGCCAGGAACAGTCCGTGCTCGGCCTCGAGGTTCTCGCGCAGCTGGACGTCGCGGAGGTCCCGGTAGTCGGCCAGTCGCGGGTCGGCAGCGTCGGAGATCTCCAAGAACCGGGAGGGCGGCACGCTCACGTGGGGTACGCGTCCGGGTACGCCACCGTGACCACGTCCCCGATCACGATGATCGCCGGGGCGATCACGCCGTGCTCCTCCAGGTCTGCGGCGAGCGTGCCCAACCGGGTCAGCACGGTCCTCTCGGTGGGCATGGTGCCGTCGCAGACCACGGCGACCGGGGTCGCCGCGTCGCGTCCGAGCTCGATCAGGGTCGCCGCGATCGCCGGCGCGTTCTGCACGGCCATCATCAGCACCACGGTGCCGCGCATCCGGGCGACGCCGTCCCAGGCGACCAGGGATTCGGGGTGACCGGGCGGCAGGTGCCCGGAGACCACCGTGAACTCGTGGGTGACCCCGCGGTGGGTCACTGGGATCCCGGCGATCGCGGGCACGGCGATCGGACTGCTCAGACCGGGGATCACCGTCACCGGTACGCCGGCGTCGCGACAGGCGATGACCTCCTCGTAACCGCGGCCGAACACGAAGTTGTCGCCACCCTTGAACCGGGCAACGCGCTTGCCGGCCCTGGCCGCAGCGACGATGATCCGGTTGATCTCGGCCTGCTGGGCGGAGCGTCCTCGGGGCAGCTTGGCGACGTCGACGATCTCCACGTCCGCGCTCAGCTGACCCAGCAGCTCCCGGGGGGCCAGCCGGTCGGCGACCACGACGTCGGCCTCCATCAGCGCCCGGCGCCCGGCGACGGTGATCAGGTCGGGGTCACCGGGTCCGCCACCGATGAGCACCACGCCAGGAGGCGGCTTGGGCGCGGCGTCGTCCAGCGAGCCGTTCTGCAGTCCCTCCACGATCCGGTCCCGGAGGGCTGCGGTCCTCCGCGGATCCCGGTTCGCCCGCCGATCCCCCAGGACGGCGACCGTGACCTCGCCGTGACGGCCCACGGCCGGGGTCCAGGCGCTGCCCGCGTCGGCCTCGTCAGCCCGCACGCAGAAGATCCGCAACCGGTCCGCGGTCGCGCCGACGTGCGCGTTGACCTCGACGACCCCGGTGGCGGCGAGCACGTACCAGGCGCCGTCGAGATCCGCCTCGGCGAAGTCGCGGGCGACCCAGGCGATCTCGCCGGACCCGATCAGGCCCTCGATGGCTGGCGTGACCTCGGGCGAGACCAGGTGGACCTCGGCCCCAGCAGCGATCAGACCGGGGACCCGCCGCTGCGCGACCTGTCCCCCGCCCACGACGACGACCTTGCGACCGGCGAGCCGGAGACCGGACGGATAGGTCGGGAAGTCGGTCACCACGCCATTCTCCTGACTCCGTCACCAGGTGCTGACGCGGGTTCACCCACCGGGACTAGGGTCGGACCATGAGCATCGAACGCCCGGTCCATCCCGATCCGTACACCCTGCTCCCGCCGGTTCCTGCCTTCACGGTGACCAGCGACGACGTCAGCGACGGCAGCCCCCTGAAGGACGATCAGGTCGGCGCTCTCGGAAACACTTCTCCGCAGCTCAGCTGGAGCGACGTCCCCGAGGGCACCCAGAGCTTCACGATCACCTGCTTCGACCCGGACGCCCCGACGCCGTCCGGTTTCTGGCACTGGGTCCTGGTCGACGTCCCTGCCGACGTCACCTCGCTGGCCGCAGGCATCGGCACCGCCGGAGGCGCTCTGCCCGGCGACGCCTTCATGTGCCGCAACGACACCGGCTCGAAGGACTTCGCCGGTGCTGCCCCGCCCGAGGGGGACCAGGTGCACCGGTACTACTTCGTCGTGCACGCGGTGAAGGAACCGGCACTGGGCGTCGACTCCGATGCCTCTCCAGCCGTGGTCAGCTTCAACCTCGCGTTCAAGACGCTCGGTCGGGCTGTCGTCGTCGGCACGTACCAGCACTGAGCACCGCCGACGTGGAGAGCTCGGACATCCTCGGTCCGCCGTACGTCGCGCGCACCCTGAAGCTGCGCCCCGACGCCGAGGGAGAGGTCGTCGCCACGCTCGTGCACCGGCCCGCGACCGGGCCGTCGACGGGCAAGGCGGTGCTGCACGTCCACGGGTTCGCCGACTACTTCTTCCAGACCGCAGCCGCCGACTTCTGGTGCGACCAGGGCTACGACTTCTACGCCCTCGACCTCCGCAAGTACGGGCGGTCGCTGCGACCCCACCAGACCCCGAACTTCGTCGAGGACCTGACGACCTACCACGAGGAGCTCGACCAGGCCTACGAGGCGATCAGCGCCAACTACCGGCACATCGTGCTCTCGGCACACTCGACCGGAGGCCTGACCGTCCCGATCTGGGCCTCGGACCGGCGCCTCGACATCGCCGGCATGGTGCTGAACGCTCCGTGGCTCGACATGCAGGGCGATGCGCTGATGCGCACGGTGGCGCTGCCCGTCATCCAGCGACTCGGTGGCCGTCGACCGCGGCTGGAGATCCCGCGCAAGGTGAGCGGCTTCTACGCCCGCAGCCTGCACCGCGACCACGACGGCGAGTGGGACTTCGACCTGGCCTGGAAGCCGCTGAGCTCCTGGCCCGTGTACGCCGGCTGGGTGCGGGCCATCCGGGCCGGGCACGCTCGTGTCGCCGCCGGGCTCGAGGTCAGGGCGCCGATCCTGGTGCTCTCGTCGAGCCGGTCGGGGCACCCGTCCTCGATGAGGGACCCGTCGGTCTTCAGCACGGACATCGTGCTCGACGTCGAGCAGATCCGGCGCCGAGCTCCGCTTCTCGGGCGACACGTCACCCTGGCCCAGATCGACGGCGCGATGCACGACGTGACCCTTTCGCGGGCTCCCGTGCGGAAAGTCGTGTTCAACGAGGTGGCGGTCTTTCTCTCGGCGTACGTGGATGGCTAACGTCAGGGCATGAACCCTGTGACCGGACTTTCCCTGGGACGTATCGCCATCGGTATCGGCGCCCTCGCCTCCCCCGACCTCGCGACCAAGCTCTTCCGTCTCGACGGTCCCGGCAACCCGCAGCTGCCGTACATGACCCGGATGTTCGGTTCGCGCGAGGTCGCTCTCGGCGCGATCACGCTGGTCTCCAAGGGGGCGGCCCGGCGCAAGCTGGTGGCGCTGGGCATCGCGGTCGACGGCGCCGACGCGTACGCGGGCCTCGACGCGATGAAGTCGGGCGTGGTCACCCGGACCACCGGGATCGGCCTGGTCGCTCCCGCTGTGTTCGCCGTCGTGTCCGGGGCGCTGGCCCTGTTCGCCCGGACCAAGCCGGCGAAGACCGCCACGGCCTGACCGTGCCGCTGTCGGTCGAGGACTGCCTGGCTGCGATCACCAGCCACACCCGTGGTCTGGCGTCTGCCGCCGAGGGCAACCTGGGCCTGCGGATCGAGCACTGCCCGGACTGGTCGATGGCTGACCTCGTCTGGCACCTGACCTCGGTGCACTGGTTCTGGAACCAGGTCGCGTCCGGCCCGCTGCTCGAGGAGCCGTCGGACCTGGTCCGCCCCGAGCGCCCGGACGACGAGGACCTGGTGGAGGCGATGCTGACGGGTGCGCGGACCATGGTCGAGGCCCTGCGCGCAGCCGATCAGCAAGCCCCGTGCTGGACCTGGGGCCAGGATCAGACCGTCTGGTTCATCACCCGGCACCAGGTGCAGGAAGCCGCGGTGCACCACTGGGACGCCGTGAACGCTTCGGACCGCGGGTCGTGGTCGATGGATGACGCGGTCGCGATGGACGCGGTCGACGAGTTCCTGACGCACTCGGTCGCCAACCCGCGCTGGCCGATGCCCGACGCGGCGCCGATGGCCGGAACACTGTGGTTCTGTGCCTGTGGTGGTGTCGGGGACAGGATCGAAGCGGACTCCTGGCATGTCACCGACGGCGTCGCCGCCGGAACGCTGACGCACCTGACCCTGCACCTCGAGGACCAGGAACCGGACGTCGTCGGGCCTGCCGTCGGTGCGCACGGCGACCCGCCGTCCTTCCTGCTGTGGCTGTACCGCCGGGTCCCGGAGATCGGGTTCGACGGCGATCTCGGCGTACTCGACCGCTTCCGAGCCTTCACCTTCACCGACTGAACGAGACCAGCGCGATCACACCGACCACGACGATCACCCCGCGCAGCACGCCGGGAGGCAGCTTCTGACCGACGGCCGCGCCGAGCTGGCCACCGACGACGGCTCCGGAGCCGATCAGCGCCACCACCGTCCAGTCCACGTGCGCGACGACGATGAAGATCACCGAGGCGACGCCGTTCACCAGCGCGGCCAGGATGTTCTTCGCGGCGTTGTGGCGCTGGAGCGTGTCCTCGACGCCGATCCCCAGGATCGCGAGCAGCAGCACCCCCTGGGCGGCACCGAAGTAGCCGCCGTACACGCCCGTCCCGAACACGGCCGGCCACACCCATCCGGCCCCGTGCGCCGGCGCATCCCCCCGTTCAGCAGCGCGGGCCGCCAGCCGGGCAGAGATCCGCGGGCCGAGGATCACCAGCAGCACCCCGAGCCCGATCAGGGCCGGAACGATCGCGCGGAAGGCCGACGAAGGAAGGACCAGGAGCAGGACCGCCCCGAGCACACCGCCGAGCACCGAGGCAGTGCCGAGCCGGAGCAGCCGGCTGCGCTGACCGACCAGCAGGTCCCGGTAGCCCCAGGCGCCCGACAACGACCCGGGAACCAGACCGATCGTGTTGGACACGTTCGCCGTCACCGGCGGGATCCCGAACGCGAGCAGGGTCGGGAACGTGATCAGCGTTCCCGACCCCACCACGGTGTTGATCGTCCCGGCCGCGACCCCGGTCAGCAGGATCGCGACGCACTCGAGCAGGCTCACCCAGAGGGAGGCGGATCTGTCGGCGGGTCAGCAGGCGGGGCCTCCGAGGGAGCGGCCGGGGGCGGCTCGTCGACGGGCCCACCGGCTGCTGACTCCTGCGCCTCCTTGAGCGCTGCCTGAACGCTTTCGTGGGCGCTGGCCAGTGCCCCGCTGCCGCCGACCTCGATCCGTTCGGTCGAGCCCATGTCGACCCGGGCGCGACCGCCCTCGGCGTGCTGCGGGATGCCGGCGACCTCGTGGATCGAGGAACCGAGGCCTTCGAGCGCCTTGGTGATCTCGGAGGGGATCACCCAGACCTTGTTCGCATCACCCTGAGCGATGCGCGGAAGCATCTGCAGGTACTGGTAGGCCAGCAACGCCTGATCGGGTTGACCGTCGTGGATCGACTGGAACACCGTCAGGATGGCCTGCCCTTCGCCCTGCGCACGCAGGATCGCAGACTCCCGCTCACCCTGGGCCTGCAGGATCAGGGCTTCGCGGGAACCTTCGGCATTGAGGATCGCGGACTGCTTGTTGCCCTCAGCGGTCAGGATCGCGGACTGGCGCTGGCCCTCGGCGGTCAGGATGATCGCACGCTTGTCACGGTCCGCGCGCATCTGCTTCTCCATCGCGTCCTTGATGGACGGCGGCGGGTCGATGCTCTTGATCTCGACCCGGCCCACACGGACGCCCCAGCGACCGGTCGCCTCGTCGAGGACGACGGACAGTCCGCGGTTGATCTCTTCGCGCGAGGTCAGCGACTGCTCGAGGGTCATGCCACCGACGACGTTGCGCAGCGTGGTCATCGTCAGCTGCTCGATCGCAGCGATGTAGTTCGCGATCTCGTACGTCGCTGCCACCGGGTCGGTGACCTGGAAGTAGATGACGGTGTCGATCGCAACGACGAGGTTGTCCTCGGTGATCACCGGCGCCGGCGGAAAGCTGACCACCTGCTCGCGCATGTCGATCACGTACCGGACCCGGTCGATGAACGGCGTGACGATGTTGAGGCCCGGCGCGAGCGTGGTGCGGTACTTGCCGAACCGCTCGACGATCCCGGCACGCGCTTGCGGAACGATCCGCACCGTCCTGGCAAGCACGATGATCGCGAGCAGCACGAGCACCGCGAAGAAGATGGGTAAGAACGTGCTCACAGAACTCTCCCTGTCATGAAGTCGCCGACTTCGGTTCTCCGGCACGCACGACGTACGCCGTCGCGCCCCTGATGGTGATGACTTCGACCGTCTCGCCCTCGGCGATCTGGTCGTCGGCGTCGAACGGCTGAGCCGTCCACACGTCACCGCCGATCTTGACCCGTCCCGGGGCCCTGTGCGTCACCGTCTCCAGGACGAAGGCACTGCGTCCGATCAGAGCCGCAGGACCGATCTGAAGCGCCGGACCCGAGTGCAACCGACGGATCACCGCGGGTCGGAGGAACGCCAGCAGCGCGACGGAGACCACGCACGCCAACGTGATCTGCAGCGGGACCGGTCCGCCCAGCAGGTCGATCGCCAGGCCGACCAGCGCACCGACGGCGAGCATGATCAGGATCAGGTTGGTGCTGGCCACCTCCAGGACTGCCAGCGCCGTGGCGATGACCAACCAGGTCGCCCACATGTTGTCGCCGAACCACCTCATGACGCGACCCTAGCCCCTACTCGCTAAGCCGGCGCCCGGCCCGGCGCCGCGCGGCGTACCGGCCGTCCTCGAAGGCGAGCTGCAGGGGCATCCCGAACGTGGTCGAGAGGTTCGCCGCCGTCATCACCTCCGACATCGGCCCAGCGGTGACGATCCGTCCCGCGCGCAGCATCAGCACGTGCGTGAATCCCGGCGGAACCTCCTCGACGTGGTGCGAGACGAGCACGATCGCCGGGGACATCGAGTCGTTGGCCAGGACGCTCATCGTGGAGACCAGGTCCTCGCGGCCGCCGAGGTCGAGACCGGCGGCAGGCTCGTCCAGGATCAGCAGCTCAGGATCCGCCATCAGGGCCCGCGCGATCTGGACACGTTTGCGCTCGCCCTCGCTGAGCGTGCCGAAGGTCCGGTCGAGGAGTTTGCCCGCTCCTACTTCGACGAGCAGCGCCCGGGCACGTTCGTGGTCGAGGTCGTCGTACTGCTCGCGCCATCGCCCGACCACCCCGTACGACGCGGAGACGACGACGTCGCGGACGAGCTCGTGCCGCGGGATCCGCTCGGCGATCGCCGCGCTGGTGTAGCCGATCCGGGGGCGCAGCTCGAACACGTCCACAGCGCCGAGCTTCTGGCCCAGGACCGCGGCGCTGCCGGAGGTCGGGTGGATCTGCGCCGAGCAGAGCTGCACCAGCGTGGTCTTGCCGGCACCGTTGGCACCGAGCACGACCCACCGATCCCCTTCGGCCACGGTCCAGCTGACGGTGTCCAGCAGGATCGCCTGGCCCCGACGGACCGTCACGTCCACCAGCTCGAGAACCGTGTTCATCCATCCCTCAGGTACTTCGTTTGCCGACTCCCCCAAACAGGCCCCAACCTAGCGTGACTACCCTCGTCGCGTGTCCCTACCCCGGAGCGCGTCGCTCACGCTCTGGCTCGGTGCCACCCTGCGCGGCCTCCTCGGCCCGGACGACTTCGCCGAGGCCGTCCGCGGCGAGGACCCGCAGCACCTCGTGGTCGGGTTGCCCGGCTCTCCGGACCAGCTGCCGCTGGCCTCGTTCCCGGCCGCGGTCCAACGGCTGGGGACGACCACCGTCACCCTGGCCCTCCCGGCTCCGGGTGACCCGCTCGGACTCGGTGGCCCCGCAGTGTTCAACGGGATCGCCACCGACACCGGCGAGGCCGTCCTGCTGGGAACCGCGGGCGGGTCGTTCGGACTCGTGCCCGAGCTGGACGCGAGGACCGTGGTCTGGACGGTCCATCCCGCGGTCGCGACCGCCCCGACCGACCCGGTCGAGGCAGGCAGGACGTTGCGACAGGTGCTGCAGCGGGTCACCGCGGAGCTGGTCCGGCTCGACGTGACCGGATGGCAACCCGAGATCCCGGACCTGCTGCTGAACCTGCGGCACCGTCCGGCTCTGGCGCTCCCTGCGGGGTCTGCCCCGGAGCACGTCGACACCCTCGAGCGAGCAGCGCTGTGCGCCGAGATCGTCGAGCTGGCGCTGGCCGACGACGGTGGCGCCGTCACGGCACACGAGATGGCTGCGCGCCGGGCCTGTCTCACCGAGCTCGACCACGCGGCACGTCGCGCGCTCGTGGCCGTCTGCTCCGCTAGCCTCGGACTGACATGAACGACCCCCTCGGCGCCGACGTACGGCCGCACACGCTGCTGATCACCCTCACGGGCAAGGACCGTCCGGGTGTCACCTCGTCGGTCTTCAACACCCTGGCCAGGTTCGCCGTCGAGGTCATCGACATCGAGCAGATCGTGCTCCGCGGGCGCCTCGTCCTCGGACTGCTGGTCAGTGCCCCGCGGGAGTGGAAGCACTTGCGCGACGCCATCGAGAAGGTCGCTGCGGACCTGGACATGGTCGTGGAGGTCGAACGCGGCGCGGGCGACAACCGGTCGCGTCCCGAGGGTCGTAGCCACGTCACCGTGCTGGGCACTCCCCTGCGCTCGGCCGCGGTCGCCGCCATCGCCGGGCGGATCGCGGACATCGGCGCCAACATCGACCGGATCGAGCGGATGGCGCGCTACCCGGTGACCGCGATCGACCTGCACGTCTCCGGCGCCAACCCGGACAAGCTCCGGGCGATCCTCGCCGAGGAGGCGGCCCGCCAAGGTGTGGACGTAGCCGTCCAGTCGGCCGACCTGATGCGTCGCGGCCTGCGGCTGATCGTGATGGACGTGGACTCGACGCTGATCCAGGGCGAGGTGATCGAGATGCTGGCGGCCCACGCGGGGTGCGAGGAGGAGGTCGCCCGGGTGACCGACGCCGCGATGCGCGGCGACCTCGACTTCGGCGAGAGCCTCACCGCACGGGTCGCGCTCCTCGAGGGCCTCGATGCCAGTGCCCTGGACCGCGTCTACGAGGATCTCGTGCTCGCCCCCGGTGCCCGTACGACGGTGCGCACGCTGAAGCGCCTCGGGTACCGGTTCGCGATCGTCTCCGGCGGCTTCTCCCAGATCACCGATCGGCTCGCCGCCGAGCTCGGTATCGACTTCGCCGCCGCCAACGAGCTCGAGATCGTCGACGGAAAGCTCACCGGGAAGGTCGTCGGCGAGATCGTCGACCGGGCCGGCAAGGCCAGGGCCCTGCGTCGCTTCGCCGCGGAGGCGGGAATCTCCGAAGCAGCCACGATCGCGATCGGCGACGGCGCGAACGACCTGGACATGCTCAGCGCAGCCGGGCTCGGGATCGCGTTCAACGCCAAGCCGCTGGTGCGCCAGGCCGCGGACACCTCGGTGAACGTGCCCTACCTGGACACGGTGATGTACCTGCTCGGGATCAGCCGCGAGGAGATCGAGGCAGCCGACGCCGCCGTCGGGATCATCACGCCGGCACCACCGCTGGGCTGATCAGCCGCGGGGCACGTGGAAGTCGGTCAGGCGCGCCGAACCGATCTCCAGGTCGCTCCAGTCGCCGCTGATCTCCAGGACCCCGATCGCCGACGTGGGGAAACCTGCCGCCAGCCGATCGAACACCTCGACGTCGGCCCCGCCGTCGTCGAGGAGGTGCACCAGGGACTCCATCGTCGGGTTGTGGCCGACCAGCATCGCGGTCCGCGCCGCCGCTGGCGCGAACCGGGCGATCTCCAGCGCCCCGTCCGTCCCGGCGGAGTACAGCGCCCGGTCGACGTCCGGCTCGAGCGCCAGCCCCGCCCCGAGTGCGAACCGCACCCAGGTTCCTCGGGTGCGTGCGGCGGACGAGACCACGACGTGGTCGGGCAGGTAGCCCACCTCCGCAGCCCAGCGCCCGGCCTCGGCAGCGTCGCGCAACCCGCGACCAGCCAGCACGCGTTCGTGGTCGCTGGCCGCCACCTGCTCGGCCTTGGCGTGCCTCATCACGATCAACCGGCGGGTCATGTCTTCTCCGCGAGGCCGAACCAGGACACGATCCCGCCGACCGCGAGCAGCGCGGCGCAGAGCAGCTGGCCGCTCCGGAACCCGTGGGTCAGCGCCACCGGGTTCCGGTAGTCGTCCCCGCTCAGCCCGACGATCGCCGGGAGCGCGGCCACGGCGAGCAACGACCCGGCCCGGGCGACGGCGTTGTTGATCCCGCTGGCGACGCCGGCGTGGCGATCGGGTGCAGCGGCCAGCACGGCCGTCGTCAACGGCGAGACCAGCATGGTCAGCCCGATCGCGAACAGCACCATCCCGGGGAACACGTGCACGGCGTACGAGGCGTGCCGTCCGATGAAGGCCAGCCAGACGACCCCAGCCGAGCAGACCAGCGGTCCGACGCTCATCGGGACCCGCGGACCGGTCCGGGCCGACACCGTCGCTGCCCGGGAGGAGAACAGCAGCATTACGACGGTCAGTGGCAGCGTCGACAACCCGGCCTGGAGGGCGGTGTACCCGGAGCTGACCTGGAGCTGGAGGACCAGCAGGAACAGCACCGTGCCGAGCGCCCCGTAGACCAGGAACGTCATCAGGTTCGCCGCCGAGAACACCCGGGACGCGAACAGCTCTGCCGGCGCCATCGCGCCGGGGCGGCGCTCGAGCACGACGAACGCCACCACGCCGACAACCGTGAGCACACCTCCCACGACGATCACCGGGACCGAGAGGCTGCGCCAGGACGTCAGCAGGAACGTCAGCAGGCCCAGCGTCGCCGTACCGACGAAGGCTCCGGGGAGGTCGAACGGGGCCGTCTCCTCCTCGTCGCGGGACTCGGGGACGAACCTGCCCAGCACCAGGACCGCGATGCAGAGCGGGACGTTGATCGCGAAGATCCAGCGCCAGCCGCCGTGCTCGACCAGGAACCCTCCGACGAAGGGCCCGATGGCCGTGGTGACCCCGGCGAACCCGGCCCAGGCGCCGATCGCCGCAGGCCGGTCCTCGGGACGGAAGCTCGACTGGATCAGCGCCAGGCCCCCGGGGACGAGCAGCGCGGCCGCGATGCCCTGGAGGACCCGGCACGCGATCAGCTGGTCGGGAGTCTGGGCGAAGGCGCACAGGACGCTGAAGACGCCGAACCCGGCGATCCCGACCAGGTACATCCGCTTGCGGCCGTGCCGGTCTCCGAGCGAGCTGCCCACCAGGATCAGCGAGGCGAGAGCCAGCAGGTAGCCGTTCAGCACCCACTGGATGTCAGCCAGGCTCGCGTGCAGGTCGTCGCCGATGGTGCGGGCCGCGATGTTGACCACGGTGCCGTCGAGCATCGCGATGCCCGATCCGATGATCACGGTGGCCAGCGTCAGCCGGCCGCGGTGCGAACGGAGCTCCATCACCCCTGCACGCTATCGGTCAAGCGCCCATCGCGTGGTAGCCGCCGTCGACGTGCACGATCTCGCCCGTGGTCGCCGGGAAGAAGTCCGAGAGCAGGGCGACGACCGCGCGGGCCGTCGGGTCCTGGTCGGTGTTGTCCCAGCCGAGCGGGGCACGGGAGTCCCAGTTCGCCTCGAGCTCCTCGAACCCGGGGATCGCCTTCGCAGCCAGGGTCTTGAGCGGGCCTGCGCTGACCAGGTTGACCCGGATCCCCTGCGGCCCGAGGTCGCGGGCCAGGTAGCGCGAGCAGGACTCGAGCCCGGCCTTCGCCACCCCCATCCAGTCGTACGCCGGCCAGGCGACGGTGGCGTCGAAGGTGAGGCCCACGATCGAGCCCCCGGGCGACATCAGCGGCAGGCAGGCCTGGGTCAGCGACGCCAGCGAGTACGCCGAGACCTGCACCGCCTGGGCGACGTCGTCGTACGGCGCGGTCAGGAAGTGCCCGCCGAGCACGGTCTCCGGGTTGCCGTAGGCGATCGAGTGCACCACGCCGTCGAGGGTCGGGACGTGCTCGCCGACCAGCTCGGGCAACCGGCGCAGGTGCTCCGCGTCGGTGACGTCGAGCTCAAGGACCGGGGCCGGTGCCGGCAGCCGTCCGGCGATCCGCCGGGTGATGCCCAGCGCACGGCCGAAGTTGGAGATCAGCACGGTCGCGCCCTGCTCCTGGGCGACCTTGGCTACCGAGAAGCCGATCGAGGAGTCCATGGTCACCCCGGCGACCAGGATGTTCTTGCCTTCGAGGATGCCTGTCATCAGTGTCCCATTCCCAGTCCGCCGTCGACCGGGATCACGGCCCCGGTGACGTATCCGGTTCGGTCCGATGCCAGCCAGGTGACGGCATCGGCGATCTCTTCGGTGGTACCCATCCGGCCGAGCGGGATCTGGTCCCGGTAGGCCGCCTGCTGCTCCTCGGGGAGCACTGCGGTCATGTCGGTCTCGATGAACCCGGGCGCGACGACGTTCGTCGTGATCGACCTGCTGCCCAGCTCCCGGGCCAGCGAGCGGGCCATCCCGATCAGGCCGGCTTTGGACGCGGCGTAGTTGACCTGCCCCGGCGAGCCGAGCATGCCGACGACGCTGGAGATGAAGATGATCCGTCCGCGGCGCAGCCGCAGCATCCCCTTGGACGCGCGCTTCGCCACCCGGAACGAGCCGGTCAGGTTGACGTCGATGACCTCGGACCAGTCCTCGTCCGACATCCGGAGGATCAGGGTGTCGCGGGTGATCCCGGCGTTGGCGACCAGGACCTCGACGGGTCCCTGGTGCGCCTCGATCGCTGTGAAGGCAGCCTCGACCGACTCCGGGTCGGTGACCTCGCAGGCGACGGCGAACGCGCCCTCAGGGGCGTCCCCGTTCCGGCTGGTGACAGCGACCTGGTCACCCTGGGCGAGGAACGCCTCGGCGATGGCGCGCCCGATCCCGCGGTTCCCCCCGGTGACGAGTACTGATCTGCTCATGGACCGAAGGTACCCACGATCTGTGGACTACCTCCAAACCCGAACCACCGCACGCACGTTGCGTACAACCAATCCGTGATCCGGTTGTGAGTTCTCTACAAAGAGGACCCTCAGTCGTCCTCTAAGCGGAACCCGACCTTGATCCCCACCTGGAAGTGCTCCACCGTGCCGTCCTTCACCTGGCCGCGAACCTGGCCGACCTCGAACCAGTCGATGTGACGCAGGGTCTTGGACGCCCGCTCGATGCCGTTGCGGATGGCCTGGTCGATCCCCTCGGGGGACGTTCCGACGATCTCGGTGACTCGGTAGGTGCGATTCGACATGCTCCCAAGGATGCCACGAGCCCGCGACCCGGCCTCGCGGGGACCGACGTACGATCGGGAGATGCTGGGGCGCAACCACGACGAGGACGACGACGACGTCGTCCGGATCACCCGAGCACCGGAGAATCCGGAGGAGGACATCTCCCGGCGCCAGCGGCGCTACCTGATCTCGATGGGCGTCAGAACTGCCTGCTTCATCGGTGCGGTGCTGTGCTTCCGGGTCCCGTGGCTCTGCGGGCTGCTGATCGGGGCGTCGTTCCTGCTGCCGTTCGTCGCCGTCGTGATCGCGAACGCAGCCGCTCCGCGGATCGAGCACGACCTCGACGGCCCGGGCGTCGGCCGCGGGCCCGATTTCAGGGAGCTGCAATGACGATGACCGAGCTCGCCACCTGCTCGGCGAAGGGCTGCTCCGCGACCGCGGTCTGGGACCTGGTGTGGAACAACCCGAAGCTGCACACCCCGGACCGGCGCAAGATCTGGCTCGCCTGCGAGGACCACAGGACCTCGCTCAGCGACTTCCTGGGCGCTCGTGGCTTCCTGCGCGAGGTCGTCCCCCACGACGTGGACGCCGACTGACTCAGCCGCCGATCGCGGACATCGGCCGGGCGGGCTGCAGGAAGGCCGGGTCGTCGATCCCGTGGCCGGCACGCTTCCCGAGCATCGCGGCTGCCCAGAGATCGGCCAGCTCGGCGTCGGTCGCGCCGGCGCGCAGCGGCGTACGGAGGTCAGACTCGGCACTGGCGAACAGGCAGTCGCGCACCTGCCCGTCCGCGGTCAACCGGACCCGGTCGCAGTCCCCGCAGAACGGGCGGGTGACCGAGGCGATCACCCCGACCGTGGCGGGTCCGCCGTCCACCAGGAACTCCTCCGCCGGTGCGCTGCCGCGCGCGACCCCGGTCGGCGTGAGCGTGAACGCACTCTCCAGCGAGGACAGGATCTCCTCAGCGGTGACCATCTCGGTGCGGGTCCAGCCGTGCTGGGGGTCGAGCGGCATCTGCTCGATGAACCGCAGCTGGTAGCCGCGCTCCAGGCACCAGCCGAGCAGCTCCGGCGCCTGCTCGTCGTTGATCCCGCGGAGCAGGACGGCGTTCACCTTGACGGGCCGCAGCCCGGCCTCGTGCGCCGCGGCAAGCCCGGCGATGACGTCAGCGAGTCGGTCACGACGGGTGATCCGGGCGAAGTCGGCCGCGCGGACGCTGTCGAGACTGACGTTGACCCGGTCGAGTCCGGCGGCCTTCAGCGCAGGCGCGATCCGCTCGAGCCCGAGCGCGTTGGTCGTGATGGAGACGTCCGGGGCCGGCACCAGCGACTTCGTACGCCGGACCAGGTCGGGCAGGCCGCGCCGCAGCAACGGCTCTCCCCCGGTGAACCGCACCTCGGTGATCCCGAGCCGTTCGACGCCGACCGTGATCAGCCGGACGACCTCGTCGTCGGTCAGCACCCCCTCGTGGGGCATCCAGTCCAGGCCTTCGGCCGGCATGCAGTAGCTGCAGCGCAGGTTGCACCGGTCGGTGAGCGAGACCCGCAGGTCGGAGGCGATCCGGCCGTGCCGGTCGACCAGGGGCTGGATGCTCATCACCCCATCGTAGGGCGCCGGACGAACCCGGGGTGCGGACAGTCAGGGCCTCGCGGCTAGCCTCGCCCGAGTGAGGTTCCTGTTCAGCCGACGCTGGGTCCTGTTCGCCCTGACCGTGGCACTGCTCGCCTGGGGCACCAGCCTGCTCGGACAGTGGCAGTTCCACCGTCTCCACAACCGCAAGCTCGACAACAGCCTGACCGCGCACAACCTGGCGCTGCCGCCGGTGTCGCTGGACTCCCTGATGAAGGTCGGCGAGCCGGCCACCCACGAGGACCAGTGGCGCAAGGTGATCGCGCACGGGACCTGGGACGACGCCCACTCGATCGTGCTGAAGTACCAGACCCGGGACAACGGTCAGCCGGGCATCGACGTGATCACCCCCCTGGTCACCGACAACGGCGCGGCCGTCCTGGTCGACCGGGGCTGGATGACCACCGAGAACTCCGGCGACGTCCGCCCGCACCTGCCGGCCGCCTCGACCGGGGCGGTCACCGTCATCGGCTGGGTCCGGCAGGACGCGAGCGGACGCGCGACCCAGGTCGGCTCGCTGGCCACCCGGGCGATCGACAGCCGCACCATCGCCACCGTCGTCCCGTACCACCTGTACGGCGGCTTCCTCGACATCCAGACCGAGAGCCCGCGCCCGACCGCCACGCTCGAGGGCACCGTGCTCCCCGACGACACCAGCCAGGGCCCGCACTTCTTCTACGGCCTCCAGTGGTGGTTCTTCGGGTTCCTGGCGATCTTCGGGTTCTTCTACCTCGCGTACGACGAGTGGCGCCAGGCCAGGCTGGTGAGGGCCCGGGCCGCCGGCGCTCCGCCGGGCGACGGCTCAGAGGGCGCGTAGCATCCCGCCGTCGACCGGAAGCATCACACCGGTGATGAACGACGACCGGTCGCCGAGCAGGAACGCTGCCGCCTGGGCGAACTCCGCAGGATCGCCGTAGCGCCCGAGCGGGATCGTGGCGATCGCCCGTTCCCGGGCACCCTCGGCGTCGCCGGAGGCCGCGTCGAGCTGGGCCACGCGATCGGTCCCGATCCGGCCCGGCAGCAACCCGTTCACCCGGATCCCCCGAGGTCCGAGCTCGTCGGCCAGGGTCTTGGCCACCATCGCCAGGCCCGGCCGCAGTCCGTTGGAGACGGCCAGGTTCGCCAGCGGAGCACGCACCGAGCTGGACAGCACGAACGCGATCGACCCCGGACCCTCGATCGCCTCCGCAACAGCCCGGGCGATCCGGACCGAGCCGACGAAGACCGACTCGAAGGCACTGGTCCAGGTCGCGTCCGGCGTGCCCATCACCGTCCCGGTCGGCGGGCCGCCGACCGAGATCAGCGCTCCGTCCAGGCGTCCGAAGGTCGTGGTCGCGATCGTCACCAGCTGCTGGGCGGTGTCCGGGTCCGCGTTGTCGGCGATCATCCCCATCGACCCGACGCCCAGCTCCTCGACGGCAGTCAGCACCCGGTCCTGGTCCCGGCCGCTGACCACGACAGCGGCGCCGTCCGCGATCAGCTGCTTGGCGGTGGCCAGCCCAAGCCCACCGGTACCACCCGTGACCACGTAGACCTTGCCGGCGACTCCGGACATGCGGGCCTCAATCCAGGATGAGTTCGGGGCGTTCTGCCGCTGGCGAGAACTGGGTCGCGTACAGGCTGGCATACGTACCGCCCTCGGTGAGGAGCTGGTCGTGGGTGCCGCGCTGGCTGATCCGCCCACCCTCGACGACCAGGATCTGATCAGCGTTGAGGATCGTGGAGAGCCGGTGCGCGATCACCAGCGAGGTACGACCCTCCAGGGCCTTGTCGAGCGCTGCCTGCACCGCTGCCTCGGACTCGGAGTCGAGGTGCGCCGTGGCCTCGTCCAGCACCACGATCGACGGCGCCTTGAGCAGCAACCGGGCGATCGCCAGCCGCTGCCGTTCACCGCCGGAGAGCCGGTAACCGCGATCACCGACCACGGTGTCGAGGCCGTCGGGCATCGCGCGCACGACCGTGGCGATCTGTGCCGAGGCGAGGGCTGTCCAGATCTCCTCGTCCGCGACGCCGGGACGGGCGTAGCGCAGGTTCTCCCGGATGGTGTCGTGGAACATGTGGGCGTCCTGGGTGACGTACCCGACGGCATCCTCGAGCGACTGCAGGGTCAGCTCCCGCACGTCCCAGGACCCGGTGCCGTCGCCGACGCTGACGGAGCCGCTGTTGACGTCGTACAGGCGGGCGACCAGGTGCGTGATCGTGGTCTTCCCGGCGCCGGACGGACCGACCAGCGCGATCATCTGCCCCGGCTCGGCAGCGAAGCTGATGTCGTGCAGCACCTCGACGTGGTCCCGGCTCTCGATCCGTGCGACCGTCTCCAGGCTCGCCAGCGACACCTCGTCGGCCCGCGGGTAGGTGAAGGCGACCCGGTCGAACCTCAGGCTGCCGGCGGTCGGCGGCAGCGCCACCGCATCCGGCTTCTCCTGCACGGTCGAGGGCAGGTCGAGCACCTCGAAGACCCGGTCGAAGCTGACCAGCGCGGTCATCACGTCGACGCGGACGTTGGAGAGCCCCTGCAGCGGGCCGAGCAGCCGCAGCAGCAGGGTCGCGAGCGCGGTCAGGGTGCCGATCGTCAGGTTCGAGGTGAGCACCAGGTGTCCACCGATCCCCCAGACCAGCGCCGTGGCCAGAGCGGGGATCAGCAGCATGATCGCCGCGAAGATCCGGCTGATCAGCGCGATCCGGACGCCGTAGTCGCGGACCACCCCGGCCTTCTCGGCGTACTTGGCGTCCTCGTCCTCACGACGGCCGAAGAGCTTGAGCAGCAGCGCACCGCCGACGTTGAAGCGCTCCGTCATCACGTTGCCGAGGTCGGCGTTGCTGTTCATCTGGGCACGGGTCAGGGTGCTGAGCTGGCGCCCCACCCAGCGCGACGCGATCAGCAGGACCGGGAACAGCACCAGGCAGGACAGGGTGATCTGCCAGGACAGCGCGATCATCGCGACGCCGACGACCACCACCGAGATCGCGTTGGCCACCGTGCTGGACAGCGTCGAGGTGAAGGCCCGCTGAGCGCCGATCACGTCGTTGTTGAGCCGGGAGACGAGGGCACCGGTCTGGGTGCGGGTGAAGAACGCCAGCGACATCCGCTGGACGTGGGAGAACACCTTGGTGCGCAGGTCGAAGATCAGGTTCTCGCCGATCCTCGACGACAGGTAGCCGCTGCCCACTCCGAGGATCGCGTCGAGCAGGGCCACCCCGACCATCGCGAAGGCGACCCAGGTGATCACCGAGCCGTTGCGGCCGACGATGCCGTCGTCGAGCAGGTGCTTGACCAGGAGCGGCGTGACGACGACCAGGGCTGCGTCCATGACCACCAGCACCAGGAACCCGCTGATCAGCTTCCGGTGCGGGCCGGCGAACCCGGCGATCCGTCGCAGCGTCCGCCCGGTCAGCTTCTGGTCCACCACGGACGGGTCGGTCCGCATCGAGTGCATCGCGGCCATCATCGGACTCATCCCGCTCACGGTTCAGCCTCCTGCTCTCGCTCGTCGTCTAACCGGACAGCGCCCGGAAGCGTCGTACCTGTGCCGTTCGCTCGAGCAGCCGCTGCGACTCCAGGTCCTCGCTCCGGGCCGACGCGATCAGTGCCGTCGTCTCGCGTACAGCGCCGGTGTCCGCGGCCAGCAGCGCCGCCGTGAGGTCCGCGGTGGCCTCGCTGATCTCGCCAGCGGGAACCACCACCGTCGCCAACCCGATCTCCGCAGCCTCCGTCGCCGACACCCGGCGCGAGGTCGCGCAGATCTCCAGCGCTCGTGAGTACCCAACAAGGTCGACCAGCGGCTTTGTTCCCGCCAGGTCCGGCACCAGGCCGAGAGCAGCCTCCTTCATGCAGAACCAGGCGTCGTCCGCGACGACCCGGAGGTCGCACGCCAGTGCCAGCTGGAACCCGGCACCGATCGCGTACCCGTGCACCTCGGCGATCGTGATGAACCGGGGGTCGTGCAGCCAGGTGAAGCCGCGCTGGTAGCGGTCGATCGTGTCGATGATCGTCTGGTCGGGCGCCGACATCAGGTCGCGCACGGACTCCTCGCCCTCGACACCGTCCGGCCCGAGCAGCCCGACGTCGAGGCCCGCCGAGAAGCAGTCCCCGGCGCCGCGCAGCACGACCACGCGGACGTCGTCGGGAAGGCTGGCACCGATGTCGGTCAACGCGTACCAGAGCGAGGGGACCTGGGAGTTCCGGCGCTCGGGCGCGTTCAGCGTGATGGTGGCGACCGGCCCGTCGATCGACAGCGCGAGCCGGGCCTTCGTCAGGGTCTCTGCATCAGGAAGCATGAGCGGGACTCTAGTGCGCGCGTGGGCCGCTGATCAGGCGAGGCTGATCAGGTCGAGGTAGTCCTCGGCCCACAGGTCCTCGTCGCCGTCCGGCAGCAGCAGTACCCGATCGGGCTCGAGCGCCACCACGGCACCCTCGTCGTGGGTGACCAGGATGATCGCGCCCTTGTACGAGCGGATCGCGGCCAGCAC
>JAOPXD010000053.1 GCA_025965315.1 Marmoricola sp.
TCACGAAATGATCGTGGTTCAGGCGTTGCCGGGCGCCGGCCTCGCGGGCGCGGGCACGCTCGGCCAGGGCCGCGGTCAGGAAGGTCACCAGCAGGGCGGTCCGTTCTCGCGCCACGGTCCTGCCGAGCACCGGAACCAGGTGCCGGTCGAGCAGCGCCAGCTGGTCACCGATCAAGGTGCCGGCGAGGACCTCGTTCGGGTGGCCGCTGCCGAGTCCGGACCACGGCGCCAGCTGGACCATGATCCGCAGGAAGTCGCGACCCTCGTCGGTCGCGAGCAGTGCGGCAGTGGGGACGACGATCGCCTCCACCACCTCGACCAGCCCGGCGTCGCCGTCGGGCACGCGCCGGTGGGCCTCCATCGCCTCCATGTGCTTGGCGACGATCGCGGCGAGCAATCCCTGACGGGATCCGAAGTGGTACCCGACCGCTGAGTCGTTGCGCTGCCCGGCTTCGCGGACGATCTCGCTGAGCCTCGCGCCGGCGACGCCGTCGCGGGCGAACCGCCTCTCGCCGGCGCGGATCAGCCGCGCTCGCGTCTGGGTTGCGTCGCGGGCCATGGCTGGCATACTAACGGGATTCGTTAGTAACGAACCCCGTTAGAGGTGCCATGCAGGTCTACGATCCGCTCGACGTCGAGTTCCTCGCCGATCCGTACCCGGCGTTCGCCTGGCTGCGCGAGAACGAGCCGGTGCACCACCACCCGGCCGACGACCGTGCCCCGGGCTTCTGGGCGCTGTCGCGGTTCGAGCACATCTGGGACGCCGTACGACGACCCGAGCTGTTCAGCTCGGCGAGCGGACTCACCTTCTTCAACGACGAGATCGGCCAGCTCGGCATCCCGCCCACGATGGTGATGCTGGACCCGCCGGTACAGACCCAATTGCGCAGCCTGATCGGACGCGGCTTCACTCCCAAGCGGGTCACCGTGCTCGAGGACCGGATCCGGACCTTCGTCCGGGCGCGGATCGCCGTGATGGACCGCCTCGCTGCCGACGGCGCCCCGGTCGACCTGCACCAGCAGCTCTCCAGCACCGTCCCGACGTACGTGCTGGCGGAGCTGTTCGGGATCCCGCTCGGCGACCAGCAGCGGTTCGCGCCCTGGGTGCACGCCCTGACCCAGCTGCAGAACGACGGCTTCACGCTCGACGTCGAGGGAAGCGGTGGCGCGGCGCTGGTCGCGATGGCCGAGATGATGGAGTACTTCACCGCTGCGATCACCGACCGGCGTACGAACCTGACCGACGACCTCCTCGGTGCACTGGTCGCCGCCGAGGTCCCCGGACCGGACGGCGAACCGCAACGACTCTCCGACTGGGACATCCTCGGCTTCTGCTTCGTCGTGGTCGCCGGCGGCAGCGACACCACCGCGAGCCTGATCTCGCACTCGATCACCCTGCTCAGCGAGGCGCCCGACCAGCGCCGGCTGCTCCTCGACGACCCCGGTCTGATCAACGGTGCCCTGATCGAGTTCCTGCGGCTGGAGTCGTCGGTCCAGGGCCTGGCCCGGACCACGACTGCCGATGTCGTGGTCGACGGGACCACCATCCCGGCCAGCGAGAAGGTGATGATGCTCTACGCCGCCGGCAACCGGGACCCCCGCGAGTTCGGTGCGACGGCGGACGCGCTCGACGTACGGCGTGCGATCCCGCGGCACCTGTCCTTCAGCAGCGGACCGCACTTCTGCATCGGGACCCACCTGGCCCGGCTGCAGGCCCGGGTCGCGGTCGAGGAGCTCCTGGCCGCACACCCCTGGTGCACCGTCGACGCAGCAGCCGGTACCCGGCACCAGTCCGCGTTCGTCCGTGGCTGGCTGAGCCTTCCGGTGGCTGATATCGGCTGATTCCTGGACCAACCGGTGCCGAAACACCTAGGGTCGCGAGCATGAATCCTCTCCGCCCTCTCCTGGTGCTCGCCGCCACCGCGACCCTGACCCTCGCGCCGCTGGCCGCCTTCGCAGGCACCCTGTCCACCGCCGACCACTCCGGCGACGTGATCGGCGCCGGGTCGTCGCACACGATCCCTGCCCACAGGTTCGGCGACATCACCCGCACGGTGATCACGAACAACCGTGCCGGGGTGACGGTCAAGGTGCTCGCCCGCGACTTCTCCACGACCGGCGAGATCGACACGTTCATCGCCGTCCGGACGAACACGGGCACATACCGCCGGATCGATCTCGTCGCCAAGCCGAACCACTACGCCGGCGTCCTGACGTTCCACAAGGACACCCCCCAGGGCCCGACGACCAGCTGCACCGGGGCGAAGGCGAAGATCAGCTACAAGTCCAACTACGAGCTCGTCACGATTCCGCACTGGTGCCTGAGCAACCCGACGTGGGTCCAGGTGGGCATCGGTGTCGTCACGTCGACGGACGACTTCAACAAGGTCTACGGCGACGACGCCCGCACGAACGGCACCGTCACCGGCGCCGACCCGAAGTTCAGCCCCAAGATCCACCGCTGACCGACGCCTTCCTGGCCAGGACTACTTCTTGGTCAGGAAGGCGAGCATCGCCTCGCGCGCCTCGTCGGATCCGAAGAGGCGCACGCTGAGGGCGATCATCTCCTCGGCGTGCTGCTCCAGGTAGCCGAGGATGTCGCGCGCGAGCACCTTCTTGGTCTCGCGCAGGCCCTGCGGGTGGGCACGCAGCAGCTGCGCGCACGCAGCGTCGACGGCAGCATCGAGCTCAGCCGCCGGCACGCTCCGGGTCACCAGGCCCATCGACGCAGCCTCGGCCGCGTCGAAGGTCCGACCGGACAGGAACACGTCGTACGCCGCCCGGCTGGTGAGCCGGGGCACCAGGGTCAACGAGATCACCGCCGGCGCGAGCGCCAGCCGGGACTCGGTGAGCGCGAAGGTGACGTCGTCGCCGCAGAACACCAGGTCGCTCGACGCCACGATGCCCAGACCGCCCGCGCGCACCGGCCCACCGAGCCGGGTCACCACCGGCTTCGGGTGGGTGAGGATCACCCGCTGCAGCTCGACCAGCGCCCCGGCGCCCTCGGTCATCGAACCGCTGGCCGCTTCGCTCAGGTCGGCACCGGAGCAGAACACCCGGTCGGCCGAGCGCAGCACCACGACCCGGACGGCCTCGTCAGCGGCCGACTCCTCGAGCCGCTCGAACAGCTCGTTGATCAGCTGCCGCGACAACGCGTTCCGGTTGTGCGGCGAGTCCAGCGTGATCGTCGCGATCCCGTCGGCCACCGCGTAGTGGACCAGCTCGTCGTACTCGGTCATGGTGCTCCTAGCTCGTGCGACGCGGGTCAGTAGGACTTGGGCAGGCCGAGGCTGTGCATGGCGATGAAGTTCAGGATCATCTCTCGGCTGACCGGGGCGATCCGGCCGAGGCGGGCGGCCAGCAGCATGTTGCCCAGGCCGTACTCCTGGGCGAGCCCGTTCCCGCCGTGCGTGTGCACGGCGACGTCGAGGGTGTTGCAGGCGACCTCGCCGCCGGCGTACTTGGCCATGTTGGCGTACTCACCGGCACCTGCGTCGTCGCCGGCGTCGTAGAGCGCCGCCGCCTTCTGCATCAGCAGCCGTCCCTGCTCGAGCTCGATCTTCGACTTGGCCAGCGGGTGCGCGATCGCCTGGTGGGTACCGATGACGTCCTTCCAGACCTGCCGGGTCTTGGCGTACTCGACGGCCTTGTCGAGCGCGAAGCGCGCCATCCCGAGGGACAGCGCCGCACCCATGATCCGCTCCGGGTTCAGGCCGGCGAAGAGCTGCCAAATGCCGCCGTCCTCGTCTCCGACCAGCGCATCGGCAGGGAGCCGGACGTTGTCGATGAAGAGCTGGAACTGCTTCTCCGGAGCATGGAAGTCCATCGGGATGACCTGGCGTTCCAGGCCCTTGGCGTCGGTCGGCATCACGAACAGCGCCGGCTTGAGCTTGCCGGTCTTGGCGTCCGCGGTTCGCGAGACGACGAGGATCGCGTCGGCCTCGTCCACCCCGGAGATGTAGGTCTTCTGGCCCTTGATCACCCATTCGTCGCCGTCCTTGGTGGCGGTGGTGGTGATCCGGTGGCTGTTCGAACCGGCCTCGGGCTCGGTGATCGCGAACGCCATGATGATCGAGCCGTCAGCGATCTTCGGGAGCCAGTGCTGCTTCTGCTCCTCCGTCCCGCAGCGGCTGATGATCGTGCCGCAGATCGCCGGGCTGACCACCATCATCAACAGCGGCGCACCGGCTGCGGCGAGCTCCTCCAGGACGGCGGACAGGTCGGCCATGCCGCCGCCCCCGCCGCCGTACTCCTCGGGGATGTTCACGCCGAGGAAGCCGTGCTTGCCCATGTCCTGCCACAGCTCGGTGAGCTTCTCGCCGTTGCGGGTCTTCTCCGCGACGTAGGAGTGGCCGTAGCTGCCGGCCAGCTTGGAGACGGCCTCGCGCAGCGCGACCCGCTCCTCGGGCTCGGTGAACGGAACAGTGCTCATGCTTCTTCTCCTCGGGATTCGCCCGACTCGTCGGTCGGGCTTGTCGAAACCACAGCGAGCACGTCGCCCGCCGAAACCTGCTGACCCACCTGGACGGCGATGTCCACGACACCGTCGCCGGGGGCGCTGATCGAGTGCTGCATCTTCATCGCCTCGAGCACGAGCAGCGTCTGCCCGACCTCGACCGTCGACCCGTTCTCGGCGGACACCGCGATCACGGTGCCGGGCATCGGCGCCAGCAACGACCCGGCACTGACCTGCTCGGCCGGATCGATGAAGCGCGGGACCACCCGGAACGACGCCGAACCCAGACCGGAGTCCACGTGCACCGCGTCACCGCTGATCCGGATCGCGTGGGCGACCCGGACTCCGTCCACGTCCAGGACGACCTCGGTGGCGCTCGCCGCGAGCACCGAGACGTCGCCGGCGAAGGCGTAGCCCTCACGACCACCGAACCACTCGACCACCAGCTCGTCACCGCCGGCGTACGGGGTCAGGGTGGTGCGCTGCGGTTGCGAGACCACGTTGCGCCAGGCGACCGGGATCGCCTGCTGCACCGTACGGGCGGCGCGGTCGCGCTCGGCCAGCGCCACCGCCGCGGCCTGCGCAGCGATCGTGGTGTCGTCGGCAGCGCCAGCGAGGTCGAACGTGCCGAGGAAGTCGGTGCTGATCCTGCCTGCCAGCACGTCGGGGTCACGCAGCAGGCGCACCAGCAGATCCCGGTTGGTGACCAGGCCGTGGATCTTCGCGCGTTCCAGGATCCCCGCGAGCGTGCGGAACGCGGCGTCCCGGGTCGGACCCCAGACGATCACCTTGGCGAGCATCGCGTCGTAGTGGGTGCCGACCTCGCTGCCGGAGACGAACCCGCTGTCCAGGCGACTGCCGAAGGTCAGGAACGGCGCGAACGCGAGCTCGCAGCCGATCTCGAAGGTGTCCAGGACACCGCTCTGCGGTTGGTAGTCCGCGGCCGGGTCCTCGGCGTACAGGCGCACCTCGACGGCGTGCCCGCGCGGTGCGGTGGGAGCGCTCGGCACCGGACCGCCCTCGGCGACCCGGATCTGCGCCTCGACCAGGTCGATCCCGAAGACCGCCTCGGTCACCGGGTGCTCGACCTGGAGCCGGGTGTTCATCTCCAGGAACGAGACCTTGTCGCCTCCGGACCCGGCGCTGACCATGAACTCGACGGTCCCGGCGCCGACGTACCCGATGGCCCGCGCCGCGAGCCGGGCCCCGTCGTGCAGGGTCGTCCGGACCTCGTCGCTCAGCCCGGGTGCGGGCGCCTCCTCGACGACCTTCTGGTGCCGGCGCTGCAACGAGCAGTCCCGCTCACCGAGCACGAGCACGTTGCCGTGGGTGTCGCCGACGACCTGGACCTCGACGTGCCGGCCGTTCTCCAGGTACGGCTCGCAGAAGACGGTCGCGTCGCCGAAGGCGGAGGCTGCTTCGTCCGAGGCCAGCTGGACCTGTCCGGGAAGGTCGGCCAGCGACCGCACGATCCGCATACCGCGACCCCCGCCGCCGGCGGAGGCCTTGACCAGCAACGGCAGGTCGGCCTCGGTCGCGGCTGCCGGGTCGATCTCACCGAAGACCGGTACGCCGGCGTCCGCCATCAGCTTCTTGGCAGCGATCTTGGAGCCCATCGAGTCGATCGACTCCGGGGTCGGCCCGATCCAGGTCAGCCCGGCTGCCAGCACCGCACGCGCGAACTCCGCGTTCTCGGACAGGAAACCGTACCCGGGGTGGATCGCGTCCGCGCCGGCCTTCCTCGCTGCCTCGATGATGAGATCGCCGCGCAGGTAGGTCTCGGCCGGCGTACTGCCCGGGAGCCGCACCGCGAGGTCGGCCTCGCCGACGAAGGGCAAGCCCGCGTCGGCGTCGGAGTAGACCGCGACGGTGCCGATACCGAGGCGCCGGGCAGTGCTGAACACGCGACGCGCGATCTCGCCGCGGTTTGCCACGAGGATGCGGCGCACGCTGGTTGAGCTTGTCGAAGCCATTCCCATCACATCCTGAACACGCCGAAGCGGTCCGTGCCCTGGATCGGGCCGTTGTTGATCACGGACAGGCAGATGCCCAGGACGGTGCGGGTGTCCCGCGGGTCGATGACGCCGTCGTCGTACACCATGCCGGAGAGGAAGTACGGCAGGCTCTGCTCCTCGATGGACGCCTCGATGAAGGCGCGCATGCCCGCGTCGGCCTCCTCGTCGTACGGCGTGCCCTTGGACTCGGCAGCGGCGCGCGCCACGATGCTCAGCACCCCGGCCAGCTGCGCCGGGCCCATCACGGCGGACTTCGCGCTCGGCCAGGTGAACAGGAACCGCGGATCGAAGGCGCGTCCGTTCATCCCGTAGTTGCCGGCCCCGTACGACGCCCCCATCACCACCGAGATGTGCGGCACCCGGGAGTTGCTGACCGCGTTGATCATCTGGGCACCGTGCTTGATGATCCCGCCCTGCTCGTACTCCTTGCCGACCATGTAGCCGGTGGTGTTGTGCAGGAACAGCAGCGGTACGTCGACCTGGTTGGCGAGCTGGATGAACTGGGTCGCCTTCTGCGCCTCCTCCGAGAACAGCACGCCCTGGGCGTTGGCGAGGATGCCGATCTGCTGACCGTGGATCTTCGCCCAGCCGGTGACCAGCGAGCCGCCGTACAGCGGCTTGAACTCGTCGAACACGGCACCGTTGGACGCGCTCCGACCATCCGCGATCCGGGCGATCACCTCGCGCGGATCGAACGGTTCCTTGAGGTCGGCGGGGATCAGGTCGAGGAGCTCGTCCGGGTCCGCCTCGGGCTCGGCGAAGGCGACCCCGGTGGTTGAGCTCGTCGAACCCGTTTTTCGCCAATTCAACCGGGCCACGATCCGCCGCCCGATCCGGATCGCGTCGTACTCGTCGACGGCGAGGTAGTCGGCCAGGCCCGAGGTGCGGGCGTGCATCTCGGCACCACCGAGCGACTCGTCGTCGGACTCCTCACCGGTGGCCATCTTGACCAGCGGCGGGCCGCCGAGGAACACCTTGGCGCTGCCCTTGACCATCACCGTGTAGTCGCTCATGCCCGGGATGTAGGCCCCGCCGGCGGTGGAGTTGCCGAAGACCAGCGCGATCGTCGGCACCTTCGCTGCGCTGGACCGGGTGATGTCGCGGAACAGCTTGCCGCCGGGGATGAAGATGTCCTTCTGGGTGGGCAGGTCCGCGCCACCGGACTCGACCAGCGCCACCGTCGGCAGGCCGTTTTCCTCGGCGATCTGGGAGGCGCGGAAGGTCTTCTTCAGGGTCCACGGGTTCGAGGCGCCGCCCTTGACCGTCGGGTCGTTGGCGGTGATCACGCACTCGACGCCCTCGATCACGCCGATGCCGGTGACCAGGCTGGCGCCGACGGTGAAGTCGGAGCCCCAACCGGCCAACGGGGACAGCTCCAGGAAGGCCGAGCCCGGGTCGACCAGCAGCTCGATCCGCTCGCGCGGGAGCAGCTTGCCGCGCTTGCGGTGCCGCTCGACGCTGCGTTCACCACCGCCGGCCACGGCGATCGCCTGCTGCTGCTCGAGCGCGGTGAGCTTGGCGAGCATGGAGTCGCGGCGACCACCGCCGGTCGAGCCTGTCGAGACCGTGGTCGACGTCATGACGCGTACCCCAGCAGCCGCGCGGCCAGGTCGGTCAGCACCTCGGTGGCACCGCCGCCGATCGGCAGGATCCGGGAGTCGCGGTAGTGCCGCTCGACCTCGGTGCCGTGCATGTAGCCGGTGCCGCCGTGCAGCTGGATCGCCGAGTCGACGACCGCCTCGCACGCCTCGACCGCGGTCTGCTTGGCCAGGCAGGCCTCGGCGATCACGTTCTCTCCGGCGACGTGCCGGGCGATCACCTCGTGCGTGTAGCTGCGGGAGATCTCCACCAGCCGACGCATCTCGACCAGCTTGTGCCGGACCACCTGGTTCGCGATCAGCGGCTTGCCGAAGGTCTCCCGGTCACGGCAGTACTGCGCGGTGAGCTCCAGGGCCCGGCTGGCGATGCCGTAGCCGTGCACTGCCAGGCCGATCCGCTCGACGACGAACTGCTCCGCGATCTGGTAGAAACCCGAGTTCTCCTCACCCACGAGGTGGGTCACCGGGACCCGGACGTCGACGTACGACAGCTCGGCGGTGTCCGAGCAGTGCCAGCCCATCTTCCGCAGGGACCGGTCGACGGTGAAGCCGGGCGTGCCCTTGTCGACGACGATCAGCGAGATGCCGCCGTGACCCGGGGCCCCGGTCCGCACGGCCGTGGTGACGAAGTCGGCGCGGACGCCCGAGGTGATGAAGGTCTTGGCGCCGTTGATCACGTAGTGGTCGCCGTCGCGGACGGCGCTGGTGGTGATCCCGGCGACGTCCGACCCGCCGTTCGGCTCGGTGACAGCGAGCGAGCCGATCAGGTCACCGGCCAGCGTCGGACGCACGTACCGGTCGATCAGGTCGGCGCTGCCGTTGGCGATGATGTGCGGCAGCGCGATGCCGTGCGTGAACAACCCGGCCGCCAGGCCCGAGGAGCCGCCAGCGGCGAAGAACGCCTCCTGCATCGCGGTCGCGTCGAGCAGGTCACCGCCCTCACCGCCTGCCTCCTCGGGGAAACCGAGAGCCAGGATGCCGGCCTTCGCCGCTGCCTGGTGCAGCGACCGCGGGATCTCGCCGGCGTCCTCCCAGTCCTGGAGGTGCGGCATGATCTCGCGCTCGACGAACGTGCGGGTGCTGGCCTGCAGTGCCAGCCGGTCTTCGCTGTAGAAGGTCATCAGGGCTCCTCGGGGTGGGTGATCGACATCAAATCCGCACGATCGACATCGAATTGGATGTTCATCACGTCGAATTCACATGCCGGCATGTGAATTCGCGGTCGGGTCACAGGAGCTCCTCGGGGACGTGCACGTACCGGGACCGCAGCCACTCGCCGACGGCCTTGGCCTGCGGATCGAAGCGGGTGCTGGCGGCGACACCGTCTCCGAGCAACCCGCGGATCAGGATGTTGACGCCGCCGAGATTCGGCAACGGGTAGACCTCGACGGGTAGGCCGGCCGCCTCGGGCAGGAAGACCCGGACGGCGTCCGGGGTGATCAGGTGCAGCAGCCAGCCGACCCGCTGGTCGCGCTTGTCGGCCGAGGTCACGTCCTCGTTGCGGATCCAGAGCCCGACGTTCGCGTCGCCGCCCTTGTCGCCGCTGCGGGCGTGCACGAAGGTGCCGAGCGGGTGCCGGGCGGTCGGCGCATCGGCGTCGGTGCCCGTCGGCGTGACCGGGTCGTGCTCGACCTCGGTGCCGGGCGGAACCGCAGTGGCAGCCGGAGGCGCGTCGATCGCGATCGACGTCCCGTCCCAGAGGTGCACCGTCTCGGTGACCGCGGCCCGGTCGACGTACGCCGGCCGGTAGATCCCGTACGGCGACCCGCGGCCCGGGGGCGCGGTCAGCGTGAAGCCCGGGTACGACGCCAGCGCGAGCTCGACGGCGGCCGCGGTGAACGGCTTGCCGACGGCGTCGGCCGAGGGATCCTTGACGGTGACCCGGAGCAGGCAGGACGCCCCCTCCTCGCTGTCGGCGTCCGGGACCGGCCGCGCCCCGAGCGACCAGTCCACGCTGGCCGGCCGGTTGACCGCGAGCCGGGCGTCGAGCTGGGTGCGGATCCAGGCGGCCTTCTCCTCGATGTCCAGGCCGGTGAGGACGAACTCCATCTGGTTGCGGAACCCGCCGAGCTCGTTGACGCAGACCTTGAGCTGCTCGGGCGGCGGTGTGCCGCGGACACCGCTGACCCGGACCCGGTCGACGCCGTCCTCGGTCAACCGGATCGAGGCCAGGTCGGTGGTGACGTCCGGGCCGAGGTAGAGCGTCGACTGGACCTCGTAGACGAGCTGCGCGGTGACGGTGTCGACGGACACCCGGCCACCGGTGCCGGCGTGCTTGGTGACCACGAAGGACCCGTCGGACGCCAGCTCGGCCAACGGGAAGCCCAGGGGCGTGGCATCGCGCGGGAGCCCTAGGAAGCCGGAGAAGTTGCCACCGGTGGCCTGGGTGCCGCACTCGATGACGTGGCCGGCAACGACGGCACCCGCCAGCTCGTCGTACGCCGTCGGGGTCCAGCCGAAGCGTGCGATCGCCGGGCCGACCACGACCGAGGCATCGGTGACCCGACCGGTGACGACGATGTCGGCGCCCTCGGTGAGGGCCCGGGCGATGCCGAAGGCACCGAGGTACGCGTTGGCGGTGAGCGCGTTCCCGAACCCGAGCTCGCCGGCGCGCGGGGCCAGGTTGTCGCCGTCGATCCAGGCGATCCTCGGAGCCAGACCGAGCGAGGCGGCCGCCTCCTCGAGCTTGGCAGCCAACGCAGCCGGGTTGAGACCTCCGGCGTTGGCGACCAGCTTCACACCCTTCTCCAGGGCCAGGCCGAGGCAGTCGTGCACCTGCGCCACGAACGTGCGCGCGTAACCGAGCGAGGGGTCCTTGAGCTGGTCCTTACCGAGGATCAGCATGGTGAGCTCGGCGAGGTAGTCGCCGGTCAGGTAGTCGAGGTCGCCGCCCTCGAGCATCTCCCGCATCGCGGAGAGCCGGTCGCCGTAGTACCCCGAGCAGTTGCCTATCCGAACGATGTCAGCCACCCGTCGCCACCCGGCCCACTCCAGACGGACCTGCGAACGCCTGGGCGATGTCGAGCCACCGGTCGACATCCTCGCCGACCGCGACCAGGTCGAGGTCGTCGCGGTGCGCCCGCTGGGTGACCAGCAGGCAGAAGTCGTACGCCGACCCGGTCAGCGTCTGCGCGGCGTCCTCGGGCCCCCAGGTCCACTGCTCCCCCGAGGGCGAGACCAGGTCGATCCGGAACTCCTCGGTCGGCGGCGCGAGCTCGTGGACGCTGTAGGCGTAGTTCCGGGTGCGCACGCCGAGATGCGCGACGTGCCGCACCCGGTCGGTCGGTTCCAGGGTGACTCCGACGGCGTCAGCGACGTCGAGCGCGTGCGCCCAGGTCTCCATGAACCGGGCGGTCGCCATCGAGGTCGGGCTCATCGGCGGGCCGAACCACGGCAGCTTCTGGCCTTCGGGGTAGTCGCGCAGCATCGTTCCGAGCGCAGGCCGGCCGGAGGTCCAGCGCGCGAAGATCTCGGCTCCGGACGCCTTCGCACCCTCGAACGCCTGCGCGTCCACGAAACCAGCCGGGTCGTTCAGGCCCTGGAGCACCAACGCGTCCCAGGCCTCCTTGTCGGTGCCCGCGGCGATCGCGCACTCGTCGGTCCAGGCGAGGTGCACGATCGTGGTGGCGATGTCCCATCCCTCGGCGGGAACGGCCTGCCGCCAGCCGGCTTCGTCGAGATCTGCGACGAGTGCCTCCAGGGCATCGCCTTCTGCACCCAGGTCCGCAAGGACCTGCTCCAGGACCGCGTTCATGCTGTCTCCCGTCGGGGTAGCTCGTCGTCGAGTACGACGGCCCAGCGATCGAGGATCCGCGATCGCCGCGCCTGGTCGTTGCTGATCGTGTTGGCCAGACCCAGACCGCGGATCAGGTCGAGGGTGGCCTGGACGAGCTCGCGGGCCCCCGGTCGTCCCTCGTCCGCGTCGAGCATCTTCACGGTGAGCTTGTGGGTCTCGCGCCCGGTGACCCGCTCGAACGGCGCGAGCGCCGCCAGCAGTGCCGGATCGCTCCGCGCGGCGACCCAGAGCTCGAGGGCAGCGACGAAGACGTCGGAGGTGAAGTGCTCGCTCAGCATCTGCAGCACGGCCCGGGTGCGGCCAGCGCCGACAGGCAGGTCCGCCGCGGCTTGCGCGAGCTCGTCGCGGCGTACCAGCGCCAGGTGCTCGACGGCCGCGATCACGAGGTCGTTCTTGGTCGGGAAGTGGTGCAGCTGGGCGCCCCGACTCACGCCCGCGCGCTGGGAGACCAGCGTGGTCGACGTGCCGCTCCAGCCGTACTCGGCGAGGCACTGCGCGGTCGCTTCGAGCAGACGCTGCCGCATGGCACGCGTCCGCTCCTCCTGGGAGACCCGGGTGGTCGTCACCCAGTCATCGTGACGCCCTCACCAACAAACAGTCAAGACTGTCTTTTAATAGGGACGGCCGCCGAGTCGCCGATCAGCTGGTCTGCGAGGACCTCAGGTGCGGCTTGAGCAGCGCCTTCCAGGCCTTCGACTTCTGGGCGTACTCGGCGGGGCAGCGGGCCAGCCGGGACGGGGGAAGGATCTGCCTGGCCGCCATCTGCTGCATCGTCGTCTCGCTCGACCCGGCCACCGCGCACGCGATGTCGTAGGCGCGCTGCGTGCTCAACGAGTGCTCGTCCTGGAACTGGGAGGCGTCCGGCCGCCCCTGGACGTTCTGCAGCAGGTGGAAGAAGCTCGCCGCGTCGAAGGCGTACTCGGCACCGTTCGGCACCCCGTCGGTGAAGAACACCGTCGCCATGTCGTCGACGGCGTCCTCCTCGCGTCCGGTGATCGGGATGTCGAAGACGTCGACGAACGCGTGCCCGAGCTCGTGGATCAGCACGAAGTCGTCGACCGCTGCCCATTCCTTGCCGAGCTCGTTGTCGGTGATCCGCGGGTAGCCGGCCTTGATGATCTTCTCGGTCGTGTTCACGAACCCGTAGTAGAGCGTGACGGTCTTCGTGGCCGGGTCGTAGAAGGGCGAACCGTCGCCGCTGGTCGCGTGGATGGTCAGGTCGACCGGGAACGCGAAGTTGTCGGAGAACCCGCTCGCGATGCCGTCGACGCCGCCGTCCTGGAGGATCTCCTTCGCGGTCGCGTCGTCATTCGTCGTCGGCTCGTCGTAGACGACCTTGATGACGTGCTTGACCGCCTTCGCCGAGGGCGTCTTGGACGGAGTCGACTTCGCGGACGCGTCCTTGGAGGCCGAGCCGCAGCCGGCGACGAGCAGGACGACCGCGACAAGAGGAGCCAGGGCTCGCAGGGTGCGCATGCACAGGAGCGTAGGGGCGTCTGAGCGGCTGTCAATCCTTGTTGAACCGGTCGTTGCCGAAATGTAGCCGAGCGGCCGGGGCCGCGTTGTCCTAGGCTCGCCCCACGCGATCCCAGGAGGCAGCTGTGTCCGATCCGAACGGCACCCCGCCGCAGTACCCCGGCCCCGGCGAACCGGCACACGAGCCGCCGGCACCTCCGTACCCGGCTCCGCCTGCCCCGCCAGCACCGCCAGCACCGCCTGCCTATGGTCAGCCGACCGCGTACCCGCCGCCCCCGGCGTACGGGGCGCCGCCTGCACCGCCGGCGTACGGCGCACCCCCGGTGTACGGCCAGCAGCCCGCCTACGGGCAGCCCCAGTACGGCAGCACGTACGGCGCCAACCCGTACGGCGCCAACCCGTACGGCGCAGCCGAATCCCCCTACGCGCACTGGGGAATGCGGCTGTCCGGCTACCTGCTCGACAGCCTGCTGATCATTCCCGGCTACATCGTGTTCCTGATCGGGACCGGGATCGCCGGCGACGCGACAGCCACCTCGGGGACGAAGACGGTGGGGTGGACCATCGCTGGCGTGGCCGCGGTCGCCGCGATCGGGTTCTCGATCTGGAACCAGATCATCCGTCAGGGCCGGACCGGCTCGAGCCTGGGCAAGAGCTGGGTCAAGATCAAGCTGGTCTCCGAGGAGACCCGGCAGCCGATCGGCGCCTGGAGCGTCCTCGGCCGCGGGTTCGTGCACATCCTGGACGCGGTGCCCTGCTACCTCGGCTTCTTCTGGCCGCTGTGGGACGACAAGCGCCAGACCTGGGCCGACAAGCTGATGAACACGGTGGTCGTCCCGATCCCACCCGACCAGCCCGTGCCCGGAACGTACGCACCCACCGTCTGAGCGGCGTCGCACCCGCGGCGAAACCCCCGTGAAGCCACGGTGAAACCACCGAGGCGCAGGGTTCCTTCTGATCGACCGACACGGGTCGGTCGGAAGGGAGCACCTGATGCCCAGCACGAACACCCTCGCCGTCGAAGCGCACGGCCTGGTCAAGGACTTCGCAGCCGGATCCGGAAAGCACAGCAAAGCCGTCGACGGGATCGACCTCGAGGTCGCCCAGGGCGAGATCTTCGGCGTCCTCGGCCCGAACGGCGCCGGCAAGACCACGATGCTGAAGATGCTGGCGACCCTGCTCACCATCGACGCGGGCAACGCCTCCATCTTCGGGGTCGACGTCGCCAAGGACCCGCACCGGATCCGCCAGCTGCTCGGGGTCACCGGCCAGTACGCCTCGGTCGACGAGAACCTGACGGCGAACGAGAACCTCTGGCTCTTCGCCCGGCTCCAGGGAGTCGGCAGCAAGGAGGCCAAGGCGACCGCGTCACAGCTCCTCGGTCAGTTCGCCCTCGAGGAGGCCGCCGACAAGCCGATCTCCCAGTTCTCCGGTGGGATGCGCCGCCGCCTCGACCTTGCCGCGAGCCTGATCACCCGGCCGCCGCTGATCTTCCTCGACGAGCCGACCACCGGCCTGGACCCGCGCACCCGCGGCCAGATGTGGGACACCATCCGCGGCCTGGTCGCGGACGGCAGCACCATCCTGCTGACCACCCAGTACCTCGACGAGGCTGACCAGCTGGCCGACCGGATCGCCGTCATCGACCGTGGCATCAAGGTCGCCGAAGGCACCCCCGACGAGCTCAAGACCTCGGTCGGCAGCTCGACCCTGCAGATCCAGCTGTCGCTGGGCGCCGACCAGACCCTCGCCCTGGACGTCGTACGCCGCGTCGTCGGCGAGGAGCCGGTGCTCACCCCCGGCAACCTCAACGGCACCGGGGGGCGGCTGAACGTCGCGCTGCCCGAGGCCGACCGCGCCGCCGACGTACTGATCGGGCTACGGCAGGCCGGCGTCAGCATCAGCTCGGTCAACGTCGACAAGCCCACCCTCGACGAGGTCTTCCTGGCCCTGACGGGTCACGACACCGGCGAGTCCGAGGCGACCACGAACCACACCGACGAGCAGACCGAGATGGAGGTGGCCCGATGAGCATCGCGACCGCACCGAGAGTCCTGGACACCGCGGCGATCGTCGCGGCGACCGACGCCCGCAACAGCCTGCGCCAGACCGTCAGCCAGACGATGGCGATGGCCTGGCGGGCCACCAAGAAGATGCGCCGCAACCCGGAGCAGTTCTTCGACGTGACCCTGCAACCGATCCTGTTCACCGCGATGTTCGCCTACATCTTCGGCGGGGCGATCAGCGGCGACGTGAAGACGTACCTGCCGCTGATGATCCCGGGCATCCTCGCCCAGACCGTCCTGACCACTTGCATGGCCACCGGGGTCCAGCTCCGCGAGGACATGGACAAGGGTGTCTTCGACCGGTTCAAGTCGCTGCCGATCGCACGGATCGCGCCGCTGGCCGGACCGATGGTCGCCGACCTGCTGCGCTACACGATCGCCGCGACCCTGACCTTCGGGATGGGCCTGGTGATGGGCTACCGTCCCGGCGGCGGCGTCATCGGGGTCGGCGGAGCGATCCTGCTGGCTATCTTCACCGGCTGGAGCCTGGCGTGGGCCTTCACGTTCATCGGCACGATCGCCAGGAGCGCCCAGAGCGTCCAGGGGATCTCGATGATGATCCTGTTCCCGCTGACGTTCCTCTCGAACGCGTTCGTCCCGGAAAGCACCCTGCCGAGCGGGTTGCGCGCGTTCGTGAAGGTCAACCCGGTCTCGCACCTGGTCTCGGCGGCGAGGTCGCTGGCGAACCAGGGCCAGGTCACCGACCAGGTCTGGTGGACGCTGCTGGCGAGCGTCGTCGTGATCGCGATCTTCGCCCCGCTCTCGGTGCGCAGCTACAAGCGCCACCTATGAGCTGAGCTGAGCCACCAGCGCCCGCGCCGCGGCGAGGAGCCCGGGGCCCCGCCGTTCGGCGTACTCGGACCCGATCCGGGCGAGCGCACCGGGAGCCCGCTCCTCGGCGACCCGCGAGGCGCGGGCCCAGGCCATCGTCGGAACGGTGCGGTTGTAGGCGAAGCGGTCCGCCAGCACCAGCATCCGGACGGCGTCCTGGTCGGCGTACGCACCCCGGAGCAGGCCCCAGACGCCGAGCGAGAACAGCACCATCCCGCAGATCGGGTAGTCCAGGTACGGGAACGACGGGTCCAGGGCTCCGGCCAGCCGGGCGATCGAGGCCTCGGCCACCTGACCGGCGTACTCGTCGTCCCCGGCCGTCCCGTAGTAGGCGTAGGCGGTGAGCGCGGTCGACTCCCCGAACAGGATCCACGGCTCGAGGCCGGTGGCGCTCATCCCGGGGAACTGCAGCGTCCGGACGCGGTCCACCGCCGCGCGGTAGACCGCGAGCCCGGCCACGTGGTTGCCGCGCGCGAACGCCAGCTCGGCCTCGCCCAGGTGCACGGTCAGCTGACCGCCGAACAGCGATTCGGTGTCGATCTTCGCGAGTTGCTCGAGCTCGCGCTCGGCCCGGTCCAGCCGACCGGCACCGACCGCCGCCAGCGCCATCATCGAGCGCAGCTGCAGCGCGTCGTCGAGGGCGCCGAGCTGCTCCAGGGTGCCGATCGCCTGCCGGGCGTGCGCGACCGCGCTGTCCGCGTCCCCGGCCTGCATCACCAGCTGCGCCACCTGGGTGTGCAGGATCGCGCGGGCCCACGGACCGTCGGTCTCGTCGGCCAGCTCGAGGGCGCGCTCGGCCGCCTGGACCGCTCCCACCGGGTCGCCGGCGTTCTCGAGCACGTGGCTGAGCATCTGCTGGGCGAGCATCGCGAGCAGCCGGTCGTCGCCGGCGCCGTAGGTTCGCATCGTCGTGATGTAGGTGTCCAGGTCGGCCGGGTCGAAGGCGAGCAGCACCTTGACCATCGCCGCTATCCGCGGGTCGCCGTCCCCGGACCCGAGCCTGACGACGAGGTCCCGCAACGGCCCGGTGCGCTCGCTGCCTCCGATGATCCCGTTGTTGAGCGTGATGACCAGTGCGGTCCGCGTCGGGTCCTCCAGGTGCGGCGGCGGCGTCCAACCCTCGACCGCCTCCACGACGGCATCGGTCAGCACGATCACCCGGGCATGGTCGCCGCGGATCGACCAGTACGGCCCGAGCGCGGCAAGGACCTCCACCACCATCGCCGCATCCGGCGCGATCAAGGCCTGGCGCAGCACGTCGGAGAGATTGCCCTCCTCCTCGTGCAGCGCAGCGACCGCCGCGATCTGATCGGCTCCGAAGAGCTGCGCTCCGCGCTCGCGGCACAGCTCCACCGACCAGCGCCGCTGGGCTTCACGAGCGGCCCCGTCCTCGCCGGCGTCGACGAGCTGCATCCGGCCGAACTCCCGGACCGTCTCGAGCATCCGGTACCGGATCCGACCACCCGACTCGACCACGCTGAGCAACGATTGGTCGGACAGGTCCTGAACGGCGTCGAGCGCCGAGGAGCCCAGCACCGCCTCCGCCGAGGTGAGCGTGAAGCCGTCGTGGAAGACCGAGAGCCAGCGCAGGGCCTGCCGTTCCGGTTCGCCGAGCAGGTTCCAGGACCAGTCGATCACCGCGAGCAGGGTCTGGTGCCGGTCCGGGGCGCTGCGATCACCGCCGCGCAGCAGCGCGAACCTGTTCTCCAACCGGCGGGCGATGTCGCTGACACTCATGATCCGCACCTTCGCGGCAGCGAGCTCGATCGCCAGCGGCAGACCGTCGAGGCGTTCCACGATATCGGTCACCGCGGCCCCGAGCTCGACCTCGGGGCGGGCTGCCCGGGCACGCTGGCCGAACAGGTCGACCGCGTCCGCCGTACCGAGGGCGCCGAGCGGGTAGACCGTTTCGGCGCTGATCGCCAACGGCGCCCGTGAGGTGGTCAGCACGGTCAGGGACCGGGTGGTCGCGACCAGGTAGGCGACCAGGTCGGCGACCGCGGCGACGATGTGCTCGCAGTTGTCGAGGATCAGCAGGCTGGGCGCCTGGTCGAGGTGCTGCGCGATCCGGGCCCGGACGTCGGACCGCTGCTCGGGGGTCAGCGCCCGGCGGCCGCTGACCGAGTCCCGGACGCCCAGGGACGAGCCGACCTCGCCGATCAGGTCGTCGGGCGAGGTCACGCTGACCAGCTCGACCATGTGCACGACCGGTTGGGGCGCCTGCCGGCCGAGTACGTGCGCGAGCCGGGTCTTGCCCAGGCCGCCGGCGCCGAGCACGGTGACCACCCGCGAGGTTCCGAGCAGGGCGTGCACGGTGCGAACGTCCTGGTCGCGGCCGAGCAGCGTGGTCGCCTCGAACCGGACGCCCTCGCGGACGGGGCTGTCCAGGGCGAGCAGCTCGGCGTGGACCCGTTGCAGCTCGGGTCCGGGGTCCGAACCGAGCCGGTCCCGGACCCCGGCGCGGTAGTCCTCGTACCTGCCCAGGGCCGATGCGGCCCCGCGTACCGCGGCATCGGAACGCAGCAGGTCCGCGAGCAGCGGCTCGTCGTCCGGATCGGTCCGGTGCGCGTCCTCCAGGCTCGGCAGTGCGGCCTCGTGGTCGCCCATCCGTGCGATGGCCCGGGCGTGGATCCGACGGGCCGTGGCCACCCGGCCCCGACCCTCGCGCCGTACGTCGGCCAGCGGACCACCCTCGTCGCCCGGATCGAGCAGTCCAGTGCCGAGCGAGATGGCCTCCTCGGCGCGGGCCGCGGCGGTCGCAGGGTCGCGGTCGAAAGCGGCCGCGGCCGCCCGGACCCGGTCCCCGAGCAGGGCGCTGTCGACCTCGGCGGGCGCGATCCCCAGCCGGTACCCGTCGCCGTCGCGGACGACCGCTTCCGGCGCGCACGCGGTCCGGGTGCGCGAGACCAGCACCTGCAGCGCCTTCGCCGGGTTCGCCGGGACCTCGTCGCCCCAGACCAGTCCGACCAGGTGCTCGGCGCGCTCGGTCCGTCCGGAGGAGGCCAGCGCGGCCAGCAGCGCCTGCGCCCGGTCCCCGATCACCGGCTCGCCGTTCCAGCGCACGCCGGGCAGCAGAGTCAGGGCAGGAGGCACCCGGTCAGTCTAAGGACGTGAGAACTCCCGGTCGGGTCGTCGATTCGAACCGCGCTCCGCCGACCAGTAGATTCGCCCCATGGGGAGCGAGCGGAGCGGGACGTCGGACCTGCGCCGCTTCGTCTTCGCGATAGCCGGCTCGGCGCTGTTCTTCCTCGTCCTGGGACGGGTCGCCGGCGAGCACATCGCACTCTGGCTGCAGAGCACGCCCACCACGAACAACGGCTGGCTCTTCCTCGGCTGGCTGATCGGCGGCCCCCCGTTCGTGGTCGCGGCACTGGTGTGGATCGACCGGAAGCAGCTGCGTCCCCGTCAGCTCCTCGGCTGGACCTGGGCGACCGCGATCTGGGGCGGCGCCGGGATGTTCATCCTGCCGGCGCGCGTGATCGGGATCAGCGCCCAGTTCGGGACCGGCGCCATCGTGGGCAACCCGCTCTGCGCAGGCTGGGTCTGGGGAATGCTCGCCAACGTGGTGATGCTGGTCTTCGGCGGCCTGGTCCTGATGGTCCTGCGCAGCGCCACCGCGAGCGGTGGCGTCACCCAGGCGCAGCGGACGATGACGATCCGCTTCCTGGAGCAGGCCTGGCTGGTCGCGCTGGTGGTCACCCTGGGCCTGGCCCTGTACGGCGGCAACGGCAGCGGCATCTTCAACAACGGGACGTAGCTACCGGGCGCGCTTGCGGCCCTTCTTGCGCTCGGCCGCGATCTCGGCCCGGTACCCGTGGAAGTCGACCTGGATGGTGTGCCGCTTCGAGGCGACGTAGCGCTTCCTGAGCTGCGCGTCGTACTCGGCGATCTGGGCGTTCATCACCGCGATCGAGGGCAACGCCGCCGTCCCGGTGATCAGGTCCGCGACCCACTCCGACTGCGCCTCGGCCAGCGGCATGATCGCGCCGAGCGGTTGCACCAGTCCGACGAAGTAGAGGCCCGGGTGCTGCGGATCGACCACCCGGCGGTACAGGTCGATGTGGTTGTCCTCGGCGCCCACGACCCGGTCATCGAGGAACGGGAAGCTGACCTGGTAGCCGGTGCAGTAGACGACGACGTCGTACTCGCCTGAGGTGCCGTCGACGAAGTGCACCGTGGAGCCGTCGAACGAGGCGATGTTCGCGCGCACGGTGAGGTCGCCGTGGCCGAGCCGGTTGAGCAGGTCCTGACTGATCGTGGGATGCGCGTGCAGGATGCTGTGGTCCGGCTGCGGCAGGCCGTAGTCGGTCATCCGGCCCTGGGTGAGCCGCAGCATCACGCTCACCAACGCCTGCTGGACGGCCAGCGGTGCGCGCGCCACCACCGAGTCGGTGAGGTGGTCGGTCGGCATCCCGAACATGTACTTCGGCACGATGTGCGCACCCCGGCGCATCGCCAGGTCCGTGCACGCCGCGACCCGCGAGGACTCCACGGCGATGTCGCACGCCGAGTTGCCGATCCCGAGCACCAGGACCCGCTTGCCGGTCAACGAATCGGGGGTCCGGTAGTGGTGCGCGTGCACCTGCTCGCCACCGAATCCCTCGGACCCCGGGTACGCCGGCTCGGGCCAGCGCGGCTTCCAGTGGTGCCCGTTGGCGACGACCACATGGCCGTAGTGGCGGATCTCGGCCGGGTCTTCGTCGCCGACCGGCCGGACGGTGACGTCGTACCCGCCTGCGGCCACCGGTTCGACCTTGACCACCTCGGTCCGGAAGGCGATCCGGTCACGGAAGCCGAAGTGGTCGACGAACGCGTCGAAGTACGCTGCTATCTGCCAGTGGCTGGGGTAGTCGGGCAGCGACTCGGGCATCGGGTACGACGCGTACTCCATCAGCTGCCGGGACGTGTTGATGTGCAGCGAGGCGTACGCCGAGGACATTTCGTTGTCGTTCTCGTAGCGCCAGTTCCCACCGACCTGGCTGCCTGCCTCGAAGCAGTCGAACTCGACGCCGCGGGCCTGAAGCACCTGTGCAGCAGCGATCCCGGACGACCCCGCGCCGATGATGCACACGCGCGAGGTGGCCGGACCGCTCATGCCGGGCAACCTATCGCGCACGCGCAGGCAGCGCGGGTGATGGACAAGCGGTCGGTTGACCCCACACAATCACCCTCAGGGGAGCAGCCAGCGCGACCGGCTTCGGTCGCACGAGAGGAGTCCGTTGATGCGCGGGAAGAATTCCGACCAGGACGCACGGATCCAGCAGCTCGCCAAGCTGGACCGGTTCAAGGACTTCAGCGACGAGGAGATCCTGCTCGTCACCGACGCCGCGACGTACCTGACGGTGCCGGAGGGCTGGGCACTGATGTCTGAGAACACCCCGGCCGACAAGGCGTACCTGATCCTGTCCGGCGAGGTCTCCGTACGCCGTCACGGCGACGAGGTCGCCCGGGTCGGCGCCGGTGAGCTCATCGGTGAGATGGCGCTGGTCAACCACAAGCTGCGTTCGGCGACCGTGGTCACCGACACCCCGCTCGAGGCGCTGCACTTCACCGCTGAGACGGTCGCCGCGCTCAACGAGAAGATCCCGAACTTCCGCGAGGCGCTGACCGGCGCCTCCGAGGAGCGCAGCGAGCGCGACAAGAGCTGACGCTCGGTTTTGCCCAAGCCCGGTCGTCCAGGACGGGTGCCCTAGCGTTACCCCGTGAACCTCTTCGAGTTCGAGGGCAAGCGCCCCGTCGTCCACCCCGAGGCATTCGTCGCCGCGACCGCAACCCTGATCGGTGACGTGACCATCGAGAAGGGCGCGAGCGTCTGGTACGGGTGCGTCCTGCGCGCGGACATCTGCACGATCATCGTCCGCGAAGGTGCCAACATCCAGGACAACTCGGTGGTCCACGGCGCCCCGGAGACCACCGTCGAGATCGGCGCCAACGCGACGGTCGCGCACAGCTGCGTGGTCCACGGTTCGCTCGTCGGCGCAGGAGCGCTGCTCGGCAACGGCAGCACGATGCTGGACGACGTCGTGATCGGAGCGGGCTCCCTGGTCGCCGCCGGCTCGCTGCTCACCCCCGGCACCCAGATCCCCAAGGGCGTCCTCGCCGCCGGTTCACCTGCCCAGGTGAAGCGCCCGATCGAACCGGGCTCGATGGCCCAGTTCTGGGTCGAGGGCAACCCGCCGTACTACCAGGACCTCGCCCGGCGGCACCGCACCGGCATCACCGAGGCGCGCTGAAACTGCGCCTTGGTGCGGCCGAGGCGCGCAGTGTCGGTGCGCCTCACGGTCAGAGACGCTTCAGGGCGGTCTCCGCGGCGTTGAACCCGCACATGCCGTGCACTCCCCCGCCAGGCGCGGCCGCCGACGAGCACAGGTACACACCGGGGATCCCGAGCGTGTACGGGTTCAGGGCAGCCCGGGGGCGGAAGACGATCTGGCGGGCGGTGTTCGCACCCGCCCCGATGTCGCCGCCGACGTAGTTCGCGTTGTACGTCGCCATCTCGGTCGCCGAACGCACGTAGGTGCCGACGATGCGCTCCCGGAAGCCCGGGGCGAACCGCTCGATCTGGGCGGTCAGGGACTCGGTGACCGCATCAGCGGGACCGTCGTAGCCGGCGGGGACGTGCGCGTAGGCCCACACCGGGTTGACCGACCCGGCTGAGCGGCTCGGGTCGGCGAGGTACTGCTGGCCGATCAGCGCGAACGGCCGGTCGGACAGCTCGCCCCGGACGGTCGCGCCCTCGACGGCGACGATCTCCTCGGCGGTGCCGCCCAGGTGCAGGGTGCCCGCCCGGCGGCAGTCCTCGTTGGTCCAGGGCACGTCGCCCTCGATCGCGTAGTCGACCTTGTGCACGGCCGGGCCGTACTCGTAGCGCACGAAGGACCGCCGGATCCGCGACGGGAGCTCGTCCCCGAGCACCTCCATCACCCCGGCCGGCGCCAGGTCGAGCAGCAGCAAGTCCGGGGTGAAACCGACCAGCTCGTTGACGTGGGCGCGCGAGGTGACCCTGACCCCGGTCCGGACCGATCCGCCCAGCGACTCCAGCAACCGCACCAGCGCGTCCGCGATCGACTGAGAGCCGCCCTCGGCGACCGGCCAGCCGGCCCGGTGACCGGCGGCCGTGAGCATCAGCCCGATCGAGCCGCTCAGCGGGGTGTCCAACCGCCCGAAGGCGTGTGCTGCGACGCCGGTGTACAGCGCACGTGCCGGGTCGCCCTTCCAGCGCTTCACCGTCCAGGTCGCCGGCGCCAGTGCTTGGGTCCCGAACCGGCCGAAGGCGATCGGGTGCTTGGGGAGGTGCACCGCCGGGCCCATCGCGTCGACGAGGATCTTGTCGAAGGTCCGGGTCAGCGGTTCGAAGACCCGGCGCCAGGACCTCGCGTCCGCGCCGATGGTCGTGTCGGTGTCGGCGAAGTCGCGGGTGACGATCCCGGCCCGGCCGTCGTCGAGCGGGTGCGCGAAGTCGACCTCGGGCCACAGCCACCGCAACCCGTGGTTCTCCAGCCCGAGCGTCGAGAAGTACGGCGAGGTGACCCCGGTCGGGTGGAACGCGGAGCAGTCGTCGTGCAGCAGGCCCGGAACGATCCGTTCCGTCGTACGGGTTCCGCCGCCGTAGGTGTCGGCAGCCTCGAGCACTGTCACCTCGAGGCCGGCCTGCGCGAGCCGGACCGCAGCGGCAAGACCGTTGGGCCCGCTGCCGACGACGACCGCTCGGCTCATGCAGGCTCCCTGACGTAGTCCGGCCGACGCCAGGTGACGGTGATCGGGATCGGGCCGTTCGGGAGCCACGGCTGCTCGGCCACGGCGTCGGCGACCAGCCAGGTACCTCGTTCGACCACCCCGACAGCGGCATCGATGATCCGGTAGTCCTGGGTCTTCTTGTGGATCGCCTGCGACTCGACGTAGACCACCACGAACTCCCCCGGCGCGTAGTGCAGCCGTCGCTGGACGGCGTTGATCAGACCCTCGTCGTGCAGGTGCCCGTCGCCGAAGTTCCAGCCGACCAGGGTGTTGCAGACGAACTCGGCCTCACGCACCGTGTAGCGCTGCAGGTCGTCGCCGTACTCGCGGGTCATCACCGAGTACAGCCCACGGCCCTGGCTGTGCAGCGCCCGCCAGGCAGCCGCCTTCTGGATCATGATCTCGGAGAAGTCCGGCTCGTAGCCCATGGCTACGAGCTGGTCGGTCTGGTTCTTCGCCGGCTTGGGGATCTCGTTGAGCCGCTCCTCGGCGCCGGGCGCGAAGATCCAGGTCGCCGAGGCCCAGTTGCCGGCGTACTGGCGCATCGACGGCAGGAACGAGACCAGGTCCGGGCGCAGGTTTCCGAGCACCGGGAAGAACGCCAGCCCGACGGCAATCACCGGAAGCATCCAGCCGTGCGAGAAGTCCCAGACGGCGTACCCGTCACCGGCGTGGAAGCCGACGAAGAGGAACACCGCCGCGAAGGCGTAGAAGATGTTCCACTCCAGCGGCACCGCCAGCGGGAACATCGAGGTGATGAACAGGTGGAAGACCACCATCACGCACGCGCCCACGAGCGCGACCTTGGTGCTCGTGGTGAGCAGCAGGGTCAGCGGGATCAGCAGCTCGACCGTGGTGCCGCCGACGTGCGCCATGAACCAGGCCAGGCCCGAGGGCCGGAGGTCGGTCGGCGCGTTCCTGAAGTGCGCCCGGGCGATCGCCTTCGACGGGTTGAAGGGCGCGTTCGCCACCATCGTCGGCACCACGTTGACGAAGTGGTCACCGAACTTCGAGACGCCCGCACCGAGCCAGACCATCACGATCGTCATCTTCAGCGCGATCACCATGTCGGTGAAGCCGAGGGCCGCGCAGAAGAACATCGCCGGCAGGTACTGCTCGCTGCGGGCGGCCAGGAAGATCACCTTGTCGCGCAGGCCGAGCACCAGCATCAGGCCGATCACGGTGACCAGGATCCAGGGGCGTACCAGCCCGCCGGTGTCGTGCAGGTTCGCCGGGATCGAGGCGTTGTCGACACCGTGCATGACGAACGCGGTCAGCAGGCTGGCCAGCACCGCGACGTACAGCACGACGTCCGCGACGGTCCGGGTGTCCCCCGAGGTCAGCGGCACCTTGCCCGGCCAGGGTGGCAGCCGGATGGTGCCGGGACGGATCCAGTAGGTGATCGCCCCGGTCATCGGCTTGAAGTGACCGCACAGCGGACCCCAGGTCCCGGCGAGCCCGAAGGCCTCGAGGAACATCGTCCAGGCGAGCAGCTTCTGGTAGACGATCGGTTCGTCCCACCAGCTGCTGAAGTGCGTCAGGGATCCGACGTCCGAGGTCTTCGAGATCAGGAACAGCCCCAGCGCGATGTAGAGGAACAGCACCTTCACGATGTAGATCAGGTGGATGTAGCGCGGCGTCCCGAAGCCGTTCTCCACCCAGTCCGTGGTGAGGATCTGCATCCGCTCCAGGAACGACTTGCGGAAGTACTCCGCCGGTTCGACCGGAGGCACGCTGAATGCAAGGAAGCCCATGTCGGGAGTCTCCCGTCGCAGGGTGCCCGTGTCGAGGACCGAGATGGTCTGGACACCTGGTGCTGATTTTCGCTGGCCCCTTCTCGTCACGACCACCGGCTGCCAAGGTGTCGAGATGACCCAGAAGTTGCCCAGGACACGAAGGATCAGCAGCGCCGCTGTCACCCTGGTCGCGGTCGGTGCCCTCGTGGCCACCGCGACCCTCTCCGGGAGCCCGGCCACCGCCGCCGACCCGACTGCGTCGCCGACGGCTGCCTGCGACGCGATCAGCCCCTACGCGATCCCGTGCGTCGCGCTCGGCAAGGTCGCCGACGCGGTGAGCACCGAGTGCCGTCGCGCCGGCGTGCCGGACGCGCTGTGCGTGCTCCCGCTGGCGCACAAGGTCACCCAGGCGGCCCGTGATGCGTACGTCGCGTCCTGGGTCCACAAGACCGCTCAGTTCCAGTACGGCCTCGGCGACCCGCTCCCGCTGCGCGATGCCCAGTGGATCGGCACCCACAACTCGTTCAACAGCCTGAGCAACTCGCTGACGATCTCGCACGCCGACTCCAACCAGCAGCTGACGCTCACCCAGCAGCTCGACATCGACGTCCGGGCGATCGAGCTCGACCTGCACAACGTCCCGAGCTACCTCGGCCTGCTCGGCCCGAAGGTGGTCACCGTCTGCCACGGCCAGGGCCCGAGCCTCGGGAACCTGGGCTGCACCACCGAGCCGTCCTTCGCCGCGGTGCTGCCCGAGGTCGCCACCTGGCTCAACGCGCCGGGACACGCGAACGACGTGATCATGCTGTACCTCGAGGACGAGATGCAGGACGCCGGCGCCTACGCCTCCACGATCGCCACCCTGGACAGCGTGCTCAAGCGCCCGGACGGGACCAGCCTGATCTACCGGCCGAACCCGGCCCAGAAGGCCGCGAACGGCTGTACGCCGATGCCGAACGGCGTCTCGCGCAACGACATCCGCGCCACCGGCGCTCGGGTGATCCTGGTCGGATCGTGCGCGCCGGGCTGGTCGAGCGACGTCTTCGACTGGAGCCCGACCCACGTCGAGAGCGGTTCGACCGCGGCGTACCAGCCCTACCCGGCCTGCGACGCGACGTACTCCCCGAGCGTCTACGCCACCCAGCTGGTGCGCTACTACGAGGACAGCACGTTGGTCTCGGCCCTGACCAACCCGTCGCGCCCGCCGGCCGACCCGAACGCGCTCACCCCGGCCAAGGTGCAGTCGATGACGGACTGCGGCGTGAACCTGTTCGGGTTCGACCAGCTGCTCCCCGAGGACGGCCGGATCCAGGCGACGCTGTGGAGCTGGGCTCCGGACGAGCCCCGCGCCGGCGCGGGAAGCTGCACGCTGCAGCAGGCCTCCGACGGTCGTTGGGTGGCGGCACCGTGCACCGACCTGCACCCGGCTGCCTGCCTGAACGGGACGACCTGGTCGGTGACCGCACCGGTCGCTGTTGCCGATGCGGCAGCAGCCTGTACGGCGGCCGGCTCGACCTTCGCGCTGCCGCGCGCCGGTGACCAGAACTCGGCCCTGCACGCGGTCGCTCCGGCCGGCGCCTGGGTGAACTACGCGATCACGTAGCGGTCAGGTCATTCAGGCGGGTTGGCGTACCAACCCAGCATTGTCGCGTCCGGGCGCCTGGCCCTGATCTCCGCGAACTTGCGCTCGGTCTGCCGGCCGCGGACCGGCGGCAGCTTCTCCCGGGTCGAGCGCACCAGGTCGCCCTGGAAGTGCACGACAAAGGGCTCGTCCTCGCCGCGCGGGCCGAGCAGGTCTGCGAAGTACAGATCGAGATGGTTGACCGGATTGCACTCCAGCACGCCTTCCCACTGCTCCGGAGTCACCACGACAGTGACGACCTCCGTATGGCTCTCGGGGACGACGAGCTCGAGCCGACCCGGAGCGACGGTCCGCACGATGCCCTCCCTGCCCAGCGCATCGAGCAGGATCTGCCACTGGCCCTCGCGGCTCAGCACCGGGGCTCGCGCGTCGCCGTCGACCACCGGGGAGTCGCGTTCGGGACCGTGGCGCTGCGCCATCGACCTGGACGCCCAGAAGACAGCGCGAGCAACGACGGGGGCATACGCCGCCGGTTCCTCGTAGCCGCTGAGCTCGCGCCACTCGAGGTCGAACGGCACTGAGACCGTCCCCACCGTTGGCACCTGGCTCCACTCCCGAGCAGAAGGGACGGTGTGTGCAAAGGCGACGACCAGCTCGTCACCGTGCTCTCCGGCGGCGACCGAGAGCGCTTCGACCCAGCACTGGCTACCGAATCCGTCGTGGCGGTCGATCCGGTCGTCGGCCATCCCGTACGGCTCCTGCGGATCGATCCCGGTGGGGTGCGGGTTCGTCAGGATCGTCAGCAGCTGCTCGACGTACGCCTCGTCCTCCACTGACCCATCATCCACCTGGAGAAATCGGTGTCTGCCTCGCGCATGCTGACCGCTGCACTCGTCGCCGATGCGCCCACTAGAACCTGTTCCACTTCTGCTGATCCCGGACTACCGTGACGACATGACCCAGACCGCACCCGCCGCCTCGGTGACGGAGACCTTCACCGTCACGAACCCTGCCACCGGAGCCGAGGTCGGCACCTTCCCGATCCACACGGCAGCCGACATCGCCGAACGCGCCGCGGCCGGCCGGATCGCCCAGGAGTGGTGGGCGGCGCTCACCTTCGGTGAGCGCAAGCGGCGGATCAACCGGTGGATCGCGGCCATCGGCCAGCGGTCCGACGAGATCTGCGACCTCGGGTTCGCCGAGACCGGTCGCCCCCGGGGTGACGTGCAGTTCGAGCTGATCGCCGGTCTCGAGGACCTGCGCTGGGCAGCAGCCCATGCCGAGCGGGTGCTCAAGGAACGCCGGGTCGCCCCCGGGATGGCGCTGTTCAACTTCAGCGCCCGGGTGTCCTACCCGCCGCTGGGCGTCGTCGGCGTGATCGCCCCCTGGAACGTCCCGATCTACACCGTCCTCTGCGGGATCGCCTACGCCCTGGCAGCGGGCAACGCCGCCATCGTCAAGCCCAGCGAGTACGCCGCCGCGAGCTCGGTCCTGGTGATCGAGGCTTTCGAGACCGCGAACCCGGACGCCCCCAAGGGACTGATCAGCTGGGTCACCGGCTTCGCCGCGACCGGCAACGCGCTGTGCACGGCGGGCCTGGACAAGATCGCCTTCACCGGGTCGGTCCCGACCGGACGGAAGGTGATGGCCGCGTGCGCCGAGAACCTGACCCCGGTGCTGCTCGAGCTCGGTGGTAAGGACGTCACCATCGTCGCCGAGGACGCTGACGTCGAGAAGGCTGCGACCGCGGTCGTCTGGGGCGGGTTCTTCAACGGCGGCCAGGCCTGTGTCGGTATCGAGCGCGTCTACGTCACCCAGGCTGTCCGCGAGCCGTTCCTGGCGAAGATCAAGGAGATCGCCTCGCAGGTCACCACCGGCCTCGGGGACGAGGATGCCTACGGACCGATGATCGTGCCCGCCCAGATCGACGTCGTACGACGGCACGTGACCGCCGCGATCGATGCCGGTGCGATCGCGCTGGTCGGCGGGGTCGACTCGATCAGGGCTCCGTTCGTCGATCCGGTCGTCCTGGTCGACGTTCCCGAGGACAACGCCGCGGTCCAGGAGGAGACCTTCGGACCGGTGATCGTGATCAACACCGTGGCCGACGTCGAGGAGGCGATCCTCAAGGCCAACGCCACCAAGTTCGGGCTGGGCTCGTCGGTCTTCTCGGCCAAGCGCGGTCGCGAGATCGCCGGCCGCCTCAAGGCCGGCGGCACCACCATCAACTCGGTGCTGACCTTCGTCGGAATGCCGTCGGTGCCGTTCGGTGGCATCGGCGACTCCGGCTTCGGCCGCTTCCACGGCGACGACGGCCTGCGCGAGTTCGCCGCACCGAAGGCGACCACGCACAAGAAGTTCCAGATGGGCCCGGACATGCAGTCGTTCCCGCGTCGGCCCGACGACTTCGAGCAGGTCCGCAAGATGGTCAAGTTCCGCTACGCCAAGCGGCGTGGGGTGTGAGCGGACGATCTGCTCTCGAGGACGCGGCGCCGTCGGTCGTCGATGTTCTCGACCGGGTAGCGGCGCTTCCTGCCCCCGACCTCAGCGACCCTGCGATCCGTGAGTTCGCGGACCAGTTCGCGCTGGACGTCTCCTCGATCGATGCCGCTCAGCGCGCCGCGTTCTTCGCAGCCACCGAAGACCAGGCGTTCGCCGTCGTGCAGCGGATCTACGCGGCTGACTTCGCTCCCCGCGTCCGGTCCGTCCTCGACGCGGTTTTCGGTGTCGGCACGTGGCCGGACCTCCCTCCGTACGACGGCGACAGCTGGGCCCTCCTCGAGGAGTTCATGGTCGCGGTCGCCCGGCTGCACGCACTCGACGCCACGACGACCGAGCTGGTCCGGCTCCGCGGTGCGCGGCTGCACGACTGCGCGGTCTGCAAGTCGCGACGCAGCCAGGACGCCATCGACGCCGGCGCCGACGAGACCGACTTCGCCGCCGTCGACCGCTGGCCGGCGAGCGACCTGCCGGCCGGGGCCAAGGCGGCACTCGCGGTGACCGACGCCCTGATCTGGACGCCGTACCGGGTTCCGGCTGCGACCGTGTCGGGCGCCCTTGAACACCTTCGCCCGGCCCAGGTCGTCGAGGTGGTCCTGGACGTGATGCGCAACGCAGCCAACAAGATCGCGGTCGCGCTCGGCGCCGACGCAGCGACCGTGACCGAGGGCGTCGAGCTGTTCACCACCGATGCCGACGGGACCTTGGCCGTCGTGGGCACCGCTGTCGGCTGACCGGCTACTGGCTCGCGCAGGAGAGGCTGCTCCCCGCCTCCAGTCGGAACGCCAGGCGCGCGCCGAGCTCGACCTCGGTCCTGGTCGCGTGCCCGCGTCCGGGCACCTCGGCGGTGACCACCCTCGGAAACCGCCGGCGTACCCGGGCCAGCGGCGACGCCACCGGATCGTGGACCGACGCGACCAGGCAGCCGCGCGCCCGTGACACCGGCTTCCCGACCAGGCCCGGCACCTCGTCGCAGAGCAGGTGGAACCGGCGGAGGAACCGGCTCGAGGTCGGCTCGCCGTTCGCTGAGCTCGGTCGCCGCCCCTGCACCGGGCAGTAGTTGCCGAAGTACCCGATCAGGCCGCGGAAGTAGGACTCGCGCCCGTAGCGGCCCTCGATGTAGTCGGCCGCCTTGGTCAACCACGGCAGCTGTCCGGGTCGTCGGCCTCGGGTCAGCTCGTCGCGCAGGGCCCGGACCTCGTTCAGCAGGGTGCGGCGGGAAGCAGCAGGGTCGTAGGTCGCCGCGGTGACCGCTGCATCCAGGTCGGTCGCGGTGAACAGGACAGAGCGCCCGGGCAGGCGCACCGGCAGGTGCCGCGACAGGGAGCGGATCAGCCGCTGGTCGGACGCCGACAACCCGAGCACCCCGACAGCCCGCGCCGCCCGCCGGATCGCATCGCTGTCGAGCGAGTCTCCAGCCACGTACGGAGCGACCAGCACCATCCGATCGGCAGGCAAGGCCGCGCGGGCCACCCGCTCGGCGCCGAAGGACGTCCCCAGGAAGACCACCCGCGGGACCTCGAGTCCGCGGAGTCCCGCACGCACCCGGGCGAGTCCGTGGGTCACGAACTCCCGTTCAGCGGCGAGCTCGGGACCGCAGCCGTCCACGACCGGGAGCACCCGCGCCCGCACCTCGCGGACCGGTCCTTCCCGGACCGCCGTCAGGTAGCGGTCCAGAGCCGACTGGCACGGAGACCGGACCGCGCCCAGCACCCAGGGCTCCATCACCACCGCGGCATTGGGGAGCCCCGCGTACGCCGACGACGCAGCGGCCTGGGCCAGCGGGTCGAGCCCGGGCCCGCCGTCGTCGATGACGACCACCGGTCGCGTCAGGTCGAGGCGTCCGCTCGGTAGGAACACGGCTTCGCCACCGATCCGGGCACAGAGCAGGGACGAGCCCGGGGCGCACTCCGACCCGCGGAGTGCTCCTGGGCGATACGGAGCTGTCGACGGCCGCGCCCCTCCTGAGCAGCCTGCGACGAGGCCGCTCAGGAGGAGAAGGCAGACCAGCACGACCCAGCGACGCACGGTGCTCAGGAGATGTCGTCGATGGTGTTCGTCGTCGTACTGAACATCTTGCGGAACTCGGCCGTGTTGATCGTGTACCAGTCCGGCTTCACGCCCTGCTTGATCCGGACGGCGACCCGGTAGTTGAGGCCCTTCGAGTTGTCCGGTCCGACGACGCCGATGGTCAGGTGCTGACCGAAGCTGCCGTGCGTGTCCGGCAGGTCGATCTCGGTGCCGCTGGTGCAGAGCTCGCCGCTGAAGTTGAAGACGAAGTCCACGCCCATCGTCAGTGCACCGTCGCAGCTGCTCGAGTTCGGGGCGTAGTCGGTGACGCCGGGGTCACCGTTGGCGATCGAAGCGCCGGTGATCAACGAGGCCTTCTTCCCGCTCTCGATGATCCAGTCGGGGCCGCTGTCGGACGGGTGCACCGTTCCCCACTGGTGGTAGGTGAACCAGTCGTACTTGGAGCTGCCGTCGTCGTCGGAGACGCCGTACCCGTGCCGGCCGTCGCCGTCGTCGAGGTACCCGAGGGTCTCGCACGCGGAAACCCAGTTCCCGGTGTCGCTCCCGAACAGGAACGCGCACGGCTCGGAGTCGTAGAACTTGACCCCGAGCGATCCCGGGCCGAGGGGCAGAGCCGGGTCGGCGGCGTCGTCGGTGGCTCCGGTCCGCAGCCCGTACGTCACGTCCTCGGCGACCGGGGTGTCGCCGTCAGCGACCTCGGCCTCCTTGCGCGACACCGAGTCGACGCCTGCGACGCTGGCCGGCGTACCAGCGACGTAACCGACCCCGGGCGCTTTCTGTACGGCGATCTGGGACTCGTCGACCATCACGCCCATGTCGGCCGACTGGGCCAGGACGACGTCGCTGAGCTGGTCCTCGGTCGAGCTGGTCGCCTCGGTGAAGTCATCGGCGGCGACGGTGTCGGTGTCCACCACGGTGGAGGTGGTGTCGCTGCTGTCGGCGTGCGCGGCCGGAGCCGCGCCGACGACGACCAGGAGGGGGATCGCCAGTCCGACGGCGATCGTGCGGGCATGCAGGAGTATCGGATTCACAGGTTCTCTCGCTTCGTTGTCGGGATCAGGAGCTGACGTACGTGGCTTGGGCGAGCGTGGGCGCCGGCTCGGAGAGCAGCGCCAGGTAGTCGAGCCGGCCGTTTCCGACCAGGGCGACCCACGGCTGGTCGACGTCCCGGGAGATCTGCCCGAGCACCGAGGCGCCCGGGCAGGCGGCCTGGAGGTGAGCGCGCGAGTCGGCGAAGCAGAGCGACACCGACGCGTGGTGCTGGTCGTCGAACAGGTCGACGCGGCGGGTCACGTCGCCGCTCACGGTCGTGCTGGTCAGCGACGAGAGCTGGAACCGGGTGTCCGAGGGTCCCGGGAGGTAGTCGAGCCAGGTCGGATCTGCCTTGACCTGGGTGAGGTTGTCCGAATGGGTGGAACCCCGCCCGAGCTCAGCCGGGCCGAAGGCAAAGGTGGCTGCGGTAGCGACGCCCGCAGCTCCGACCACGAGGATCAGCAGTTTCGGCACCATCGTCGACTCCCAGGGCACGTCGCGTGACAAGCCGATGTGCTTGTCTGTTCCAGACGTTATGCCTTGGTGTTACTGATTGTCCAATCATTTTTCCCGGCTTTGCCCGATATGGCACCGGCAACATGCCGGTGGGCACGCTACGACCCGCTCGAGCAGCCGTGCTCAGCGCCGCAGAGCCGGCGCGATCCACCGCTGGAGGTGCGCCCGGAGCTCGTCGCCGGTCCTCGCCGGGTCGCCCGGGTCGAGCACGAACGACTGCAGCGTGCGGAGCAGGTGCTCGACCAGCCCGCGCCGGTCCTCGTCGTCGAGGCCGGCCTGGTCCCAGTCCACCGGGAAGCTGGCCAGCAACCTGCCACCCAGATCGATCGAGGACGGCTTCGTCAGTCCGGCCAACGTGCTGCTGATCCGGCCGGGTGCGATCAGTCGCTTCAGGGCCGGGTCGTCACGCAGGTGCTCGTAGACGTACGCGACCACCTCGGTGGCGGCATCAGCCGCGTCGCCACCGTCGGCAAGGTGGTTCACCACGTGCTTGACGAGCTGGTCCTCGAGCTCCCCGACCGCGTCGACCGCGGCGGCGTTGAGCAGGTCCTCGGTCGTCGGGAAGTAGCGGTACACGGTCTGCCGGGTCACCCCGAGCAACGCGGCGATCTCGGACGTGGTCGTCGTGCCGGAGACGACGAGACGCTCGCGGGTCGCCCGCAGGATCCGGGCGCGAGCCTCGGAGGCGTCCGCCGGCGGCATCCCTGACCAGCCGTGTGTGCGCATCGCTCCAGCTCCTTGACGCCGACGGAGACCTCGATGATCCTGTGCATACAGTTTTCTGACTTTGTATGGTCCCCCGCAAGGAGCCCCATGTCCACCGATGTCCTTCCCACCGGCTTCGACTTCACCGATCCCGACACCAACCTGGCCGGGATCCCGCACCGCGAGTTCGCCGCGCTCCGCCGCAGCGAGCCCGTCTTCTGGGTCGAGCAGACCGAGCCGGCGCGTGCAGGCATGACCACCGGGTCCGGCTCCGGCTACTGGGCACTGACCAGGCACGCCGATGTCGCGGCGGTCTCGAAGAACAGCCGGGTCTTCTCGAGCAGCGAGAACGGCGTGATCATCCGGAACCCGGAGACCGCGACGCGCGAGTCGGTCGAGATGACCAAGGTGGTGATCATCAACCAGGACGCCCCGGAGCACACCCTGACCCGCAGCATCATCAGCCGTGGTTTCACCCCTCGGGCGATCAACGCCCTCGAGGAAGGCCTCGCGGAGTGTGCACGCCGGATCGTGGCCACCGCCGTCGCGACCGGCAGCGGCAACTTCGTCGACCAGGTGGCCTCGCAGTTCCCGCTCGAGGTGATCGGCGACATGCTCGGCATCCCGGCCGAGGACCGCCAGAAGATCTTCGACTGGACCAACCAGATGACCGGGTCCTCGGACCCTGATCTCGCACGCGAGGACAACGATCCCTCGGCGGCTGCGGCCGAGGTCCTGATGTACTCGATGGGCCTCGCTGCGGACCGGGAGGCGAACCCGCGCGACGACATCGTGACGAAGCTGGTCAACGCCGACAAGGACGGCCGCGGCCTGACCTACGACGAGTTCGGATTCTTCGTGATCGCGCTCGCCGTGGCTGGAAACGAGACCACCCGGAACGCCACCACCCACGGAATGAACGCCTTCTTCGACAACCCCGACCAGTGGGACCTGTGGAAGACGGAGCGCCCGAGCACGATGGTGGACGAGGTGATCCGCTGGGCCACTCCGGTGACGTCGTTCCAGCGCACGGCGCTCGAGGACACCGAGATCGACGGCGTCGCCATCAAGGCGGGCCAGCGGGTCGGGCTCTTCTACGCCAGCGCGAACCACGACGAAGCGGTGTTCAACGACCCGTTCACCTTCGACATCACCCGCGACCCGAACCCGCACCTCGCGTTCGGCGGCCACGGAGCCCACTACTGCATCGGTGCCAACCTGGCCCGGATGGAGATCCAGCTGATCTTCGAAGCCGTCGCCGACCTCGCTCCCGACATCCGCCGTACGGGCGAGGTGTCCCGGTTGCGCTCGGGCTGGCTCAACGGGATCAAGAGCCTGCCGGTCAGCTACGCGGGCTGAGGTCCTCGCGCCCGCGTGACGTGCCGACTAGCCTGCGACCATGACTCCCGAACGCGAGCTCTGGTCACTCGTCGAGCCGGTCCACGCGATCGCGTACTTCGACACCCACGTCTCCGGCTCGCTCGTCGAGCTCGGGTTGCACGGCTTCTGGAACGGCTACTTCGCCGGTCGCGCTGCGCCCCTGGGAGCCGTACGCCGCGAGACCGTGACCGCGCTGTTCTTCGGCTTCGCGCCGCTGATGGTGGCCCGCGCCGTCCCCAAGGTCTGGACCCGCGTGACCCCGGCCGAGGCGATCGGCTCGCGGCTCAGCGCAGTCAGCACGACCCTGATGCCCTGGGTCGAGTACCTCGACCCCGACGACGTACGGCGTGCTGCCGACGCCCTGGTCTCCGCTGCCCAGGGCGCGAACACCGACGGCCGCGCCCTGGCCGCCGCGTGGCAGGGCGTCACTCCCCCGGACGACGTGGCGGGTCGGCTCTGGTGGGCGGCGACCGTGCTCCGGGAGCACCGCGGCGACGGTCACGTGCTCGCGGCGACCAACGCGGGTCTGAGCGGGTTGGAGACCACCGTGACCCACATCGCGAGCGGTGGCGTCACCCGCCAGGTGATCCAGCCCAACCGCGGGTGGACCGACCAGGAGTGGGCAGCTGCCGAGGCGGGGCTCCGCGACCGCGGGCTGATCGACGCCGCCGGCGCCCTGACTGCCGATGGCCAGGCGGTGCGCGCCCAGGTCGAGGCCGACACCGATCGACTCGCGCACGGCCCGCTCGCGGCGCTGACCGACCACCTTCCTCGTCTGCGCTCCGTCCTGGGCGATCTCGCCCGCGCGATCCAGGCTGCGGGCTCGCTGCCCGAGGGCAACCCGATGGGCCTCCCGCTGCCGTCCTGACCAGGCAGGCACCTGTCGGCGCGTCCCGGCATGATGTGCTCGTGCCCACCGAGATCACCGAGCTGCTCGAGCTCGTCGAGCAGCTGCCCGGGGTGAGCCGGGTCGACTACGACCGGTACAGCAAGTTCGATGTGTCGTCGCGGACCTTCGGCTTCCTGTGGGGGCCGACCCGCACGGTCGGGCTCAAGCAGACCCTGGTCGAGCAACTGACCCTGGTGGCCGAGCGGCCCGACGTGTTCGAGGTCCAGTTCACCTCCGGGGCCTTCGGCTGGGTGGTCGTCCACCTCGACCGGATCGAGCGCGACGAGCTCGCCGAGCTGGTCTTCGAGGCGTGGCGGCTCACCGCACCGGACGTCCTGGTGGACGCCCAGGGTGACGAATTGCCCACATGAATTGCCGACTTGAACGTTCAAGTGGCGCATCTGCGGCCCAGAAAGGTGGACAGCGCAGCCTGCCCCGAGATGAGCCTGTAGCCTCAGTCGCGCCTGACCGTCAAACAGAAACGAGCTGCAATGGCCGACGTCGAGACCGCCCTGAACGCCGCTGGCGTTACCAACCCCAGCGTGCGCGAGTACGTCGCGTACTGGGCAGACCTGACGGGTGCATCCAACGTTGAGGTCGTATCTGCGGCTGACGACGCCCGGCTGATCGCGGAGTGCCTCGAAGCAGGCGAGCTCGACCCTGCCGGCGAGGGTCTCTACTACTCGCGCAGCTACCACAAGGACACCGCCCGCTCCGAGGAGCGGACCGTCGTGGCGACCAGCACGCCGACCGACAAGGGTCTGTACAACAACTGGCGCGACGCCGCCGAGATGACCGCGCTGCAGGAGAGCAACATGCGCGGGGCCTCGGCCGGCAAGACCATGTACGTGATCCCGTACCTGATGGCGCCTCCGGGCAACGCCCTCGCCCCGTGGGCGACCGGCGTCCAGCTCACCGACTGCCGCACCGTGGTGCTGCACATGATCCGGATGGCCCGCGTCGGCCTCGAGTACGTCAACGACCTCGAGGACCCGAACCAGTTCGTCCGCGCCGTGCACGTCACCGGCGACCTGGAGAACCTGGGCCAGGGCACGCCTGAGGACCAGCGCTACTTCGTCACCGTCGCCGACGCGCGCACGATCCTGCACTTCGGGTCGTCGTACGGCGGCAACGCGCTGCTCGGCAAGATCGCCCACGGTCTGCGCCAGGCGGCGTACGACGGCTGGGCGTCGAAGAAGTTCCTCGCCGAGCAGTACATGCTCATCGGGATCCACGACAAGGAGACCGGGAAGGACTACCACATCTGTGGTGGCTTCCCGAGCGCCTCGGGCAAGACCAACCTCGCGATGATGCTGGCTCCCGACGTCCTCGGCGAGCGGTACCACGTCTCCTTCTACGGCGACGACATCGCCTGGCTGTGGGTCGACGAGGCCAGCGGCAAGCTCTTCGGCATGAACCCGGAGTACGGCGTCTTCGGCGTTGCCAAGGACACCAACGAGGGCACCAACCCGACCGCCCTGGAGTCGATCGCACCGGGCACCGGTGCGATCTTCACGAACATCGCCTACAACCCCACCACCCACGAGGTCTGGTGGGAGGGCCGTACGCCGGAGCCGCCGGCCGACGTCACCGGCTGGGTCGACTGGGTCGGCGCCCCGATCGCGGACCGCGAGCCCGGCGACACCTCGCCGTGGGCGCACCCGAACAGCCGGTTCACCACCACGCTGGACAACGTCCCGAACATCGCGAAGGACTACAACGCTGCTGCCGGCGTCCCGATCGACGCGATCATCTTCGGTGGCCGTACCCGTGACCGCGAGCCGCTGATCCGCGCGATCCACGACCTGGCCGAGGGTGTGTACGACGGCCTGACCCTGGGTGCTGAGGCGACCGCCGCGGCCGAGGGCAAGGAAGGCGTGCTCCGCTACGACCCGATGTCGAACCGCCCGTTCATGGCGTACGGCGAGGGCGACTACGCGCAGCACTACCTCAACGTCGTGGGGGCGGCGAAGGACCAGCCGATCTTCGCGCACGTGAACTGGTTCCAGCGCGGCGACGACGGCCGGTTCCTGTGGCCCGGCTACCGCGACAACCTGCGCCCGCTGCTGTGGCTGCTCCAGCTCAAGAACGGCGAGGTCAAGGGACGCGAGACCGCGGTCGGCATCATCCCGACCGAGGACGAGCTGAACCTCGAGGGCGTCGACATCTCGCCCGAGGACCTCAACACCATCCTCACGATCAACGTCCCGCGCTGGAAGCAGGAGCTCGAGAACCGCGAGGAGCACCTCGCCCAGTTCGAGAACCTGCCCGAGGAGATCTGGGTCGCGCACCGTCGCGTCGCCGCCGCGCTGGAGAACGAGCCCGAGGACTGAGCTC
>JAOPXD010000054.1 GCA_025965315.1 Marmoricola sp.
GTGGTGGAGCCTAGGGGACTCGAACCCCTAACCCCCTGCTTGCAAAGCAGGTGCGCTACCAATTGCGCCAAGGCCCCCGATGGAGTGGATCAGGCTTTGGTGACCGGGTCGGTCGCCTGCTGCCAGAGATCCTGCTCGTTGCGGCCTTCGTCGATCTTCTTCCTGACGAAGATGCCGGCGACGGCGGCCACGGCGATGAACAGGATCTTCTTCATTCCGACCTCCATGGTCGATTGCGGGTGGGCCTAAGAGGACTTGAACCTCTGACCTCTTCCTTATCAGGGAAGCGCTCTAACCGTCTGAGCTATAGGCCCGTGTGATCAGCAGGGCTGCTGACCGACAGCGAAGATTACCCCATCGTCAACGGGGGTCACAAAACGAGTCCGGGACGCCGGTCGGGCCGGCTTACCTGTCCTCGGCGAAGGTGACCTCGATGCCCCCGACCAGGGTGGCGGCGAGGTTGTAGAGGAATGCTCCAAGGGTCGCGATCGCAGTGATCAGGATGACGTCGGCGACGGCGACGATCATGGTGAAGCCGAGGATCCGCGAGGTGCCCAGGTACTTCTGGATCTCGAACGGTGCACCGTTGGTGTCACCGATGGAATCGCGCACGATCGAGTTCACCGAGTCCCACAGACCGGCTGCTCCGAGCACTCCCCAGACGATCCCGACGGCGACGACGGTGACGATCCCGACGGCGACCGAGAGCAGGAACGCCGCCTTCATCACCGACCAGGGCTCGATCTGGACGAGACGCAGCCGCGCCTGCCGGACAAGTCGCTGGTGGGCCTCGTTGGGACCGGCCAACGGCGCCGGCGCGGTCGCACGCTCGGGACGGCGGAACCGGGAGGCCAGTGACGGCCGCTCCGGTGGGGCGTCGGTCGCGGTCGATCCCGCCAACGTGCGAGCCGGCGCGATCGGTGAGAGGTCGCCTCGCTCGGACATCAGCCCTCCTCGGTCGGTTCGTCGTCGGTGTCGTCGGTCGTGGTGGCGTCGATTGTTGCACCCTCGTCCTCAACCACCGACTCCTGGACGACCTCACCGTCGACGACCGGGCCGTCGACGGCCTCGCCCTCGGTCGCCTCGTCGTCCTCGGTCACCTTCTCGACGCTGCGCGCGACCACAGCCACCGAGTCGCCGCTCTTCGGAGTGACGAACTTGACGCCCATCGTGGAGCGCCCGGTCGCCCGGAAGTTCTCGTTGATGGGGCTGCGCACGACCTGGCCACCCGAGGTGATCGACAGGATCTCGTCCCCCTCGACGACGATGAACGCGCCCACCAGACCGCCGCGGTCCTCGTTCGCCAGCGACATCGCCTTGATGCCGATACCGCCACGGGACTGGATCCGGTAGTCGGAGATCCGGGTGCGCTTGGCAAAACCGCCGTCGGTGATCGTGAAGACGTACTGGAGCTTGACCTCGGTCTCGCCGCCCGCAGCGTCATCCATCTCCTCGACTGCCACCTGGTCGGCACGGATGACCGACATCGAGAGCACCGAGTCGCCCTCGCGGAACTTCATCCCCTGGACGCCGGACGTGGCCCGGCCCATCGGGCGAAGCTGGCTGTCGTCCGCCGGGAACCGGATCGCCTGGCCCTTGCGGGAGACCAGCAGGATGTGGTCCTCGGAGTCGACCAGCTCGGCGCCGATCAGCTCGTCGTCGTCCTCGCGGAAGTTGATCGCGATGACGCCCGCCTGGCGCGGGCTGTTGTAGTCGCCGAGCCGGGTCTTCTTGACCAGACCGTTGCGGGTGGCGAGGACCAGGTACGGCGACTGCTCGTAGTCGCGGATCGCCAGCACCTGGGCGATGTTCTCGTCGGGCTGGAAGCTGAGCAGCCCGGCGACGTGACCGCCCTTGGCGTCGCGCTGCGCCTCCGGCAGGTTGTACGCCTTGGTCCGGTAGACGCGACCGGCCGTGGTGAAGAACAGCAACCAGTGGTGGTTCGACGTCGAGATGAAGTGGTCCACCACGTCGTCGCCGCGCAGGGTCGCACCCCGCACGCCCTTGCCGCCCCGCTTCTGGGTCCTGTACTGGTCGGCCCGGGTCCGCTTGGCGTAGCCGCCGCGGGTGATCGTGACGACGAGCTCCTCATCGGGGATGAGGTCCTCCATCGACAGGTCGCCGTCGGCCGCGATGATCTGGGTACGCCGGTCGTCGCCGTACTTCTCGACGATCGCCGCGAGCTCCTCGGAGATGATCGAGCGCTGGCGGGTGACGTTGGCCAGGATGTCGTTGAGGTCGGCGATCTCGAGCTCGATCTCGGCCAGGTCGTCGATGATCCGCTGGCGCTGCAGCGCGGCCAGCTGACGCAGCTGCATGTTCAGGATCGCGTCGGCCTGGAGCTCGTCGATGTCGAGGAGCGCGATCAGGCCCTCGCGGGCGTCGTTCGCGTCCGGCGAACGGCGGATCAGCGCGATCACCTCGTCGAGCGCATCCAGGGCCTTGACCAGGCCGCGCAGGATGTGGGCCCGCTCCTCGGCCTTGCGCAACCGGTAGGCGGTCCGCCGCTGGATGACCTCGATCTGGTGCTCGACCCAGTTGGAGATGAACTGGTCGACGGTCAGCGTGCGCGGAACGCCGTCGACCAGCGCCAGCATGTTCGCGGAGAAGTTCGTCTGCAGCTCGGTGTGCTTGAGCAGGTTGTTGAGCACGACCCGGGCGACCGCGTCGCGCTTGAGCACGACGACGAGCCGCTGGCCGGTCCGGCCCGAGGAGTCATCGCGGACGTCCGCGATCCCCTGGACCCGGCCGGAGTCGGCGAGCTCGGCGATCTTCAGCGCCAGGTTGTCCGGGTTCACCATGTACGGGAGCTCGGTGATGGACAGGCAGGTCCGGCCCTTGTTGTCCTCGTCGATCTCGATGACCGCACGCTGGGTCACCGAGCCGCGGCCGGTGCGGTAGGCCTGCTCGATGCCCTGGTGGCCGACGATCAGCGCACCGTTGGGGAAGTCCGGTCCCTTGATCCGCTCGATGAGCGCGTCCTGGAGCTCCTCGCGGGTGGCGTCCGGGTGCTCCAGCGCCCACTGCGCGCCGTCGGCGACCTCGCGCAGGTTGTGCGGCGGGATGTTGGTCGCCATCCCGACCGCGATCCCGGCCGAGCCGTTCACCAGCAGGTTCGGGTACCGCGCGGGCAGCACGGTCGGCTCCTCGGAACGACCGTCGTAGTTCGGCTGGAAGTTGACGGTCTCCTCGGTGATGTCGCGGACCATCTCCAGCGCGAGCGGCGCCATCCGGCACTCGGTGTACCGCATCGCCGCCGCGGAGTCGTTTCCCGGCGAACCGAAGTTGCCCTGGCCGTGGATCAGCGGCGCGCGCATCACCCAGGGCTGGGCGAGCCGGACCAAGGTGTCGTAGATCGCGGTGTCGCCGTGCGGGTGGTACTGACCCATCACGTCACCGACGACGCGCGAACACTTGGAGAAGCCGCGGTCGGGGCGGTACCCGCCGTCGTACATCGCGTAGAGCACGCGGCGGTGCACCGGCTTGAGACCGTCGCGTACGTCGGGCAGCGCCCGGCCGACGATGACCGCCATCGCGTAGTCGATGTACGCGCGCTGCATCGAGGTCTGCAGCTCGATCGGCTCGATCCGGCCGCCGGGGCCCGGCCCGTCGCCAGTTCCGCCGGTGCTGTCCGTGGGGGTCTCAGTCATGTGCTCTTACTTTCGTTCGCAGAGGTCAGGAGTCGGGGCGTCGAGGACTAGATGTCCAGGAACCTGACGTCCTTGGCGTTGCGTTGGATGAAGGACCTGCGCAGCTCGACGTCCTCGCCCATCAGCGTGGAGAACACCTCGTCGGCCTGGGCCGCGTCGTCGAGGGTGACCTGGAGCATCAGCCGCGCGTCCGGGTTCATGGTGGTGTCCCACAACTCCTCGGCGTTCATCTCACCGAGGCCCTTGTAGCGCTGGACCGGGTTCTCCTTGGGGAGCTTCCTGCCCTGGGCCAGACCGTCGTTCATCATCGCGTCGCGCTCGGCGTCGGAGTACACAAACTCGTGCTCGGCCGGCTTGTTCCAGCGCAGCCGGTACAACGGCGGCTGGGCCATGTAGACGTAGCCGTGCTCGATCAGCGGCTTCATGAACCGGAACAGCAGGGTCAGCAGCAGCGTGTTGATGTGGTGGCCGTCGACGTCGGCGTCAGCCATCAGCACGACCTTGTGGTACCTGAGCTTCTCGAGGTTGAACTCCTCGTGGATGCCCGTCCCCAGCGCGGAGATGATCGCCTGGACCTCGGTGTTCGCGAGGACCTTGTCGATCCGGGCCTTCTCGACGTTGAGGATCTTGCCGCGGATCGGCAGGATCGCCTGGACCCGCGGGTCGCGGCCCTGGCGTGCCGAGCCACCGGCGGAATCGCCCTCGACGATGAAGACCTCGCACTCCTCGGGGTTCGTCGACTGGCAGTCCGACAGCTTGCCGGGCAGGCCGCCGCCGCCGAGCAGGCCCTTGCGGTTGCGGGCGAGGTCGCGCGCCTTGCGGGCCGCCATCCGGGCCGACGCAGCTGCCTGCGACTTGCGGATGATCTCCTTGCCCTCGGCCGGGTTCTCCTCGAGCCACGCACCGAGCTGGTCGTTGACGATCCGCTGCACGAAGCCCTTGGCCTCGGTGTTGCCGAGCTTGGTCTTGGTCTGGCCCTCGAACTGCGGTTCGCCGAGCTTGATCGAGATGATCGCGGTCAGGCCCTCGCGGATGTCGTCGCCCGAGACCCGGTCCTCGCGCTTCTTGATCAGGCCCCACTCCTCGCCCCAGCTGTTGACCAGGGTGGTGAGCGAGGCTCGGAAACCCTCTTCGTGGGTGCCGCCCTCGTGGGTGTTGATCGTGTTGGCGAAGGTGTGCACCGACTCGTTGTACGAGGTGTTCCACTGCATCGCGAGCTCGAGGCTCATGTGGTTCTCGGTGCCCGCAGGCGTCTCCGCCTCGAAGCTGATGATGGTCTGGTTCGCGACCACCTTGCGGCGGTTCAGGTGCTCGACGTAGTCGACGAGTCCGCGGTCGTACTTGAACCGGCGCTCCAGCGCTCCGCCCTGGCGCTCGGGCGCGGCGATGTCGTCGACGTCATCGGTCATCGGGTCGACCTGGGCGTCCGGGTCCTCGAACTTGTCCTGGTCGTCGTTCTGCATCGGGTCGTCGAGGATGTCCTCGAGTCCCTCGGCCACCGGGCGCTCGTCGCGGACGATGATCTCGAGACCCTTGTTGAGGAAGGCCATCTCGCGGATCCGGTTGGTCACCGTCTCCAGGTTGTACGTCGTGGTCTCGAAGATCTGCTCCGAGGCGTAGTACGTGATCGTGGTCCCGGTGCGCTCGCCCGGCTCCATCGGCCGGACCTCGGCGAGGTCGGCGTCGGGGACACCGATGGTGAAGGTCTGGCGCCAGAGGTGCCCGCGGTTCTTGACCTCCGCGATGACCGTGCTGGAGAGCGCGTTCACCACCGAGATACCGACTCCGTGGAGTCCACCAGAGACCTTGTACCCGCCGCCGCCGAACTTGCCGCCGGCGTGCAGCATCGTCAGCGCCATCGTCAGCGCCGAGATGCCCTCGGTCGGATGGATGTCGGTCGGGATGCCACGACCGTTGTCCTCGACCCGGACCCCGCCGTCGGCCTGGAGCGTCAGGATGATCTTGTCGCAGTGGCCGGCGAGGGCCTCGTCGACCGAGTTGTCGACGACCTCCCAGATCAGGTGGTGCAGGCCGCGCTCGCCGGTCGAGCCGATGTACATGCCCGGACGCTTGCGAACTGCTTCGAGCCCCTCAAGGACCTGGATGGCGCTGGCGTCGTAGTTGCCCTCTTCGACAGCGGAGCCGCTGGTGCCTACGTCGGTCTGCTCTGCGTCAGCCACGGTTTCCTCTTCATTTGGTGGTGCGAAACGGTGTGAACGGCGCGCTGTGGAACTGGGCGCGCACGTCGGACAACCGGCCGTCAGTCTACCCGTCAGGGGCCCCAAAGCACGGGTACCGAACTTTGATTGGGGATAACTTCGCTGAAATTCGGCCCGGAGAGGGCTCAGGGAGCCTCTTCAGCCCCATTTCAGGGGTCCGGATGAGGTCCAGTACCACCGTGACCGCCGCAGATCGCGTCTGACGGCGTCCGGGCCGGGCGCGAGGGACCGCACTCAGCCGTAGGTGTCGCGGGGCCCGCGGCCCTTCACCCGGAAGCGGCCGCTGGTCCAGCGCGGGACGTGCGGACCGAGAATGTCGATCACCTCGATGGTGCCGTCGCCAAGCTCCTCGTTCAGCCGTCGGACGACGGACCCGGCCAGCAGCTTCATCTGGGTGGCCCAGGCGGTCGAGTCGGTCCGGACGACCAGTCGCCCGTCGGCGTACGACTCCGGGGTGACGTGGTCGGCCACGTCGCGACCGACGATCACGGCCCAGCGGGTGAAGACGCCGTGCACCCGGAGCTCGGTCTGCCAGCCCTGGTCGACCACGAACCTGCCGACCGTCGCATCGAGGGTCTGCGGGTCCCGGTCGTCGGGGTGGGCCGAGCTCGCCTGGGGAAGAACCCGTCGGGGCGCCTTCAGCCGACGTCGCAGCGGGCCGGTCCGACCGGCGAGGCCGCGGGCGATGCTGCGCGCCAGGTCGAGCCCGGTCTCGTCGTGCGGTGGCTGGCCGTCGTCCTGGTCCTGGACGTCCTCCTCACTCATCGAGCGTCACCGCCCCGGCGGCGACGGTGAACCGCCGACCGTGCAGCTGGGCCGGGATGTCCTCGGGCACTGCGGCGGTGATCAGCACCTGCTCCGCGTGCGCGACCAGGTCGGCGAGCTGCGCACGGCGACCGGTGTCCAGCTCGGCGAAGACGTCGTCGAGGATCAGCACCGGGTCGTCGCCACCAGCACGCAGCAGGTCGTACGACGCGAGTCTCAGCGCCAGCGCGAAGGACCACGACTCGCCGTGACTGGCATAGCCCTTGACGGGTAGGTCCCCCAGGGCGAGCACGATGTCGTCGCGGTGCGGGCCGACCAGCGTGAGCGCCCTGTCGAGCTCCTCGGTCCGCCGACGTACGAGCTCCGCCAGGATCGCGTCCTCGAGGGATCCTTCGGGCATCTCGAGGCTCGGTCGGTAGGTCAGCACCGCGTCATCACGGGTGGCGCCGCGGGCGACCGCCTCGTAGGCCTTGCCGACGAGCGGCGTGAGGTCCTCGACGAGCTGGATCCGGCTCCGCATGATCTCGGCCCCGAGCTCCGCCAGGCGTGAGTCCCACACTGCGAGGGTGGACAGCAGGGTCTCGTCGGCGTCACGCCCCCGCCGGTTGGACCTGGCCGTCTTCAGGAGCGAGTTGCGCTGCTTGAGCACCCGCTCGTAGTCGGCACGGGTTCCCGCGAAGCGGGGCGACAGCTGGACGAGCAGGTCGTCGGCGAAGCGGCGGCGCTCCGAGGGGTCGCCCTTGACCAGGGACAGGTCCTCGGGCGAGAACACCACGGTCCGGACCAGCCCGAGCAGCTCGCGTGCCTTCGGCAGCGGGGACTTGTTGATCCGGGCGCGGTTCGACTTGCCGGGGTTGATCTCGATCTCGAGGATCGCGCGCCGCTCGTCCCGCACCACCGCGGCACGGATGATCGCCTGGACCGCTCCCTGGCGCACGAGCGGTGCGTCCGAGGCGACCCGGTGCGAGGAGAGGCTCGAGAGGTAGTCGATCGCCTCGACCAGGTTGGTCTTGCCCTGGCCGTTGCGACCGACGAACGCCGTCACGCCGGGCCCGATCTCCACCTCGACCGCCGGGTAGGACCGGAAGTCGTGGAGCGAGAGGTGGGCGACGTACACGGGAGAGCTAGGAAGCGTCTCCGCCGGCGGGCGGTTCGGTGTGCAGAGCGTGGCCGCCGAACTGGTTGCGCATCGCGGCGACCGCCTTCATCGCCGGGCTGTCGTCCTGGCGCGAGACGAAGCGTGCGTACAGCGCCGCGGTGATCGCCGGAGTGGCGACCGCGTTCTCGATACCGGCCTCGACGGTCCAGCGCCCTTCACCGGAATCGTCCGCGTAGCCGCGGATGCCTTCGAGGCCGGGCTTCTCGTCCAGGGCTGCGACCAGGAGGTCGAGGAGCCAGGAACGGATGACCGTCCCTTCCTTCCAGGAGCGGAAGACGTCGGTGACGTTCTCGACCATGTCGACGGTCTCGAGCAGCTCCCAGCCCTCGGCGTACGACTGCATGATCGCGTACTCGATGCCGTTGTGAACCATCTTCGAGAAGTGCCCGGCGCCGACCTTGCCCGCGTGCACCCAGCCGAAGTCGCCCTCGGGCTTGAGGGTGTCGAAGACCGGTTGCACCTTCGCGACGTCCTCGGCCTTGCCGCCGGCCATCAGCGCGTAGCCGTTCTCCAGGCCCCAGACACCACCGGAAACGCCGCAGTCGACGAACCCGATGCCCTTGCCCGCGAGCATCTCGGCGTGCCGGATGTCCTCGGTCCACCGGGAGTTGCCGCCGTCGACGATCAGGTCGCCCTCGCCGAGCAGTCCGGCGAGCTCGTTCACGGTGTCATCGGTGGGTCCGCCGGCCGGCACCATCACCCAGACCACCTTCGGACTGGGGAGCTTCTCGACCATGTCGGCCAGGCTCGTCGAGTCGGAGAGGTCCTGGTTGCGGTCGTAGCCCACGACGGTGTGGCCACCGTTGCGCAGCCGGGTGCGCATGTTGCCACCCATCTTGCCGAGTCCGACGAGTCCGAGGTGCATGCGCGTGCTTCCTTCCGATCGAGGTCAGGAGAGCAGGCGGCGGGGCATCAAGAGGTACTTGAAGCTGGAGTCCGTCGCGCTGCCGGCCGCATCGAGCGAGTCGACTCCGGAGAGGACGACGGGCTTCGACGAGGTCGTGAATGCGAGCTCGACGAACGGTGACTCCAGGGCGGAGAGTCCGTCGAGCAGGAACTGCGGGTTGAATCCAGTGGTGAGGTCGTCGCCGGTGATGACTGCCTCGATCGACTCGCTCGCCATCGCCTCCTCGCCCGAACCTGCGTCGAGGGTCAGCACCCCGTCGGCGAAGGCGAGCTGGACGGCGGTGTTGCGCTCGGCGACCAGGGCGACCCGCTTGACCGCGTCGATCAGCACCGAGCGGTCCACCCGGGCCAGGGTGAGGTGCTCGTTCGGGAACAGCGAGCGGACCTTGGGGAACTCACCGTCGAGCAGCCGGGTCGTCGTACGACGGATGCCGCCACCGGCGGAGCCCTCGAAACCGATGATGCCCTCGCCGATGCCCGAGGTGGACAGGGCGATCGAGATCTCGGCGCCACCGGTCAGGGACTTGGCAGTGTCGGCCAGCACCTTGGCCGGGACCAGCGCTGCCGCGGACAGGTCCGGCGTCCCGGGATCCCACTCGAGCTCGCGCTGGGAGAGCCGGAACCGGTCGGTGGCGAGCATCGAGATCGACGAGCCGTCGAGCTCGATCCGGACCCCGGTCAGCACCGGCAGCATGTCGTCGCGACCGGCGGCGGTGACGGCCTGGCCGACGGCGTGGGCGAAGAGCTCGCTGCGGACCTTGCCGCGGGACTCGGGCATCGGCGGGAGCGACGGGTAGTCCTCGACCGGCATCGTCTGCAGGCTGAAGCGCGCCGAACCGCAGGTCAGCGTGACCTTGGCGCCCTCGATCGACATCTCCACCGGCTTGTTCGGCAGGCTGCGGCAGATGTCGGCGAGCAGACGACCGGAGACCAGGGCGCGACCCTCGATCGACACGTCGGCGTTGAGCGTCGCCCGGGCCGAGGTCTCGTAGTCGAACGTGGAGAGCTGGAGGCCGTCGGCTCCATCGATGTTGCCGGCTTCGATGAGGAGCCCGGCGAGGACAGGTGCACTGGGACGCAAGGGGAGAGCGCGGGCCGTCCATGCGACGGCATCGGCGAGGACATCGCGCTCGACGCGGAACTTCACGGGTGTTGCCTCCTGCGGGTCTGCCTCAAGGACTGGGGATTCATGCCTTGGGACTGGGCATCCTGCCACGCTCACGCGGTGCACGGGGAGTTGTCCCCAGCGAGGGTGGTTTCCGGTTGTTGTACGACGAAGGATCTATCTGGAAATTCAGTAGTAGTAGTAGGGGCGGTGGACACTGTGGAGAACTGATGTAACTGCAGGTCACCGACACTTTTCGGATCCCCAGGCCCTGTGGACGGACCTGGGAGGAACTACAGCTTCCTGTGGTCTTGGAACCTTGCTGTGCGTCGAGGTGTCCGCTTGTCCACAGGTCCTCCCGGGTGACTCCACGACAATTCGTGTGCCCACCCACAGGCGAACCCGCGGCCGCTAGGGCTGCTTGGCCTGCTGCTTGATCCGCATGGTGAGCTCGTTGACCGTCTTGTACGTCGTCTGGCGCTCGGCCAGGTCCTTGCGGATCCGGCGCTCGGCGTTCATCACCGTGGTGTGGTCACGACCGCCGAACTGCTGGCCGATCTTCGGCAGCGAGAGATCGGTGAGCTCACGGCACAGGTACATCGCGATCTGACGAGCCGTCACCAGGGCACGGGTCCGGCTCGGTCCGCACAGGTCCTCGATGCTGAACGAGTGGTACGACGCGGTCTGGGCGATGATCAGGCCGGCGGTGACCTGCGGCTCTCCGCCTTCGGGGATGAGGTCCTTGAGCACGATCTCGGCCAGGGTCATGTCGACTTCCTGGTGGTTGATGCTCGCGAAGGCGGTGACCCGGATCAAGGCACCCTCGAGCTCGCGGATGTTCGTCTGGATCCGGCTGGCGATGAACTCGAGCACGTCGGCCGGCGCGTGCAGCCGGTCGGCAGCGGCCTTCTTGCGGAGGATCGCGATCCTGGTCTCCAGGTCGGGCGGCTGTACGTCGGTCAGCAGGCCCCACTCGAAACGGTTGCGCAGCCGGTCCTCGAGCTGGGTGAGGCGCTTCGGCGGCCGGTCCGAGCTGATCACGATCTGCTTGTTCGCGTTGTGCAGCGTGTTGAACGAGTGGAAGAACTCTTCCTGCGTCTGCTGCTTGCCCTCGAGGAACAGGATGTCGTCGATCAGCAGGACGTCGACGTCGCGGTACCGGCGCTGGAGCTCGGAGGTGTTCGCGTCCTTGATCGCGTTGATGACGTCGTTCGTGAACGCCTCGGACGAGACGTACCGGATCTTGGCGCCGGTGTAGAGGCTGCGGACGTAGTGGCCGATCGCGTGCAGCAGGTGCGTCTTGCCCAGGCCCGAGTCGCCGTAGACGACCAACGGGTTGTAGGCCTTGCCCGGTGCTTCGGCGACAGCGACGGCGGCTGCGTGCGCGAACCGGTTCGAGGATCCGATGACGAAGGTCTCGAACGTGTACCGCGGGTTGAGCGGACTGTCCGGGATGCCAGTGGACAGGGAATTACCGCCCTGGATATTTGTCGACAAAGAACCTTGTGGATTGAACGATGAAAGGTTTTGCGGTGCGTAGCTGAGCGTCCCGGACGGCGTGAAGGGTGCCTCGGCGGCCGGCGGCGGCGGAGCGGTCTGGGTGAGCGTGGGCACATCGGCGATCAGCCCGCCCAGGGGGAAGTCGCCCGGGGACAGGGTCTCGTCGACGCTGACCGCGATCCGGATCGGCCTGTTCAGGCTGTCGCTGAGGGCGTCCTCGAGCCGGGTTCGTAGTCGTCCCTCGAGCTGGGTGCGGGTGAACTCGTTCGGTACGGCGATGACGGCCGTCGACTCGGCGAGCATCACCGGCTTGCTCGAGGCGAGCCAGACGCGCTGGTTCGGGGCGAGGCTGTCCAGGATGGCGGGCCACAACGCGTCAAGCTCTCGACCGTTGCCTGCAGGTGACTCCACGTGCGCTTCGCGCTCCCCTCGTTCGGACGTCCTGCGCGCCTGGCTGGCGTTGGTGGTTGCGTCTGGGTTGATCTGGTTGGTCCGATCCACACCTTTGTCCACAGGTTGTGCAGGGTGCGCGAGGCGCACTTCCGTGCTCGAGCTGCAGCGTGTACACGAGTGGGCCGGTGAGCGGACGCTAACAACACAGGGCACGTTGGATCAACCGGTTGTCCACAGGTTCGAGTGATTCGTCGGCGTGTCGCCATGATTATGGTGAGCTGAGGGTGCAGGCTCGTTTCTTTTGGCCTCCCGTGGTCGTTCGGTGCGGTTCGAATTGACCGTGAACCGGCCTCACACGTACCGTTGGCAGGTCGAAACCGGTTCGACCGGTGCCGCATGTCCACGACCGGGCCCTGCCAGGGTCCATCGCGCGGGCAGGCGGTGCCAGTTGTGACTCTGACTGGCGGCGTTCTGCGTCGTGCGACCCGGTGTGGACACGTCCCACAGAGCCGTTCCCAACACAGGCATTCCCCAACAGAAGCGCGTGGAGATTTTCATGAGCAAGCGTACTTACCAGCCGAACAACCGCCGTCGTCACAAGGTGCACGGGTTCCGTCTTCGGATGCGTACCCGCGCCGGGCGCGCGATCCTGTCCAGCCGTCGCCGCAAGGGCCGCAACAGCCTCGCCGTCTGAGGCCGCTTGCTGGATGTGCTGTCCTCAAGCAATCGCCTGACCGCTGCCGACGAGTTCCGGCAGACGGTCCGTCGGGGTCGCCGATCTGGCGGCCCGCTGATGGTCGTACATCTAGTGGTGCCGAATGTCGACAAAGCGACAAGTGAACCCTCTCGTGTGGGGTTCGTCGTCGCCAAGTCGGTCGGCCCGGCCGTGACGCGGAATCGCGTGAAGCGACGCCTACGCCATCTGATGCGGGAGCGGATCGACCAGCTCCCGGGCGGGAGCATGCTCGTCGTACGGGCGCTCCCGGATTCAGCCAGTGCCTCCTTCGGGGATCTTGCCGGGGCTCTCGATCGTTGTCTGGGTCGGGCATGAGCACGGCCACGGGGACGGAGGGTCAGGGATGAAGTGGATCCTGATCGCCCTCCTCAGGGCCTACCGCTTCGCCATCAGCCCGCTCTACGGTCAGGTGTGCCGTTACCACCCGACCTGTTCGGCGTACGCGCTCGAGGCCGTGACGGTCCACGGGGCGTTCAAGGGAAGCTGGCTCGCTGCACGCCGGGTCGGCCGGTGCCACCCCTGGGCCGCCGGCGGGTACGACCCGGTGCCGTCCAAGCCTTCCCAGCCTCAATCTTCCCAGCAGCTGCTGGGCCATGTGAACACGACTCAAGGAGTCTGAGTGGGTTTCCTCGGCCAGATCGGCCACTTCATCATCACGCCGCTGTACTACCTGGTCTCGGCGGTCCTGCTCGGCTGGCACCACGTGTTCAGCCTGGTGTTCGGCTCGGCCTCGGGTGCGTCCTGGGCCTTGTCGATCGTCTTCCTGACGCTCACGATCAGGGTCTGCCTGATCCCGCTCTTCGTGAAGCAGATCAAGTCCAGCCGGAACATGCAGCTGTTGCAGCCCAAGGTGAAGGAGCTGCAGAAGAAGTACGGCCACGACCGGGAGCGGCTGACCCAGGAGACGATGGCGCTGTACAAGGAGACTGGAACGAATCCGTTCTCCTCGTGCCTGCCGTTGATCGTGCAGATGCCGATCTTCCTGTCGCTGTTCCGGATCCTCAGCAAGGCTGCCAAGAGCCAGGGCCATGGTCTGCTGACCAAGTCCGACGCGATCGCGTTCGCCCACGCGCCGTTCTTCGGTGGCACCCTGTCGTCGAGCTTCGTGAAGTCGGACGGTCACGAGGTCGTCAAGATCATCGCGATCTTCCTGGTGCTCGCGATGACGCTCACGACGTTCCTGACCCAGCGTCAGCTGATGAGCAAGAACATGCCCGACGATGCACTCTCGGGCCCGTACGCGCAGCAGCAGAAGATGCTGCTGTACGTGCTGCCGCTGGTCTTCGCCGTCGGTGGTATCGCGTTCCCGATCGGTGTCCTGATGTACTGGACGACCTCGAACCTGTGGACCATGGGCCAGCAGTTCTACGTGATCCGCAACAACCCCGCACCGAACACGGAGGCGTTCCGCGCCAAGCAGCGCCGTGATTCCGCGAAGGGCATCGTCAAGAGCGACCCGGTCAGCGGATCCACCGCGATTGCCGTCGAGAGCGTCGAGCAGGACCGTCGTCCGGCTCAACGTCAGCAGCCCCGGAAGCAGACGCGAGAGCAGCGTCGCGCCCAGGCCCCCAAGAACCCTTCGCCGAATGGCGACAGCATCGATCAGGGAGAAGACAGTTGACCGAGAGTATTGAGGCAGAAGCAGTCGAGCCGGACACGGAGCTCGAGACCGACGCGGACGTCGAAGCCGAGAACGAGGGCGACGAGGTCGAAGGTTCGGACGGCGCGCCGCGTCCGCCCCGGACCAAGCGTCTGGAGCAGGAAGGCGAGATCGCCGCGGACTACCTGGAGGAGCTGCTCGAGATCGCAGATCTCGACGGTGACCTGGACATGGATGTCGAGGGCGATCGGGCCACCGTGTCCATCGTGGGCGCCAACCTTCCCCAGCTGGTCGGCGACAACGGCGAGGTGCTCGAGGCCCTTCAGGAGCTCACCCGTCTGGCGGTGTACCGGGAGACCGGGGAGCGCTCACGGCTGATGCTCGACGTGTCAGGTCACCGTGCCGCGCGCCGGACCGAGCTCGAGGAGGAGGCGGCCGGTGTGGTTGCCCGGGTCAAGGAATCAGGTGAGCCGGTGTCGTTGGCCCCGATGTCCCCGTTCGAGCGCAAGGTGATCCACGACGTCGTCGCGGCCAGCGGTCTGAAGTCCGAGTCCGACGGTGTCGAGCCGCGACGTCACGTGGTGGTTCTGCCGGCGTGACCGACCGTGTTTCACGTGAAACATCGATCGTGTCGATGACACCCTCCGCGCCCGACGTGGCGCGGAGGGTGTTTTCGGATGCGCTCCCCAAGGCCGTCCGGTTCGCCGAGCTCCTGGCGACAGAGGCGACGGTGCGGGGCCTGATCGGCCCCCGCGAGGTTCCGAGGCTCTGGGACCGCCATCTGCTCAACTGCGCTCTGGTCACCGACCTGGTCGCCCCCGACGCGTCGGTCTGCGACGTCGGATCCGGAGCCGGACTCCCGGGATTGGTGATGGCGATCAGGCGCCCCGATCTCGACGTGACGCTGGTCGAGCCGCTGCTGCGGCGTACGACATTTCTGGAGGAGGTCGTGGCCGAGCTCGGTCTCGACAACGTCCAGGTACGTCGTGCGCGAGCCGAAGAGGTGCACGGTTCGGCACTGTTCGACGTGGTGACGTCCCGTGCGGTAGCCCCGATGGAGCGACTGACTCGCTGGTCTTTGCCTTTGGTGAGGTCTGGCGGGTCGTTCCTGGCCATGAAAGGCTCGTCCGCGCAGGAGGAGCTTGCTGTCGCAGGGCGCGTACTCCAGCGCGAGGGTGGACGTCTCCAGGGCGTCATCGAGCTGGGGGCGGATCTTCTCGAGCACTCGGTTCGCGTCGTCCATGTGCTGAAATCGTGATGCGAGAGCGTTCAGCACGGCCGTTTTGATTCTTACCCGTGAAAAGTTTTCCACCGGTACTGGTGGGTCTCTGAGCGGGGATATCCACAGATCAGCCCTAGTTATCCACAGACACCACGTCTGTTTCACGTGAAACATCGTCTCAGGAGCAAAGCGTGACCGAGCACCACACGACACCCGACGAGAGTGCGCCGACGATGATCAAGACGGCCGCAGATCTCGATGCAGCCCCCCCGGCGTACAGCGACACCAGTACGCCGCTGGCCCGAGCGATCGAGGCCGAGCTCCGCGCGAGGGAGCGGGCCAACTTCAGCGATCCGCTGCCCCGCCCACCGCGCACGCGGGTGATGGTGGTCGCCAACCAGAAGGGTGGCGTCGGCAAGACGACCTCCACCGTGAACCTGGCGGTGGCGCTCGCCCAGGGTGGCCAGCGGGTTCTGGTGGTCGATCTCGACCCGCAGGGAAACGCATCCACCGCGCTCGCGGTGGATCACCGCCGTGGAACGCCGTCGTCGTACGACATGCTCGTCGACGGCTTGTCGGTGGCCGAGGTCGTCCAGGAGCACCCGGAGATCCCCGGCCTGTACGTCGTCCCGGCAACGATCGACCTCGCCGGCGCCGAGATCGAGCTGGTCAGCGTGGTCGCCCGCGAGAGCAGGCTCCGCAAGGCCCTTGCTGCCTACGAGCTGATCGGTACCGGGGCCGGTGAGGAGCGCCTGGACTACGTGCTGATCGACTGCCCGCCCTCCTTGGGGCTGCTGACCCTGAACGCCCTGGTGGCCGGCGAGGAGATGCTCATCCCGATCCAGGCCGAGTACTACGCCCTCGAGGGTCTCGGCCAGCTGATCGAGACCGTCGAGATGGTCAAGGCGCACCTGAACCAGGACCTGTTCATCTCCACGATCCTGATCACCATGTTCGACTCCCGGACCAATCTCGCCTCAGCGGTTGCCGACGAGGTCCGCGAGCACTTCAAGGACCAGGTGCTCCGGACGGCGATCCCGAGGTCGGTGCGCGTCTCGGAGGCCCCCAGCTACGGCCAGAGCGTGATCACCTACGATCCAGGATCGCCGGGAGCACTCAGCTACCTGGAAGCAGCGCGCGAGATGGCAATCAAGGGAGCAGGGGCATGAGCGAGAAGCGACGCGGACTCGGTCGGGGACTGGGTTCCCTGATCCCCACCCAGCCCGAGGCAGCCGAGGCCGCAGCAGCGAACGAGGGCGGGATCGCCGTCGCGGACCAACCGGCTCCGGTTGCCGGCGCCTACTTCGCCGAGCTGCCGATCACCGCGATCACCCCGAACAGCCGACAGCCCCGGACCGCCTTCGACGAGGAGGCGATGGCAGAGCTCGTGCACTCGATCAAGGAGATCGGCCTTCTCCAGCCGATCGTGGTCCGGAAGGTCGACACCGATCGCTACGAGCTGATCATGGGCGAGCGGCGATGGCGTGCTACCACCGAGGCCGGCCTGACGACCATCCCGGCGATCGTTCGCGAGACCCAGGACGACGACATGCTCCGGGACGCCCTCCTGGAGAACCTGCACCGGTCCCAGCTGAACGCGCTCGAGGAGGCCGCGGCGTACCAGCAGCTCCTGGACGACTTCGGGTGCACCCATGAAGAGCTGTCGGCGCGGATCGGCCGAAGCCGTCCGCAGATCAGCAACACGCTGCGCCTGCTGAAGCTCTCGCCAGCGGTCCAGCGCCGGGTCGCAGCAGGGATCCTCTCGGCCGGCCACGCCCGGGCGCTGCTCGGAGTCAGTGACGCCGGGGCCCAGGACCGGCTGGCTGCGCGGGTGGTCGCCGAGGGCATCTCGGTGCGGGCCCTGGAGGAGATCGTGGCCGTCGGTGACGTCGACTCCGACGACGGTGAGACGGTCAGGTTCAAGGCGAACCGGCCCACCGCACCGGGTCTGACGGACCTCAACGAGCGTCTCTCCGATCGCCTCGACACCCGGGTCAAGGTGACCCTGGGCAAGGCCAAGGGACGGATCGCGATCGAGTTCGCGTCACTCGCCGACCTCGAGCGGATCGTCGGAGTCATCGATCCACGCAACCGTGAAGACCGGCCCATGTAGTGCTCTATCGCTCTAGGTATATGTCGACAAAGCAATAAAGTAACTCATCGACAAAATGCTCTGACCTGCAGGTATGCCACCCGAAGGGGTCAGCTGCTCTTCTTGGCACGACGCTGAGCACGCTGACGACGCTCTTCGGCGTACATCGCCGCGGCCTCGTCCGGGGTGGGCGCGGAGCCGCCGTGCGATGCCGGCAGCCACCAGGAACCGGCCGGCTGCTCGTCGGCGGGATACCCCTTGATCAGCCGGTCGAGGCTTGCTTCCATCCGTCGCTGGAGCTCGGCGGTGACCAGGTTGGGGTTGTCCTCCGTGGTCGGGTGCATCGGTTCACCGACCTCGATGCTGATGGTCTTGTGGCGACCGAAGTCGCGCGGCTTGCCCTTGGTCAGGAACCGCTGCGTGCCCCACAGCACCACCGGGATCAGCGGCACGCCGGCGGCAGCCGCGATCCGGACGGCACCGGTCTTCAGGGGCTGGAGCTCGAAGCTGCGGGAGATGGTGCCTTCGGGGAAGATCCCGACGAGCTCGCCCGCGTCGAGGTACCGCCGGGCCTCGTCCATGCCGCCCTGGCCGGAGTCGCGGTCGATCGCGATGTGGTGGAAGGAGCGCATCACCGGGCCGCCGATGCGGTGCTCGAAGACCTCCTTCTTCGCCATGAAGCGGGTCAGCCGTCCGCGTTCGGCGGCCGGGTACCCGGCCAGCACGTAGTCGACGAAGGAGAGGTGGTTCACGGCGACCAGCGCCGGGCCCGAGGTCGGGATGTGCTCCTGGCCGGTCATGGTGATCTTCACGTCACCGAGACGGAACCAGGTCCGGGCCGCCGCGATCACGGCGGGATAGACGATATCGCGCATGTGCCAACACTACGGGCCAGCGGTCGCTGCTCGACAGCCTGCGTTAACCGCAGGCGCCGGCCCGGTGGCTTCTGCGAGACTGGGGCCCATGCGCCGCATCGTCCAGAGCCGCAAGCTCCAGCACGTCCGTTACGACGTCCGTGGTCCGATTCTCGTCGAGGCGCAGCGCCTGGAGGCAGAGGGCCACAAGATCCTGAAGCTGAACATCGGGAACCCGGCCCCGTTCGGGTTCGAGGCACCCGAGGCGATCGTGGCCGACATGGTGCACAACCTGCCCGAGGCCCAGGGCTACTCGGACTCCCGCGGGATCTACTCGGCACGGACCGCGGTCGCCCAGTACTACCAGCAGCGCGGACTGACCGACACCCAGGTGGACGACGTCTTCATCGGCAACGGCGTCTCCGAGCTGATCAGCCTGGTGCTGCAGGCGTTCCTCGACGACGGCAACGAGATCCTGGTGCCTGCGCCGGACTACCCGCTGTGGACCGGCGCGGTCACGCTGTCGGGCGGTACGCCGGTGCACTACCGCTGCGACGAGGAGAACGGCTGGAACCCCGATCTCGCCGACATCGAGGCGAAGATCACCGAGAACACCCACGGGCTGGTGATCATCAACCCGAACAACCCGACCGGCGCGGTCTACAGTGAGGCGGTCGTGCGGGGTCTGGTCGACATCGCCCGGCGCCACGACCTGGTCGTCTTCAGCGACGAGATCTACGAGAAGATCCTGTTCGACGACGCCGTCCACCTGCACAGCGCGACGTACGCGGCCGACGACGTGCTCTGCCTGACCTTCAGCGGGCTGTCCAAGGCGTACCGGGTCTGCGGCTACCGGGCCGGCTGGGTGATGGTCTCCGGACCGAAGCACCTGGCCGAGGACTTCCTGGAGGGCCTGACCCTGCTGGCGAACATGCGGATGTGCTCGAACGTCCCCGCCCAGCACGCGATCCAGACCGCGCTGGGCGGCTACCAGTCGATCAGCGAGTACATCGGGCCCGGGGGGCGCTTCTACGAGCAGAGCAAGCTCGCCTGGAAGCTGCTCAACGAGATCGACGGCGTGACCTGCGTCGAGCCGCAGGGAGCCTTGTACTGCTTCCCGAAGCTGGACACCGAGATGTTCGGGATCACCGACGACGAGAAGTTCGTGATCGAGCTGCTGCGGGCCAAGAAGATCCTGGTCACCCACGGGACCGGGTTCAACTGGTTCGAGCCGGACCACTTCCGCCTGGTCACGCTGCCCGACGTCGACCTGCTCACCGAAGGCATCGGTCGGATCGCGGACTTCCTCGGCACCCTGCGTAGCTGAGGCCACGGACGTACGCTGGACGCATGGCTCGCAAGGTCGACCGCCTCACGCTCGACAACCTCGCCCACCTTCCGGGTGGGTGCTCGGCCTGCACGTTCTGGGAGTTCGATCCGGTACGGCGCGGCCAGATCCGCGGGCACGAAGCCGAGGAGAAGGCCGCCTGGGTGTCCTCGATGCTGCGCGACTGGGGCTCGGTGGGCCGGGTGATCAGCGTCGACGACCGGGTCGTCGGCCACCTGCTGTGGGCGCCCGCGCTGCACCTGCCCGGCGGGGACGGGTTCGCGACCGCTCCGGTGAGCACCGATGCCGTGCTGGTCTCGTGCGGCTACATCGACCCCGGCCACCGCGGCCAGGGCCTGGCACGGGTGCTGATCCAGTCGATGGCCAAGGACCTGATCCGGCACGGCGGCGTCGGGGCCGTGGAGGCGTTCGGTGCGCACCGACGACTGCCCGGGCCGTTGGCCGGACCGTGCACGCTGCCCGTCGACTTCCTGCTGGCGGTCGGGTTCCGGACCCACCGCGCACACGCGCGGCACCCCCGGATGCGGATGGACCTGCGGACGACGCTCACCTGGCGCGAGGAGTTCGAGGCCGCCGCCGAGAAGCTGCTCGGCGGCCTGAAGCGCCCGGTGCCGCGGCTGGCGCCGCAACCTCTGCCGCACGGCGCCGAAGCCAGCGACGCCACAGCTCCGCCGAGGTCAGTGCGCCGGTTGTGAGCCCAGGGCCGCGCGCAGCTCGCTGAGCCGCAGGATCCCCGTGTGCGCATCGGACTCGGGGCTCAGGTAGAACCGCTGGACCGCGACCACGACGGCCTCGGCCAGGACGTCGCGGAACCCCGGGTCGGCCAGTCGTCGGGCATCGCCGGGGTTCGACAGGTAGCCGGCGTCGAGCTGGACCGCGGGCATCCGGGTCCGGCGCAGGAAATCCCAGGCCTTGGCATGGGTGCGCAGGTCGACGAGGTCGGTACGGGCGACGATCTCGCGCTGCACCAGGCCCGCGAACCGCTCGCCGGTCGAGGACCGGGTGTTGTGCTTCTCGGACCCGAAGAAGTAGGTCGCGACCCCGCAGGCGTCCGGGTTGCTCGAGGCGTCGACCGCCAGCGAGATGCAGAGGTTCGCGTTGGCGCGGTTGGCGAAGGTCGCCCGCTCGAACTCCTCGGCCTGGTCGCCGTCGGAGGCCTCGGCCGCCCGGTGCCGCCCGGTGCGCGACGCCGTCAGGAACGCCTGGACCCCGGTCGCGACCAGCCTACCCTCGATCCGGGCCGCCAGGTCGTGGACGATCTCGGCGGCCGGCTCGGCGTAGACGTCGGGCAGGTGCTGGCCCCGGGACGGGTCGATCACCACGATCTTGCCGCCGAGCTGGGGGCCGGCGTCGCGGATCCGCTCCTGGGCGCGCATCGCGTTCGGGGCACCGCCGCTGACCATCGGCGCCAGCTGCGCGAGCATCTTGAGGGTGAACGGCCCGCAGGTGCCGTCCGGGGTGACGCCGACGTTGCGCTGGAACTCCCGGAGACCGGCTTCGGTCTCGGGCCCGAAGTAACCGTCGACCCGGCCGACCTTGAAGCCCAGCTCGAGCAACCGTCGCTGCAGGGTGAAGACGTCGTCACCGGTCATCAGGTTGCCGGGCAGGTGCGTGAGGATCCGGTCTCCCAGGTTCCAGCTGGCCTCGTCGAGACGGCGGAAGGTGGCGTGCCCGACGACACCGTCGACGTGCAGCCCGCACTGCTGCTGGAAGGCGCGCACCGCGAGCTCGACCCGGGCGTCGTACGACGTCGGGAGCTCGTCGTCGAGGAGGCCGGCCCGGCGCAGCAAGCCGATGATCTGAGTCACGGCCGTGCCCGAGTCGCCGGTCCGGAAGATCGTGCTCACTCCAGGTCCCTTCCTCGGCGGCGGGTGCGGGGCGGGCCTCGCAGGACAAACTCAGGTGCAGCACCACTCAAACAGACTGCACGCCCGGAACCAAGTGGCTCCGGGCGTGCAGCGCGTGCCGAGCGCGGTTCTCAGCCGATGATGTCGGCAAGCTCGCGCAGCAGCGCAGCCTTGGGCTTCGCGCCGACGATCTGCTTGACGACCTCGCCGCCGACGTACACGTTGAGCGTCGGGATGCCCGTCACCCGGTACGTCGCCGGGGTGATCGGGTTCTCGTCGACGTTCATCTTCACCAGGCGCAGCTTGTCGCTGTGCTCCTTGGCGATCTCGTCGAGGATCGGGGCGACCTGGCGGCACGGGCCGCACCACTCGGCCCAGAAGTCCACGAGAACGGGGGTCTCGGACTTGAGGACCTCGGCCTCGAAGTCGGCGTCGGTGACGGCCTGCAGGTCGGCCATGATTTCTCCTCGGTTGGTTCGGGTGGGTGTGACAGTAAGCAGAACAGTGCAGCGCGGGCGATGATTCCCCGGGGATCCCGTCGCGGTGCCTCAGACGGTAGCGGCGACCGCCGACGATGCGGCGTACTCGAGGTCGGCCAGGAAGCGCTCGGCGTCCAGCGCCGCGGCGCAGCCGCTCCCGGCAGCCGTGATCGCCTGGCGGTAGGTGTGGTCGACGAGGTCACCGCACGCGAAGACCCCGACCAGGTTGGTCCGGGTGCTGCGCTCCTCGACGAGTACGTAACCCTCGTCGTCCAGGTCGACCTGGCCACCGAGCAGCTCCGAGCGCGGGTCGTGACCGATCGCGATGAACAGGCCGGTCGCGTCGAGCTCGCGCGTCTCTCCGGTGACGGTGTCCTTCAAAGTCACGCCGGTGAGCTTGTCGTCGCCGTGGATCGCCTCGATCGCGGAGTTCCAGGCGATCTCGATCTTCGGGTCGGCGAACGCGCGGTCGGCCATGATCTTCGAGGCGCGCAGCTCGTCGCGGCGGACGATCAGGGTGACCTTGGAGCCGAAGCGCGACAGGAAGGTCGCCTCCTCGACCGCGGAGTCGCCACCACCGACGACGGCGATGTGCTGCTCGCGGAAGAAGAATCCGTCGCAGGTCGCGCACCACGAGACGCCGTGGCCCGAGAGCCGGTCCTCGTCGGGGTTGTCGAGCTTCTTGTAGCCCGACCCCATCGCCAGGATGACGGCCTTCGCGGTGAAGGTGCCCTCCTCGGTACGGACGACCTTGATGTCACCGGTCAGGTCGACCTCGATCACGTCGTCGGCGATCAGCTCGGCACCGAACCGCTCGGCCTGGGCACGCATCTCGTCCATCAGCGCCGGGCCCTGGATGCCGTCACGGAAGCCCGGGAAGTTCTCGACCTCGGTGGTGTTCATCAGGGCACCACCGGCCGTCACCGCGCCCTCGAAGATCAGCGGCGCCAGGTTCGCGCGCGCGGCGTACACCGCGGCGGTGTATCCCGCCGGTCCCGAGCCGATGATGATCACGTTTCGGGTCTCGCTGGTCGCCTCGGACATGTCGTTGCCTGCTCTGTAGTGGGTCTGGTGACAGAACAGATCCTAGGCATGCGCCATTCCCGCACGCGCGACCAGGAGCGGTCAGCGCGGGACCGACGTGGTGGCGAGCTCGGTGGAGCCGTCGCAGGACCAGGCCTGGACGACCCGCGACCCTCCCTGGGCGCGGTGCTGCACCAGCACCGCCGGGGCCCCGTCGAAGGTGATCGGGACGCTGGTGGTCTCCGGCAGGTCCGGACCCACGCAGAGGGGGCCCGATGCGGAGCCGAGCTCGGCCTCGGTACCGGTGGTCGCAGGCGGGACATGCTGGGTCGGGTTTGGCGCAGGGCCAGCGTCGGGCGACCGGACGGTGTCGCCGCCGGTGCTCCCGGTCGCGTCCTTCTGGGAGTTCTCGGCGCCGTTGAGCAGGCTGCTGTAGCCGGTGGGAGCGTCCTCGAACGCTGCTGCCTGCCGGGCGAAGCCGGCGGTGGTGAAGACAGGCAGGGCACTGGTCGGGGCGGTCGACCCGTTCGTTCCCGCGCCCGGGGTTGATGCGAGCGCGGGAGGTTGCGCGCTGGGGACCCTTCCGGCGCTCGGGCTCGTCGCCAGGGAGTCGGCCGTGTTCGAGTCGTGGCTCCGGACGAGCTGGGTGATCCCGACGCCACCACCGGCGACCAGTACCACCGCAGCTGCTGCCGCGAGCAGCCGCGGACCGCGTCTGGACCGCAGCGGGACCACCTCGGCGAGCACCTCGTCGTCGGGGACCGGGGCAGCCGGGCTGACCCCGGTGAGCCCGGCCAGGGTCGCGTCCAGGCGCGCTGCGACCTCCGTGGGGATCGGGTCGACCGCACGCGCGTCGTGCAGGAGCCGGCGGATCGCGTCGTCGTTCTCGTCGGTCATCGTGCCGCTCCTCTCGCGGGTGTCGGGTCCAGGGGGTCTCGGGAATGGGACGTCTCCGAGGCGCCCGCGGTTCCGGTGACCTCGGTCTCACCCCGGTCCCCGGTGCGCTGATCAGCCAGGAGCTCGGCCAGGCGGCGGCGGCCGCGGGCGCACCGGCTCTTCACGGTTCCGGTCGGACAGCCGAGGATCCGGCCGACCTCCTCGACGGGGTACCCCTCCATGTCGACCAGCACCAGAGCTGCCTTCTGGTCGGCCGGCAGGGCGTTCAGCGCAGCCAGGACGCGGGCGCGCTGGTCCGCGTCGAGGGCCGCCTTCTCCGGGTCGTCGGGCTCGCTGGCCGAGGCGACCACGGCGCCGCGACCGGCGTACTCCTCGAGGTCGTCGGGCAACGGCTGGGCGGCCCGGACCTTGTTGCGGCGCAGCCGGTCGAGGCTGGCGTTGACGACGATCCGGTGCAGCCAGGTCGTCACCTGGGCGTCACCGCGGAAGCTGCCGAGACGCTGGTACGCCGAGATCATCGCCTCCTGCAGGGCATCCGCGGCGTCCTCGGGATTCCCGGTGGTACGCAGCGCGACCGCCCACAGCCGGTCCCGGTGCCGGGTGAAGAGCACCCCGAACGCGGCGGGATCGCCGTCGCCGTGGGCCAGGACGAGGGCCTGGTCGTCGAGCTCGGACAGCGAGCCGGTCACTTCCGGACCGTGATCTCGTCGATCTCGCCGCGGTAGCCCTTCGCGAACGCCGGCAGCTTCGTCAGCCAGATCACCAGGAAGCGGGTGCGCACCGCGGGCGCGAACGGAACAACGGCCGAGGTGCCGGCGCCGGTGACCGTCTTCAGCAGGTGGGTGTCCGCCAGCTCGGTCGGGGCGTCGGTGACCCCGGGGGCGGTCGCCCAGACCTGGAGATCGGTCGGGGTCCGGCCGAGGGCGAGCTGGACCGAGGAGACCGGCTGGTCCGAACCGAGGTCGACGATCAGGCCGACGCCGCTCTTGATGCCGCCGAGGCTCGGGCTGCCGCGGTAGGTCAGGGTGTGCCATCCCGTTGCCGGGTTGCCGTCGTAGGCCCGGGACACCTCGTCGGGGTTCTCCCGGGGCGGGTTGCCCTCGGGATCGAAGTCCGCGGCGCCGACGATCGTGATCGGTGTCCCGGTCGGGGTGGTCGCCGGTGGCGTCGAGGACGTGTCGCTCGGCGACGGGCTGGTGCTCGATCCCGGTGCCGGTGAACCGCTCGGCGAGTCGTTGCCGCGGCCGGCGTTGAAGGCGTAGAACATCGCCACCACCACGGCGATCGCGACGGCGACGACCAGGGCGATGCGGAGCCAGCGACGACCGCCGTCGTAGTCCGGCTCGAGGTCGGGCTCGCGGTCCTCGAAGGGCCACTGGTCCGGCGCCGGGCTCGGCGGCGGGGTGGCCAACGGCCTCGGCGGAGGTTCGGCGACCGGGGGTGCGACCGGAGCGTCCGCGGGGACCCGGCGCTCGGTCTCGGCGAAGAGCGGCCGGTCCGTCGGTTGCTCGAACGGCGGTGGTGGAGCTGCCGGGGCCCAGACCTCGGGCTCGAGGAACTCGATCCCCACGGCTTCGTACGGCGGCGCCGACGCCATCGTGGCGTCCGGGTCGACCACCGCGGCCGGCGCCGGTTCCGAGTTTGGGGCAGGCGCCGTTTCGGGGGTCGGGTCGGGATCCAGGAGGTAGGAGTCGATGTCCGGCTCGGGTGGCGGCTCGGGATCCGCGTGCATGCTCGGCAGGTCCGCCGGCGCCACCGCAGCCGGGTCGCCGACGAAGTCGCTCAGGGCGGCTGCGACCTCGTACGCGGTCTCGATCGGCATCGAGTGCGCGGACGCCTCCTTGTGCAGCACCCGGTCGCAGATCGCGTCGAGGGTGCGCGGCACGCCGGCCCGGACCTGCCGGGGCCGGAGCGGACGGTTGCCGTCACGGGGCGCCGGCGGTACCGAGGAGGGCGCGATCCCGGGCCAGCGACCCGTCAGGGCGGCGTACAGGATCCCGGCGAGGTCGACGACGTCCGCCTCGCGGGCACCGATCGGGCCGTAGGGGGACACGGCCGCCGCGGACCGTTCGAACGCGGCGTTGACCACGAACCCGATGATCCGCACCGAGCCGGACGCGGTCACCAGCACGGCCTCCGGGTTCAGCCGGCCGTGGTGCACACCCTGGGCGTGCGCAGCGGCGATCGCCTCGGCCACCTCGCGGGTCAACCACGCCGCGCGCATCGGCGGCAGCGTCCCCCGCGCGAGCATCACGTCCAGCGAGACACCGTCGCCCCACTCGTTGATCACCCAGGTGATGCCGTCGACGTCGTCGCAGTCCAGCACCCGCAGGAAGTGCGGCTCGCTGACGCCTGCCGATCGTTGGGCGGCATCGAGAACCGCGGCTGCGCGCGGATCCGTGCTGGCAACGGCGTGCACCGCGACGCTGCGCTCCAGGACCGTGTCGGTCGCACGCCAGAAGCGGGCACCGTCCTGCTCGGAGAGGAGGTCCTCCAGGCGGTACCGCCCGCCGAGCACCGTGCCGGGAGTCATCGAGATCGGGGGCACGTTCCTCCTCTGACGCCACGGGGCTTCCATCGTAGAGGCGCCCGCAGCGGCACGGGCGTCAGCGTCGCCCGCGTCGCCCGAGCCGTTCGGCGACGACCCGCGTGATGTCGTCCACCTCGCGGATCCGCATCAGCCGGGCCATCACGACGTAGGTCCCCATCCCGAGCGAGGAGATCACGACGAACCGGAGCAGCGCGGCCAGCTTGGCGGTGCCGGACAGGACCTGGTCGAGCGCTTCGCGACCGAGCCAGGCGACACCGACGGCGACGACCACGACGATGCCGATCCGGATCGCGAAACGGATCAGTGACTGGGTCCCGAGCCCGCCGACGTAGACCGAGAGCTGTCGGTACGACAGTGCTGCGCCGACGGCGTACGCGATGGCGTAGGCGATCACCAGGCGGGGCGCGGTGTCGACCGGCTTGACGTGATGGGTCAGGGCTACGGCGGCGACGATGTTCACCACCGAGATCACGCACTGGATGAAGAAGACCCGGCGGTTCTGCTCGAGCGCGTAGAAACCACGCAGCACCAGGTAGTGGCTGGTGAAGAACAGCACGCCGAGCGAGAACAGCGACAGCGGCGGGACGAAGTGGGTGTACGTGCTCCGCGAGGCCCCCCAGCCGAAGACCAGGTTCGCGAGCGAGGGGGCCAGGATCGGGGTCAGCGCCAGGATCGGCAGCACGAACGCGTACGTCGACCGCATCGTCTGGTTGACCACCGAGGCCAGCGAGAGCAGCCGCCCGGCCTCGGCGTGCGCGGACAGCCGGGGCAGGACCGCGGTCGCCAGCGAGACCGTGATGATCGCGTGCGGGACCATCACCAGCAGGAAGGCGTTGGAGTAGATCGTGAAGCCGGTCCCGTGCGAGCTGGTTGCGGTGCCGTGAGCAGCGAGCCGCACCACGACGACGTACGCGATCTGGTTCACCACCACGAACAGCACGGTCCAGATGCCGAGGCGGAGCGTCTGCCCCAGACCGCTGCCCCGGAAGTCGAACCGCGGCCGGTACCTGAAGCCGGACGCCTTCAGGTACGGCACCAGCACCAGGAACTGGATCACGATCCCCAGGGTGGAACCGAGACCGAGAAGCAGCTCGGCCCCCGACGAGTAGGCGTGCGCCGAGGTACCGACCGTCACCAGGTACAGCACCAGCACGGCTACCGAGATCACGTTGTTCGCGATCGGCGCCCACATCATCGGACCGAAGTTGCCACGCGCGTTGAGGACCTGTCCGACGAGCACGAACATGCCGTAGAAGAACACCTGCGGGAGGCAGAACCGCGCGAAGGCGATGATCGCGATCCGCTCCGGCTCGAGATTGCCGGCGAAGTACTTCGGGGCGAACACGTGCATCAGCTCCGGCGCCGCGACGACCAGCAGGACCGTCACGAGCCCGAGGAACAGCGCGGCCAGGGTGATCACCCGGTTCGTGTACGCCGTGCCGCCGTCGGCGTCGTTCTTGATCGCCCGCACCAGCTGCGGGACCAGCACGGCGTTGAAGACGCCGCCGGCCAGCAGGATGTAGAGCATGTTCGGGATCGTGTTGGCGATGTTGAAGATGTCGGCGTGCAGACCGTTGCCCAGCGCCGCCGCGAGCAGCCCGGTCCGCAGGTAGCCGCTGAGCCGGGAGACCGTGGTGCCGGCTGCCATCACCGCACTGGACCCGAGCACGCTGCCCGGCGCTGCAGGCTCCGGTTGCCGGATGTGGCTCACACCTCGACCCTCCGGAACCGGTGCTCGCGCAGGCCGCGGCGGATCCGGAGCGAGATCATCACCACCAGCAGCAGGCCGCCCGCCCCGAGCACTGCCCAGATCAGGTTGCCGACCTGGCTGGTGCGCAGGCTGAACGTCAGCGCGGTGCCGGCGACCTGGCCGTCGGAGGTCACCGGTGTCAGCGTCACCTGGGTGACGCCGATCGTGGAGGCACTGGCCTTCAGCCTGATCACGGAGCGCTGGCCGGGTGCCATCCGCACCGGCGCGATCGACTCGATCCGGACGTCGCCGGTCGAGGTGCTCGGCCGGATCCCGACGGTGATCGGTTCGTCGAGGCCGTTGACCAGCGTCACCGCGAGCGTCCCCGAGCCGCCCGAGAGCGTCACGAAGTCGGTGCCGAGGACCTGGACCTTCGCCATCGTGGCGCGGACCGCGGAATCGGTGGCGAGCACCTGCGCCTGCGCGATCACCGAGCCGCGGCGGGCGTGGACGGAGACCGCGTCCAGCGCTGTTCCGGCCAGGTCGTGCCCGATCGTGTTCTTCGTCCGGAGCAGCTGGCTCAGCGCCGTGGAGGTCTGGGCGAGCGTCCGGGCCGCGTGCACGTTCGCGTCGGTGATCTCCTGCCGGCGGGCGTCGACCGGGTAACCGAGCGCTGCGCTGAACGTCGGTGCACCGCTGGCAGCGCCCGGGGTGAGCGCGACCAGGTTCAGCCAGGGCAGGTCGAGGCCGTTGAAGAAGTCGGCGAGCTGCCAGCCCGGACCCGGGTCCCAGGTCTGCGGGAGCTCGACGACCAGCGGCCCGTTGCCGCCCTCGCCGGCGCGCAGGGCGGCGTCCGAGACGATCCGCTGCCGCAGTGCGAGGGCATCGGTGGGGGTGGTCGGCCCGGGACCGCCGCTCTCGGTCTGGGCATCGCTGAAGACGAGGTCGGAGTCCGCGGTGGTGCGCCAACGGGTCCGCGTGCGCGGCGCGGCGTGGTCGGAGACCAGGACCATCGACTCGTGCGGGATCAAGGTCAGGGCAGCGTCGTCGAGCCAGCCGTCCGGCGGCGCGACCGTCGGTACCGCGGCGAGGTTCAGGCCGCTGAACGTCTGGCTCGAAAGCTTCGTCGCGAGCTGGAGCAGCCCGGGGCGGCGGCGTGCCAGCGCGGAGACGTCCGGGTCGGCGTACCCGAGCCCGAGGGTGGTGTGCGCACGAGCAGCCGCCAGCACCTCGGTCAGCCACGCCGAGGCGTTCGCGCGGGTGGCCGGATCAGGAGCTGCGGTGCCTGCGGCGGAGCTGCCGGAAGCCTGGTCCGAGGGGCTGGCGGACGGCGTCGGCGTCGACCGGCCGGTAGCCGACGTGCTGGTGCCCAGCGAGAGCGCCGGGTTGTTGTGGGTGATGTCGGTGACCGCGTCCAGGACGGCAGGGTCGACGAGCAGGGTGACCGGAAGGGCCCCGGCGGACGCGAGGAACGCGCCGATCCTGCCGAGCCGGCCGTTGGGGGCCAGCGCCGCCGCCCAGTGCGCGATCCCGAGCAGGCGACCGGCCGGGTCCCGGCGTACCCGCTCCCGGATCGGTACGACGACGGCGACCGAGGTGTGCTTCGTGGCGGCGGAGACCTTCGGGATGAAGGTCCGCGCCCGGCCGTCGGCCACCGTGTCCCGCCCGGCCGCGTTCTGCCCCAGCGCGTGCACGCCGATCCAGTAGACCCCGTCGGCGCCGCTGATCGGAAGGTCCTTGACCGGGACCGCGATCCGGAACGGGGTGGTCTCCCCGGGGGCCAGGTCGCCGATGGCGGCGAAGTCGTCGGTGAGCCGCGGTCCGACGTAGGTCGCAGGATCCGAGGCCGCAGCGGTGGCCAGCTGGTCCCGGGTCGTCATCGGCTCGGCACTGATGAAGGGGTCCACGTTCACCGCGGTCCAGGTCTCGTCGGAGTCGTTGCGGACGGTGCCGGCCAGGACCACCTTGCCGTGGGTCGGCAGCGTCGACGGACTCAGCCGGACCAGCTGCACGGTGAGCGGCGTCGCCGGCTCGGCCGCCGTCGCGGAGCGCTGGTGCGTCCCGGCCGCGTGCGCCGACGAGTCGCCGAGCAGCGGAAGCAGCAGTGCCAGCAGGATCGTGACGAGCCCGGTCACCAGCAGCCCGGAGCGGGATCCGGGCGCGATGCGGGGCAGGGTCACACGGGCGATGCTAACGAGTCGGAGGCCGTTGCCCGTGCCGAGGCAGCGTCACCACCCCGATAGAGTTGGTTCTCGTGTCGTCCGAGCCCCTGAACATCTCGCAGGCCCAGGCCAGCGCGGTCGCCGAGCTGCTGCGGATCGCGCCCGTCATCGACGAGCTCGGTGCGCGGTTCGAGGCTGCCGGTGAACAGATCGCCCTGGTCGGCGGGCCGGTCCGGGACGCGATGCTCGGTCGGCTCCAGAACGACCTGGACTTCACCACCTCGGCACGACCCGAGGTGACCGAACGCCTGCTCAAGGGTTGGGCGGACGCGATCTGGGACATCGGCCGGGCCTTCGGGACGATCGGGTGCCGTCGCGGTGAGTGGCAGGTGGAGATCACCACCTATCGCTCCGAGTCGTACGACGCGAGCAGCCGCAAGCCGGACGTCTCCTACGGCGACTCGCTGACCGGCGACCTCGGGCGCCGTGACTTCACCGTCAACGCGATGGCGGTCACGCTTCCCGGACGTGAGTTCGAGGACCCGTACGGCGGGATCGTCGATCTCGCCGAGAAGGTGCTGCGTACCCCGGGCCGACCCGAGGACTCCTTCAGCGACGACCCGCTGCGGATGATGCGCGCGGCGCGGTTCGTCGCCCAGCTCGGCTTCACGGTCGCGCCCGAGGTCCGGGCGGCGATGACGGCGATGGCGGACCGGATCTCGATCATCTCGGCCGAACGCGTCCGCGACGAGCTGGTCAAGCTGATCTGCTCGCCGTACCCGCGCGAGGGTCTGCTGCTCCTGGTCGAGACCGGGCTGGCCGACCAGGTCCTGCCGGAGCTGCCGGCGCTGGCCCTCGAGCGCGACGAGCACCACCGGCACAAGGACGTCTACGAGCACACCCTGACCGTGCTCGAGCAGTCGATCGAGCTCGAGGACCGGCTGCCCGGGGGCGGGCCCGACTTCGTGTCCCGGTTCGCTGCGCTGATGCACGACGTCGGCAAGCCCCGCACGCGCCGGTTCGCCGACGACGGCACCGTCACGTTCCACCACCACGACGTCGTCGGCGCGAAGATCACCAAGAAGCGGATGCAGGCGCTGAAGTTCTCCAACGAGGAGATCGGCGACGTCGCGCAGCTGGTCGAGCTGCACCTGCGCTTCCACGGGTACGGCGACGGGCTCTGGACCGACTCCGCGGTACGTCGCTACGTGCGCGACGCCGGACCGCTGCTGAGCAGGTTGCACATCCTGACCCGGGCCGACTGCACCACCCGCAACCAGCGCAAGGCCGACCGGCTGCGGCGGACCTACGACGAGCTCGAGGAGCGGATCGAGCGGCTCTCGGAGCAGGAGGAGCTGGCCTCGATCCGGCCCGACCTGGACGGGAACCAGATCATGGAGATCCTCGGGATCCCGGCCGGCCGCGAGGTGGGCGCGGCGTACGGGTTCCTGCTCGAGCTACGTCTGGACCACGGCCCGATGAGCTACGAGGACGCCAGGACCGCGCTGCTCGCCTGGTCCTCGTCCCGCGAGGGCTGACCCGGAAGCTCCTCCGGCTCAGCCTCCGTTGATGACCACCTTCAGCTGGAGCGTGACCTGGTCGGAGACCAGCCCGGTGCTGGTCTCGGTGAACTTGATCTTCACGTTGACCGTCGAGGGCAGCGGCGCGTTGCCGCTGATCACGCCGGTCGTGGCGCTGGCCGAGTAGCCCAGCGGCAGACCCTGGACGGTCCACTTGCCGACCACGGTGCCGACGGTGGTCAGCTGGAACGAGTACTGCTGCCCGGCCTTGCCCTGAGGCAACGAGGTCGTGGCCACGATCGGCTTCGACTGGTTGATGTGCAGCGCCACGACCACGCTGGCCGCCTCGAGCCCGGTGCTGGTCTGGGTGAAGTCCAGCGTCACGTTGGTGTCACCCGCCGTGTTCGGGATACCGGAGATGACGCCGGTGCTCGGGTCCAGGCTGAGCCCGGACGGGAGCGCCGAGGTCGACCAGGTACCCGCCGGGTTGCCGATCACGGCCAGCTGCGTGGAGTACGCGTGGAACCGGGTGCCGGCCGGGAGCGCCGTGGTGGCGATCACCGGGCGGGCTGCCTCGGCGATGGTCAGCTGCAGCGTCTTCGGCGTGGCGGCCAGACCGGTGCTGGTCTGGGTGAACCCGATCACGACGTTGGTGGCGCCTGCTGCGGTCGGCGTACCGGAGATGACGCCGGTGCTCGGGTCCAGGGTCAGGCCTGCCGGCAGCGGCGAGGCGGTCCAGGTACCGGCCGGGTTGCCGGTCGCGGTCAGCGTCGTCGTGTAGCCCACCGCGCGGGTGCCGTCCGGCAACCCGCTCGTGCTGATCACCGGTGCGGCTGCTTCGTTCACGGTCAGCTGCAGCGTCTTCGGCGTGGCGGCCAGACCGGTGCTGGTCTGGGTGAACCCGATCACGACGTTGGTGTCGCCGGTCGCGGTCGGCGTACCCGAGATGACGCCGGTGCTGGCGTTCAGGCTCAGGCCTGCCGGCAGCGGCGAGGCGGTCCAGGTACCGGCCGGGTTGCCGGTCGCGGTCAGCGTCGCGCTGTAGCCGGCCGTCAGGCGGGTGCCGTCAGGCAGGCTGCTGGTCGCGATCACCGGGGCGGCTGCCTCGGCGATGTGCAGCGGGATCGTCTTCGGCGTGGCGGCCAGACCGGTGCTGGTCTGGGTGAACCCGACCAGGACGTTGGTGTCGCCGGTCGCGGTCGGCGTACCGGAGATGACGCCGGTGCTGGCGTTCAGGCTCAGGCCTGCCGGCAGCGGCGAGGCGGTCCAGGTACCGGCCGGGCCACCGACGGCAGTCAGCGTCGCGCTGTAGCCGGCGGTCAGGCGGGTGCCGTCGGGCAGGCTGCTGGTCGCGATCACCGGAGCGTCGGAGTTCCCGATCCGCAGGGTCAGCGTCTTCGGGTCCGCGGACACACCGGTGTCGGTCTGGGTGAACCCGATCACGACGTTGGTGTCACCGGTCGCCGTCGGCGTACCCGAGATGACGCCGGTGCCGGCGTCCAGGCTCAGGCCTGCCGGCAGCGGTGCGGCCGTCCAGGTACCGGCGGGGCTGCCGGTGGCGGTGAGCGTGGTGGTGTAGCTGCTGCCGACCTGGCCGGTGGGCAGCGAGGTGGTGCTGATCACCGGGGCGCCGGCCTGGTTGACCTGCAGGGTGAAGGTCTTCTGCGCGGCTGCCAGTCCGGTACCGGTCTCGGTGAACCCGACGACCACGTTGGTGTTGCCGGTGGCGGTCGGCGTACCGGAGATGACGCCGGTGGTGCTGTTCAGGCTCAGGCCTGCCGGCAGCGGGGTCGCGGTCCAGGTACCGGCCGGGTTGCCGGTGGCGGTCAGGGTGGTGCTGTACGCGGCGGTCACCTGGCCGGCGGGCAGCGAGGTCGTGCTGATCACCGGTGCCGAGGTCTGGTTGACCCGCAGCGTGTACGTCTTCGACGCCGCCTTGAGGCCGGTGCCCTTCTGGGTGAACCCGACGACGACGTTGGAGTCGCCGGTCGTGGTGGGCGTGCCGGAGATGACCCCGGTGGTCGCGTTGATGCTCAGGCCCGCCGGCAGCGGTGCGGCGGTCCAGGTGCCGACCATCGAGCCGACCGTGGTCAGGTGCGCGGTGTACGGCGCGAAACGGGTGCCGTTGGGAAGAGTGAGGGTGCTGATCGACGGCTTGGCCACGACGATCTTGCTGGGGGTGGTGGCAGGGGCGTTGCTACCGGCGCGCGGGACCGAGACCCGGTACGTCGTGGTGACGCTCAGCGCGACGGCCTTGCTGTAGGTGCCGTTGGCGGCGAGCTTCGCGGTGGTCTGGGTCGTCCAGCCCGAGCCGTTCCAGTGCTGGACCGAGACGACGGTGTTCTTCACGAACGGGTAGACCGCACCAGCGAGCGTGGTGCTGGTTCCGGCGGTCACGGTGGTCGGCGTCGCGGTCAGCGAGGCGAAGGCCTTGGTCAGCACGGCGATCGAGATCGTCCGCGAGGTGGCTGCCTTCAGCGAGCCCTTCTTCGCTGCGAAGGCCCGGTACGCGTACGTGCCGCGGGTACCGGACACGGTGATCTTGGCCGAGTAGGCGCCGCCGGCCGAGGTGGTCTTGACCGCCTTCGCCTTGACCCAGGACTTGCCGCTCTTGCGCTGGATGACCACCGCGCTGCCCTTCGGCGACCTGGTGAGCTTGCCGGAGAAGGTGATCGAGCCCTTCGGGGCCACAGCGGTGGCCGAGGCGCCGATGCTCAGGCTGCGGCCGGTGGCCGCCGACGCGGCTCCAGGCAGTCCTGTGATCACCAGGAGGGCGGCGAGCAGTGCTGCCACCAGAGCGGAAGCGGTCCGGAAGGGGTGCACGAACATACGAATCAGCCTCGGGTACGCGAAGTGGCAACTGGGGTGGAATCTTCAGCGTAGGCCAGCGATGCGACCTGCGCGGACAAAACAGTCACGAACGGCGATCAGCCGACGACGGCGGTCGGGGTCAGCTCCATCGGCACCGCCGCCGGGGTGCTGTTGATCCCCAGCTGACCACCGTCGTTGGAGCCCCAGCACCAGACCCCGCCATCGGTCTTGACGGCACAGGTGTGGCTGCCACCGACGGAGACCGAGGTCCAGTCGGTGTCGGACCCGACCTCGACCGGGGTGCTGCGGGTGACCTGGGTGCCGTCGCCGACCTGGCCGTGGCCGTTCTCGCCCCAGCACCAGACCTCACCGGTCAGCTTCGTCGCGCAGGCGTGCCCGGTCGAGCCGGTGCCGCCGGTGCTGATCGAGCTCCAGTCCGTGTCGGTGCCCACCTTGGTCGGGACGAGCGCGTCGGTGGTGCTGTCGTTGACGGTGGTCCCGTTGGCGAGCTCGCCGCCGTTGCTCGGTCCCCAGCACCACGCGGTGCCGTCGACCTTGGTCGCGCAGCTGAAGCCGTAGCCCTGGGACACCGTCGCCCAGCTGTTGTCGGCGCCGACCTGGGTGGGCGTGCCCACGTCCGAGGTGCCGCCGTTGCCGAGCTGGCCGCGGCCGCCGAAGCCCCAGCACCACATCGTGCCGGTCGCCTTGACGGCACAGGTCCCGGTGTAGCCGGCCGAGACGCTCTCCCAGTCCGAGTCGGTGCCGACCTCGAGCGGGAGCGGGACGTCGGCGGACGGGGCCGGGGTGATCCCGAGCTCACCGAACGACGGATCGCCCCAGCAGTACAGCGCGCCTGCCGTGGTGATCCCGCAGGTGTGCGAGAACCCCGCGGAGATCGACTCCCACGTGCGGCCGCCGGCGACCACGGTCGGTGAGGTGGTGGTCGCGGCTCCGGTGCCGAGCTCGCCGTCGCCGTCGTAGCCCCAGCAGTACGCCGCGCCGCTGGTACGGATCCCGCACGCGAACGCGTGCCCGGGAAGGCTGGTGCCACTGGCCGAGATCGCGATCCAGTCGGTGGCCGTGCCGACCTTGGCCGGCTTGTTCACCGTGGTCCCGAAGGTGAGCGGACCACCCTGGCCGAGCTCGCCGCTGTCCTGGGCGCCCCAGCACCACAGCGTCTGGTCGCTCTTGACCCGGCACCCGAACCGGCCGCCGCCGTCGTACAGGGCTGCGGTGGTGGAGCCGTTGGCGGCGACGACGTGCAGGGCGAGCTGGACCGTGGTCGCTGCGGTCCCGGTGCTGGTCTGGGTGAACCCGACCGTGATCACCTTGTCGACCACCGCTGCCGGGAGGACGTCGCTGATCACTCCGGTGCTCGCGTTGAGCTTGAACCCGGTGGGCAGTCCGGCGGCGGTCCAGGTTCCTGCCGGAGCCCCGGTGGTGGAGACCATCAGCTGGGCCGAGTACGGCGTCAGCAGCTTGCCGATCGGCAGTGACGTCGTCCGGATCACCGGAGGCGGCGGCGGGTTCACGTGCAGGCCGAGGTTCTTGGTGGCGGCTGCGACTCCGGTGGCGGTCTCGGTGAAGCCGACCACGACCGGGGTGTCGCCGCTTGCGGTCGGGGTACCCGAGATGACACCGGTGGCTGCGGCCAGGCTCAGGCCTGCGGGCAGCGGCGCGGCGGTCCAGGTACCGGCCGGGTTGCCGGTCGCGGTCAGGGTCGTGGAGTACGCCACGCCGACCTGGCCGGCGGGAAGGCTGCTGGTGGTGATCACCGGCGCCGGCGGCAGCCCGACGTGCAGGCTGAGGGTCTTGCCGGGCGCGGACAACCCGGTGCTGGTCTGGGTGAAGCCGACCACGACCGGGGTGTCGCCGCTTGCGGTCGGGGTACCCGAGATGACGCCGGTGGCTGCGGCCAGGCTCAGGCCGGCAGGCAGCGGGGTCGCGGTCCAGGTGCCGGCCGGGTGACCGGTGGCGGCGAGCGTGGTCGAGTAGGCCATGCCACGGGTGCCGTCGGGCAGCGAGGTCGTACTGATCACCGGCGCGACGGGCGCGGTGATCTTGAGCTCGTACTGGACCGAGGACGCCTTGTAGTGCGTGCTGGTCTGGGTGAAGCCGACGGTGACCAGGAAGGTTCCCTGCGCCGTCGGGGTGCCGGAGATGACGCCGGTGGTCGGGTTGATCCCCAGGCCACCGGGCAGCGGGGTCGCGGTCCAGGTACCGGCCGGGTTCGTGAGCGCCGACACCTTCGCCGAGTACGCCAACCCGGTGCTGCCGTTGGGCAGCACGGCGGTGGTGATCAGCGGCTTGGAGGTGACCACCCGGCCGGCGGAGACAGCGGCGGCCTTGGTCCCGTTGCGCGGCACGGTGACCCGGTAGATGGTCGTCACGACCGGCTGGATCTGCTTGGTCCAGGCGCCGTGGCTGTCGAGGCCGGCGCTCGTGACGGTCTGCCAGGACGTGCCGACCTGCTTCTGGACGGTGACGATGCCGAAGGCGACGAACGGGTGCACCGTGCCCGACAGCGTGGTCTTCCTCGTCGTTGCGACCGTGGTCGGGGAGGCCTTGATGGTCGCGGTGACCTTGGTCAGCACGAGCACCTTGACGGTCTTGCTGGTCGCTGCCTTCAGCGCGCCCTTCGCGGCGGCGAACGCCCGGAACGAGTACGTCCCGGTCTTGGCCGGGAGCGTCACCTTGGCGGCGTACTTGCCGGCCGCGGTGGTCGTCGTCGCGGACTTCGCGGTGACCCACGAGGCGCCGCTCTTGCGCTGGATCGTGACGTGGCTCCCGGTCGGCGACTTCGACAACGTCCCCGAGATCGTGACTGCCGACTTGGTCGCGCCGGTCTTCGGGGCCGAGATGCTCAGCGCGCGGGTGGTCGCCGCCTGGCTCGCCGGGGCGAGGGCGCCGACGAGCAGCAGCGCCGCGACGAGGCCGATCAGCAGCCGGACGAGTCCGTGCCGGTGTGCGTGCCTGCGGGTGAGAGTCACGGTCGAAGTCCCTTGATCGATTTACGGAACCAGGCGCGAAACCCGGCGACCCAGCGTAGGACGAGCGGCGACGTAGCGGAGCCGAAACGCGTGATCAGCGCCACAGCGCCGTGCCGGCGAGCGTCGCTACCATCGGCAGACCTACCTCACCAGGAGTTCGCATGCCGCTCACCGACGTCGCGCCCATCTCGGCCAGCATCGACATCGACGCACCGCTGGCCACGGTCTGGGCGCTGATCTCGGACCTGCGCAACATGTCGCAGTGGAGCCCGCAGACCGCGAAGTCCTTCCTGCGCGGCGAGAACGGCCTCGGCGCCCGGTTCTTCAACGTCAACCGGATGGGCGTCCTGGTGTGGCCGACGCAGAGCAAGGTGGTCCGGTTCGACGAGCCCGGTACGGGCTCGACGGCTGAGATCGCCTGGCGCGTCAAGGAGAACTTCACGATCTGGAGCCTGCGCCTGGAGGCGACCCCGGACGGTGGCACCCGGCTGACCGAGACCCGGGAGGCGCCCCAGGGCATCTCGGACGTGTCGGTGCGGATGACCAAGGTCGCGCTCGGTGGCATCCCGAAGTTCACCGCCACGCTGCAGTCGGACATGGGTTCGACACTCGCCAAGATCAAGGCCGCCGCGGAGAAGTAAGCCGCAGTAGCCTCGGCCAGGTGAGTGCGCCCCGGGAACCGTTGCTGCTGCGCCGCTGGCCCGGCCTGGACCTCGGCCACGTGCCGCTGGGCACGGCTCCCACGCCGGTACGACGCCTCGAGGGCCTCGTCGACGACGTGGACCTGTGGATGAAGGACGAGAGCCGGTTCGGCGACGGCGCGTGGGCCGGCAACAAGGTCCGCAAGCTCGAGTGGATCATCCCCGAAGCAGCGCGTCGTCGTACGAACACCGTCTTCACGGTCGGCGGGATCGGGACCCACTGGGGCCTGGCCTGCGCGCTCTACGGACGCGAGCACGGGCTGCGGACCGTGCTCGGCCTGGTCGACCAGCCCGTCGACGACCACGTCCGCCAGCAGCTGGCACGCCTCGAGGCGTCCGGCGCCACGATCCACCGCTACCCGACGGCCCGGCAGCTGCGGGTGGCAGCACCGTGGCTGATCGCGACCAACATCCGGCGTGGCAAGGTGCCCTGGTACCTGCCCGCGGGCGGCTCGAACGCCGTCGGGACCCTGGGGTACGTCGAGACCGCCCTCGAGATCGCCGAGCAGGTCGAGCGCGGCGAGCTGCCGGAGCCGAGCACGATCGTGGCCGCGGTGGGATCCGGCGGCACGGCCGCGGGCCTCGTCCTCGGGCTGCGGCTCGCGGGACTGTCGACCCGGGTGTTCGGCGTGGTCGTCAACGACTCGTTCGCCCTCGACGCCCCGGTGATCGCCGGCCTTGCCACGAAGACCGCCGAGCTGCTGTCGTCACGCGGAGCCACCGAACTCCCGGTGATCGGGGCCGCGGACCTGGACACCGCGGACGACTGGCTGGGCCGGACCTACGGCGATCCGACGCCGGCCTCGGTCGCGATGGTGGCGAAGGGCGCTGCCGCCGGCCTCGAGCTGGAGCCCGTCTACACCGGCAAGGCCCTCGCCGCGATCAGCGACCTGGCGCCGACGCTGGACGGTCCGGTCCTGTGGCTGAACACCCACGGGCCCCGCTGAGCTGCTCGTCAGGCCGCGGCGGGAACGCGCAACCGGTAGCGCTCGGTCTGCGCCAGCAGCACCGTCGGCACCGCGACGAACAGGCCGATGCCGATGCAGAGGAGTCCGAGCAGCAGCACCCCGGTGCTGCGCAGCGCGAACCCGGCCTCGCGGGTGACGTCGGAGAACACCAGGGCGGCGCTGCCGCGCAGCGAGGCGAGCACGCCGACCTTGCGGTCCACCGAGATCAGCACCGCGTACCGCAGCGCGAACGCCGCGACCAGCCCCGGAACCAGGCAGACGACGGCACCGAGCGTGATCGCGCCGGCGACCGCAGCCGCGGTGGGCAGCACCTGGACCACGCTCCAGCCGGAGAAGGGCCCGCGCACCGGAGCGCCGTCGATCGCATCGAGGGTGGCCCGGCTCATCCCGGCAGCGAACAGCTGACCGATCACCAGGAACACGAAGAGACCGAGCAGGAACGCCAGCTGGCCGCGGTGCACCGTGGGACCGCACGTGGTGGCCAGCGGCTTCCCGGCGAAGACCCGCAGGCAGCCCTCGCTTCCCGCGACGGTCAGACCGATCAGGGTCTGCCCGAGGACCTGGGCGGTGAGGGCACCGGCGGTCAGCACGATCGCCGGGACCAGGAACCGGTCCGGCGTACGCACCAGCCGGCGCCGGGCCCGGCCCAGCACGCCCCGGACCGCGAGCGGCGCAACGAGCTGGATCGGGGGACCGGCGCTGTAGCTGGCCATGTCAGACCGCGGGACTGACGGGCTCGTTGTGCAGCATCCGGAACGTGTACGCC
>JAOPXD010000075.1 GCA_025965315.1 Marmoricola sp.
CTCGCTTTAGCAACTACTTCGAGTGACCTGATGGGCGCTTTGAACAGTCCGGGCCCAAAATGCCGCAGAAGGGCGGCTTCGGCGATCTCGGTTGCCTCCGCAACGGTCAGCGATTCATGAGCGTCGATCTCGCCGTGGAGTGGTGTGCCCCGGCAGTAGGCGATGGCCGCATCAGCGGCTGTGCTCCGGCTGATTCCATCAACGGGGGTGATCGTCAGGTCCAGCATCCCGGCGCGTTCCAGGTCAGCACGGATCAGAGCCGGATCGGAGTAGCCGTGCGGAGTGCGGCTCAGGAACAGCAGCGGGTTCTTCGGCACCGCCTCGGCCAGTGCAGAAGTGATCACATACGGAACCTCGTTGTTCTCGATCGAGTCCCAGACGTTGAAGATGAAGGTTCCGCCCGGCCTCAGGACACGACGGGCCTCCTGGTAGCCGCGCACACGATCGGGGAAGAACATCACGCCGAACTGGCAGGCAACGGAATCGAAGCGATGATCCTCGAAAGGCAGATCGAGCGCATCTGCCTGCTGCCAACTCACGCGTACGTCATCAGAATCGCGCAGCGCCGCATTCAGCATCGGCTCATTGAGATCCGTAGCCGTGATGTGCGCCCCACGACAGCTCCGCACGAGTGCGCGGGTCAGCACACCGGTACCTGCCGCTGTCTCCAGAACATCCCTGGGTGAGCTCTCGCTCACTGCGATCGCCAACCGCGATGCCGCGCCTTGGAAGATCATCGGCACGAGGAGTCGTTCGTAGACCTCAGGGATCGACCCCACGAACTGCGAATCCGTGTCGCCGGCTCCACCCATCTTGTGAACCTACTGCCGATCTCCGGACCCGGCTACACGTCCGATCACCGTCCACGAGCGGCTGACCGCAACCAGCCCGGGCGAGCGGTCTGGAGCGCTGAAGTCGATCGCAGGCCCATCGCTCCCTCTCAGCACACGATCGTTCCCGGCCCGGAGGCTGCTCGGGGTGTCGAGGAGAACCCACTAAGGTGAGGCAGATCCTTGGGGCATCGGCCGCCGCGAGATGGGAGCGTCACCATGACTGGTCACGTCCGAGACGCCTGGGAAACACTCGTTCCGCCCCCGGACAGCCCGCACGGACCGCTCTCCCCCTTGCTGGTGCTACTCACAGTGGTCACCGGCCTGGTCGACGCCTTCAGCTACCTCCAGCTCGGCCGGGTGTTCGTGGCGAACATGACCGGCAACGTGGTCTTCCTGGCCTTCGCCACGGGCGGAGCACCCGGCTTCGTGTGGTGGGCCTCGCTGCTAGCGATCTTCACCTTCATCGGCGGTGCCTTCATCGGTGGCCGGATCGCTCATTCGCATCGTGCGCACCGTGGCCGGCACCTGCTGCTGGCGAGTGCGGTTCAGACGGTCGTCGTCCTCACCTCCGTCGCCGTCGCGTTCGCCCTGGGTGCGCCGTACGACGACAAGGGGTTGGTGGTCCTGATCATCTTGCTGGGAACCGGCATGGGCGTGCAGAACGCCACTGCTCGCGCGCTGGCCGTTCCGGACCTGACCACGACGGTCCTCACCTTGACCATCACCGGGATCTCCGCCGACAGCTCGGCAGCCGGGGGCTCCAGCAGCAAGGTGGGCCGACGGTTGGTCTCCATCCTCAGCATGTTCGCGGGAGCCCTGATCGGAGTGCTTCTGGTCGAAGCCGGACACGGCTCCTGGGTACTCGTCGTGGTGGGTCTGCTGCTCGCCACCGTCGCCTTCGGAGCGTTTCGCACCATCAGCTCGAACGAGCCGTGGGTCGCGGCCCCCTAGCCTCAAGGTCCAGGAAGCCAAGGCGAACGAGTAGCAGACCCGCATTCATGCCGATCAGCAACAGCCAGCGGAGGCAGTCGTGAGCTCGGGATCGTCGGTGGCGTTGCCGCAGCTGCAGTCGCTGCCTTCGGCCGGGCCCCCGGCTGTGGCGCTGTCGGCGAGGACGGTGTAGATCTCCCAGCGCTCGCCGTTGGGAGCGCCCTCGACCCAGAACTTGTCCTGCTTGGCGTAGCAGCAGGTGGTCTCACGCTCGTCGATCGAGGCGAAGCCGGCTTCGGCCAGGCGGGCCTGCTCGGCGTCGACGACCTCGGTGTCGGCGACCTCGACGCCGAGGTGGTTGACCGAGCCGCCGTGTCCCGGGTTCTCGATCAGGACCAGCTTCAGCGGAGGTTCGGCGACGGCGAAGTTCGCGTAGCCCGGTCGGACCTTGGCAGGTTCGGTGGCGAACAGCTTGGAGTAGAACGCGATCGAGGTGTCGAGGTCGTCGACGTTGAGTGCGAGCTGAACACGGGACATGGGCTTGTCTCCTAGATATAGATGAACTCCGATGCGTAGAGGTTGCACCAAGACATCGGGATCTGTCAATATTGATACATGTCGAAGTCATTGCCCGTGCTGGAGCTCACCCCGGTCCAGACGGTCGCTTGCTGCTCGCCGTTGACCACGGACCCGCTCAGTGCCGACGCCGCAGACCGGATCGCACCGTTGCTCAAGGCGCTCGCGGACCCGGTGCGGCTCCGGTTGATGTCGCTGGTGGCTTCTCATGCGGACGGTGAGGCGTGCGTGTGCGACCTCAACGATGCGTTCGACCTGTCCCAGCCGACCATCAGTCACCACCTCAAGGTCCTCCACGAGGTCGGGCTGCTGGATCGGACGAAGCGTGGGGTGTGGGTCTACTACGCGGTCAAGCGTGAAGCGCTCGTCGACCTCGGGACGTTGATCGGTGGAGTCGGCAAGTGAGCCTGGTACGCCGTGTCGCGGCCGAGTTCATCGGCACAGCGTTCCTGGTCACCGCAGTGGTCGGATCGGGTATCGCCGCGAGTCGGCTCTCACCGCATGACGTCGGCCTCCAGCTGCTCGAGAACAGTCTGATCACCGGGGCCGCCCTGGTCGCGCTGATCCTTGCGCTCCAGCCCGTGTCAGCTGCCTTCAACCCGGTCGTCACCCTGGTCGAGGTCGGGCTGGGCAAGGTCGGCAAGCAGGAAGCGCTGCCGCTGATCCTCGGGCAGTTCGCCGGTGGGTTCCTCGGCACGGTCGTGGCGAACCTGATGTTCGACCTGAACGCGGTCACGATCTCGACCCACCACCGCAGCGGAGGCGGACTCTGGCTCGGTGAGGTGGTGGCCACCCTGGGTTTGCTGCTGGTGATCTTCGGGTCGATCAGGTCCGGGCGGACCGAGACGCTCGCTTACGCGGTCGGTGGCTACATCACCGCGGCGTACTGGTTCACCAGCTCGACGAGCTTTGCCAACCCCGCGGTCACCGTCGCCCGAATGTTCTCGAACACCTTCGCTGGCATCGCCCCGAGCTCGGTCGCGATGTTCGTGCTCATGCAGCTGATCGGGGGCGTACTCGCCATCGGCGTCGTCAAACTTCTCTACCCTCTCGACACCCTCACTCTTCCGAACCCCGAACAGGTCCCGACAGGCGAAGGAACCCGCCCATGACTACGAGCAGACCAACCGTCCTGTTCGTCTGCGTCCACAACGCCGGACGATCACAGATGGCTGCCGGCTACCTCACGCACCTTGCAGGCGACCGCATCGAGGTCCTCTCGGCAGGCTCCCAACCCGCCCATCAGGTCAACCAGGTCGCAGTGGCCGCGATGGCCGAAGAGGGCATCGACATCGCCAACGAAGCGCCGAAGTTCCTCACCACCGATGCAGTCCAGGAATCCGACGTCGTCATCACGATGGGCTGCGGCGACGAGTGCCCGTTCTTCCCGGGCAAACGCTACGAGGACTGGATGCTCGACGACCCCGCAGGACAAGGCATCGAAGCCGTCCGACCGATCCGCGACGAGATCAAACGACGCGTCCAAGGCCTGATCGCGTCCCTGGACCTGCGATGACCGACATCGAGATCCGCGCACTGACTGCAGCCGACTGGCCGGCCGTCGAACGCATCTACGCCGCAGGAATCGCAACCGGACACGCAACCTTCGAGGGAACACCGCCCACCTGGGAGTCGTTCGATGCCTCGAAGCTCCAGGACCAACGTCTCGTCGCCGTCGAGGCCGGCACCGTGATCGGCTGGGCCGCAGCAAGCCCGGTCTCCGATCGATGCGTCTACGCAGGCGTCGTCGAACACTCCGTGTACGTCGCCCCGGACCACCGGGGCGGCGGTACCGGGCTGGTTCTGCTCGAAGCACTCACCAGTTCCACGGAACGAGCCGGCATCTGGACCATCCAGTCGGGCATCTTCCCCGAGAACACCGCCAGCCTCGCGGTCCATCGCAGGGCCGGATTCCACGTGATCGGAACCCGCACCGCGATCGGGCGG
>JAOPXD010000090.1 GCA_025965315.1 Marmoricola sp.
CCCGACTCGTCGACGACGGCACCGTCGCGCAGGAAGACCACGCGGTCGGCCCAGGCAGCGTGCCGCGGCTCGTGCGTGACCAGGATGCCGGCGGCACCCTCGTCGCAGCGCGTCCTGAGCAACCGCAGGATGTCCTCGCCCGTCTGGGTGTCGAGGGCGCCGGTGGGTTCGTCGGCGAGGATCAACCGGCGCTGCCCGACGACGGCACGAGCGATCGCGACCCGTTGCTGCTGCCCACCCGATATCTCGTCGGGGAACCGGTCACCCACGTCGCCGATGCCGAGCTGGCCGAGTGCCACCAACGCTGCCTTGCGCGCTTCACCCACGCCCACGCCGTCCAGCTCGAGCGGCAGTGACACGTTCTCGGCCGCGGTCAGTGCCGGGATCAGGTTGAAGTCCTGGAAGACGTAGCCGATCGCAGTACGGCGCAGCTGCGCCCGTCCTTTGTTGCCGAGGGTCGCGAGGTCGACACCCTCGACGAAGACCGCACCTGCCGACGGGGTGTCCAACCCGCCGGCGAGCGTGAGGAGAGTTGATTTCCCCGACCCGGACGGACCCATCACGGCGACCAGCTCGCCGGCGGCCACCGTGATGGAGACGTTGTCGAGCGCACGCACCTCGGTGGCGCCCAGGCCGTGGACCCGGGTCACCCGGTCGAGCTTCAGCACTTCGGTCATCGGGAGGTCTCCTCGGTCGGATCTGTTCGGGGTGGGGGGGTGCGCTTGTCGATCGCCGCCTGACGCAGCCGCTCTTCGCAGTGGTCGAGCCAGCGGATCTCCGCCTCGGCCGCGAACACGAGCCCGTCGAGCACCAGCCCGCCAGCCAGGTCCTCGGTCGCCCGTTTGAGGCGCACGTAGTCCTGGAGCGCCGACATCGTCGCGGTCCGCTGGCGCTGGATCACGGCTCCGACGTCGACACCTGGCACGGTGACCGCCAGCATCAGCTTGATGGCGAGCTCGTCGCGGGCCGGTTGGGAGCGGACCACCGGCGCCATGAACCAGGCGGCGACCTCGTCACGGCCGGCCTGGGTGATCAGGTACAGGACCCGGCCCTCGTCGGAGCCGCCGGGCTCGACGAGGTGATCGCGCTCGAGGCGGGCCAGCGTCGTGTACACCTGCCCGACGTTGAGCGGCCAGGTGGAGGCGGTGTGCTCGTCGAAAGCAGCCCGCAGCTGGTAGCCGTACTGGGGGCCCTCCGACAGCAGGGCCAGCAAGCCCATCTTGACCGACATGCTGACCTCCTCCGCGACTAGTTACTGAGTATGTATATACCGCGTATGTATCTGGGTCAACCGTCCGCTCTGAGCGCCAGGTGGGCAGACTTCTCCCATGACGGTCGTGGCATCGGCGAACATCCTCTACAAGCTTCCGGTGCGCGCGGCGGAGCTCACGCTGGAGCAGGTGCTCGCCGAGCAGCCCGACCTGGTCGGGCTGCAGGAGTGGTACGTCTCGCGGTTGCTGTCGCTGCGTCGCGCCGGGGACGTCCGGACGGTGCCGTCGATCGGACAGCGTTCGGTCCCCAGCACCCGCGACGCGCGTTACCACTGGGTGAGCTCGGTCGGCTGCGGCAACGTCGTCGGCGCCCGGGCCGATCGCTTCGACCTGGTCGGGGCCCGCGCAGTCGTCCTCAGCCGGATCGGCCGCTCCGACCGCCCGGACCGGTTCCTGCGGACCGAGCCGCCTCGCCTGGTGACGATCGGGGTCTTCCTCGACCATGCTCTCGACCGTTCGGTCGCGATGATGAGCTACCACCTGTGCCCGGGCGTCGAGCACGACGGCCGCTACATCGCCGATCGGCCACGGCTGGTCGCCCGGCACCGCCACGAGGTCGCCCGCCTCGAGGAGCTGATCGGCGAGTACCAGCGAGCAGGCCACGTCGTCTACGCCGTCGGCGACTCCAACTTCGACGGCCAGCGCCTCGCCGGGCTCACCTCGGCCTGGGACGGTCGCGAGGACGCTCCGGGAACGATCGGATCCGGCACCCGGAAGCTCGACGACATCCACGGGCCCGGCCCGGCGACCGAGGTCAGACTCCTGGAGACTCCCTCGGACCACCGGGCCGTCGTCGCCGTACGACGCGACTGACCACGATCACGTGCGCGGGTTGTCCTCCGGTGCAGTCAGATCCAGGATGACCCACGGAGAGGCACCGTTCGTGCTGTAGAGCACGGCCGTCACGTTCTTGATCCGTTTCCGGTCGGTGAATGCGCCGGTCCCGGTCACGGAGTCGTTGCCGCAACCGTTGAGGTCGTGCAGCACGTCGACCTTGACGCTCTGGGAGCCGTCCAGGTGGGTGACCACGAACTGCAGCTGAACGCCGTGTGCGTCGCCCGGACACACGTCCCGCACGGAAGCGGCCCAGACGACCTGGTACTTGCTCGGGAACACCAGCGTCCCGGTGGCACGCGCGGAGCCCTCGTGCGGGCCCGGGACGTTCCCGGACATCGTGAAGGACTCCGAGGCGCCGGCCGGCGACAGCACGGCCAGCGTCACGAGGACGCCTGACCCCACCAGCACGGCCACCCGCAGGCAGGCACGCTTTCGCTCGTCGAACCAGGACCGACCGCGGTTGTTGCTGAACACAAGCTGCTCCCCAGGAATCAGATGACGGATGTAGGGCTCGAGAATCCTGCGCCGCGGACTTCTCGACCGTCGCGTCTGCGCCGCCTGTGGGTCACTGCCCGGATCGTCGCGCTGTGGACGTTCCGCGTACCGGTTCGGCACCTCCGTCGTTGGACGCTGCATGCGACGCGTCCTGACAGCGCTCACCACGCTGACCACCCTGTCCGCCTTCGTCCTGACCGGGTCACCGGCCCGCGCCGACACGCCCCAGCCGGGCACGCCGGCGTACCTGACCCGGGACCTGGCGAACATCGCCGCTTCGTACGGCCGGGAGACCGGGCCCGGGGGCCAGCTGGCCAACCCGGACTACCTGCCGGCCCTGGTCACCGCGACCACCTCGCTCTACGCCACCCAGCTCCTGCACCAGCTGGCAACGCCGAACCGGCCGGTGATCTCGGCCGGTCAGCTCGTCCCCGGCTGGAACATCGGCAACCCGTTGCGGGCCGGCTGGAACGGGACCCGTGGGATCTCCCAGCAGATCTCCTTCCTCAACCGGTACGGCGCACTGCTCCGCGGCACCGTCTACGCGCCCAAGCCGGGGGCGCGAGACCCCTACACCGGCGCCACGCTGCACGGCCCGTACCCCGGGGTCGTGATCACGCCCGGCTCGATCCAGGGCTCCGAGGGCATGTACGTCTGGCTCGCCGAGGACCTAGCCGAGCGCGGCTACGTCGTGATGACCTACGACGTCCAGGGCCAGGGCACCAGCGAGACGCTCCCGCACACCACCGGCGGCACGCTGCCGTTCTGCAACCTGTTCGCAGCACCGGTCGACGGCAACATGCTCGGCTGCCCGGGCGTCCCGTTCCAGCAGATCGCGAACTTCACCACCGGGACCGAGGACGCCCTGGACTGGTTCCTGTCCTCGGGCAACCCCTACGGCAACCAGCTCGACCGCTCCCCCGACCTGCAGTCGGTCACGCCGGGCCGCACCACCCGGATCGCGATCATCGGGCACTCGCTCGGCGCCGCCGCCGTCTCCGAGGTCCAGGGCACGGACCCGCGCGTCGAAGCAGTCGTCGCGCTGGACAAGCTCGCGACCAACAGCGGTAGCGGCTCGCTGGTCGGTGGCAAGGACGGCCCGGCGAACATCCCCGTCGTCCCGGCCCTGGCGATCCAGTCGGAGTACTTCCTGACCCCGGTGCCGTACGTCGCCACCGGGGGCAGCGGGCTCGTTCCGAGCGCCACACCGAAGGGCCCGGACCCGATGCGGGAACGGCGTACCGGCTTCGACGGCTGGGCCGCGAAGGGCGTCGACAGCATGCTGATCGTGCCGCGGGCCTCGACCCACCTCGAGTACACCGACATCCCGTACGTGCTGCCCGCCAGCCGTTACGGCCAGGACCTGACCAGCGTCTACGTGCAGCTGTGGCTCGAGAAGTACCTCAAGCACGTCGACGACACCGCCCAGTTGCTCGGCACCCGCTTCACCTACCTCGAGCCACGTGGCAAGGGCGTCTGGGCGCCGGTGTCCCTGGACCGGAGCACCGGGCTGAGCTTCTACTACTGCTCGGCGTACGACTTCCACGACGGCAGTACCGAGCTGCGCGACCCGGACATCGCGCACGTGGGCGGGTGCACCCCGTGAACCGGCCGCACCGGCTCGCGATCGCGCTGGTGGCCGTGCTCGCGGCTACTGCGTTGAGCACCCAGCCGGTGAGTGCCGACAGCCCGGCCGGCGCACCGCAGTTCCACGACGGTGACGGGCTGTCCCTGGTCTCGGCCACCGCGACCGGTGACCGGACGTGGCACCTGGTCGTAGCGACCCAGCAGCTCTCCAAGCCCGTGCGGATCGACGTGCTGCTGCCGCAGGGGTACGCGGGCACGACGAATCGCTACCCGGTCCTCTACCTCTTCCACGGCACCAACGGCGGTGCTGACGACTGGCTCGACCAGGGCAACGCGGCAGCCGCGACCGCGTCCTACCCGCTGATCGTGGTGATGCCCGACGCCGGGTACGACAACGACGGTGGCAGCTGGTTCACCAACTGGGTCGACCAGAAGACCCCGCTCGGGGTCGCGAACTGGGAGACGTTCCACATCGACCAGATGGTCCCGTGGATCGACGCCAACCTCCGCACCATCACCTCGAGGGACGGTCGGGCGATCGCCGGGCTGTCCCAGGGCGGCTTCGGCGCCTTCTCGTACGCCGCGCAGTACCCGGACCTGTTCGCCGACGCAGGGTCGTTCTCGGGCGCGCCGGACATCGCGTCCAACCCGGTCGTCCAGTCAGCGGCGCTGGGCGTGATCGGCGGGACGGCGGTCGCCTACGACAAGGTCGAGCCGAATGCGATGTTCGGCGACCCGGTCACGAACGACATCAACTGGCAGGGGCACAACCCGGCGAACCTGGTCACGAACCTGGCGGACACCACGCTGGACCTCTGGTCCGGGAACGGCGTCCCCGGGCCCCTCGACACGTCGAAGACCGCCAGCGACGGTGCGATCGAGGCGATCGTGCATCCCTCAGCCGTGTCGTTCGCCCACCTTGCCACTACCCACCACATCGCTTACCACTACGACTACTACGGCGCCGGGACGCACAGCTGGCCCTACTGGACCCGCGACCTCGTCCAGTACCTGCCGCGGTTGATGAACACGCTCGACCACCCTGCAGGGGCGCCCTCGACGATCTCGTACCGCTCGGTCGCGAAGACGTGGACGCAGTGGGACTGGACGGTGGCCAACACCCGCAAGCCGGTCCAGGCCTGGAGCGGCCTCGCGTCGGCCTCTCCGTCGGGCTTCGTACTGGCCAGCGGGACCCCTGCCGCAGTGACCACGCCGGCCGTCTACCAGCCCGGGACCAGGTACCGGCTGGTGACCACCGGGGGCACCGGCCCTGCCCAGGTCGTCGCCAGCAGCACCGGTCGGCTCACCGTGAGCCTCACCCCCAACCCGGGGTCCGGAACCGTCCGGGTCTCGATCGTCGGAGGCTGAGGCGCCGTGCGAGAGCCGGGGAATCGAAAACGGGAGACCAAACTCTCATCGTCGAGGCTGCATCGCGCCGGAGCGCGGACTAATCTTGACTGCGTCCAGACCACCTGGCGCACAGCATCGGAAGAGGCGAAGCAGAGCCGTGCACGAGCACACTGAAGGAAACCCCCTCGCAGCATTCGGAGACAACGAATGGCTCGTCGACGAGATGTACGAGCAGTACCAGAAGGACCCGGCCTCGGTTGATCCCGCGTGGTGGGACTTCTTCGCCAGCTACAAGGACGGCTCGAACGGCGCCACCCCGGTCACCCCGGCCGCCCCGGCCGCTGCCCCGGCCGAAGCAACCGTGCCCGCTCCGGTCGCGACACCGTCCCAGGCTCCGACGCCCGCGGCCGTGACCGCCCCGACCCAGGCACCCCCGGCGACCCCGACGACCGCGCCGGTTCCCAAGGAGCCCGCTGCGCCGGCCGCCGCCTCGGCGTCCGAGGAGCCGAAGCACACAGTGCTGCGCGGCATCGGTGCCGCGACCGCGAAGAACATGGACCTCTCGCTCTCCGTGCCGACGGCCACGAGCGTGCGCAACATCCCGGTCAAGCTTCTGTGGGACAACCGGATCGTCATCAACAACCACCTCAAGCGGGCCCGCGGCGGCAAGGTGTCGTTCACGCACCTGATCGGCTACGCGATCATCAAGGCGATCCGGGTCCTCCCGGAGATGAACAACACCTTCGCCGAGATCGACGGCAAGCCGAACATGGTCACGCCGGCGCACATCAACCTCGGCCTCGCGATCGACCAGCAGAAGCCCGACGGCACCCGGCAGCTGGTCGCACCGTCGATCAAGGGCTGCGAGTCGATGGACTTCGCCCAGTTCTGGACGGCGTACGAGGAGATCGTGCGCAAGGCCAAGGACAACAAGCTGACGATGGACGACTACTCCGGGACGACGATCAGCCTGACCAACGTCGGCGGTCTCGGCACGAACAACTCGGTGCCGCGGCTGATGTCCGGCCAGGCCGCGATCATCGGCGTCGGCTCGATGGACTACCCGCCGGAGGCCCAGGGCGCGTCCGAGGAGACGATCACCCGCAACGCCATCAGCCGGATCATGACGATGACCTCGACCTACGACCACCGCGTCATCCAGGGCGCGCAGTCCGGCGAGTTCCTGCGCCAGGTGCACCAGCTCCTGCTCGGCGAGGACGGCTTCTACGACGAGATCTTCCGCTCGCTGCGGATCCCCTACGAGCCGATCCGCTGGGCCGTGGACAAGGCGCACAGCCACGACGCCGACGTCAGCAAGCAGGCCCGGATCCTCGAGCTGATCCACTCCTACCGGGTGCGCGGCCACATGATGGCCGACACCGACCCGCTGGAGTACAAGCAGCGCAGCCACCCCGACCTCGAGGTCGAGTCGCACGGCCTGACCCTGTGGGACCTCGACCGCGAGTTCGCGACCGGCGAGTTCGGTGGTGAGCGCCGGTTCATGAAGCTGCGCAACGTGCTCGGCATCCTGCGCGACTCGTACTGCCGCACCGTCGGCATCGAGTACATGCACATCCAGGACCCCGACCAGCGCCGCTGGATCCAGGAACGCGTCGAGCAGCCGCACCAGAAGCCGCCGCGCGAGGAGCAGCTCCGGATCCTGCTCAAGCTCAACCAGGCCGAGGCCTTCGAGACGTTCCTGCAGACCAAGTTCGTCGGCCAGAAGCGCTTCAGCCTCGAAGGTGGCGAGACCACCGTTGCGGTCATCGACGAGCTCTGCGAGGCAGCGGCCCAGGATTCGCTGGACGAGGTCACGATCGGGATGGCGCACCGCGGCCGGCTGAACATGCTGGCCAACATCGTCGGCAAGTCCTACAACCAGATCTTCCGCGAGTTCGAGGGCAACATCGACCCGCGGACGGTCCAGGGCTCCGGCGACGTGAAGTACCACCTCGGTGCCGAGGGTGAGTTCGTTGCCGGGACCGGCGACAAGATCAAGGTCTCGATCGCCGCCAACCCCTCGCACCTGGAGACCGTCGACCCGGTTCTGGAGGGCATCGCCCGTGCCAAGCAGGACGTGCTGAACCGCGGTGCTGAGTACCCGGTGCTGCCGGTGCTGGTCCACGGCGACGCCGCGTTCGCCGGCCAGGGAGTGGTGGCCGAGACGCTGAACCTCTCCCAGCTGCGCGGCTACCGCACCGGCGGCACCGTGCACGTGGTGGTGAACAACCAGGTCGGCTTCACCACCTCGCCCGCCAACTCGCGGTCCTCGCTGTACTGCACCGACGTGGCCCGGATGGTGCAGGCGCCGATCTTCCACGTCAACGGCGACGACCCGGAGGCCTGCATCCGGGTCGCCCGGCTCGCGTTCGAGTACCGGCAGGCCTTCAACAAGGACGTCGTGATCGACCTGGTCTGCTACCGCCGCCGCGGTCACAACGAAGGTGACGACCCGTCGTACACGCAGCCGCTGATGTACGACCTGATCGAGCAGAAGCGCTCGGTGCGCAAGCTCTACACCGAGTCCCTGATCGGTCGTGGCGACATCACCGTCGAAGAGGCCGAGCAGGTGCTGATGAACTACCAGCAGCAGCTCGAGCGGGTCTTCACCGAGGTACGCGAGGCCGACACCAAGCCGGATTCGTGGACCACGGTCCCGGACTACCCGGACAAGCTCGTCCGCGAGACCACGACAGCGATCAGCCCCGAGACGATGAAGCGGATCTCGGACGCGTACGTGAGCCCTCCGGAGGGCTTCACGGTCCACCCGAAGGTGCTCCCGCAGCTCCAGCGCCGGGCCGCCTCGATCAACGACGGCCCCATCGACTGGGGTACCGGCGAGATCCTCGCGTTCGGGTCGCTGCTGATGGAAGGTCGCCCGGTCCGGCTCGCCGGTCAGGACTCGCGTCGAGGGACCTTCGTCTCACGGTTCGCGACCATCATCGACCGCAAGAACGCTGACGAGTGGACGCCGCTGGCGAATCTCACCGAGGACCAGTCGTCGTTCTACGTCTACGACTCGCTGCTCTCGGAGTACGCCGCGCTGGGATTCGAGTACGGCTACTCGGTCGCACGCCCCGACGCCCTGGTGCTCTGGGAAGCCCAGTTCGGCGACTTCGTCAACGGTGCTCAGATCGTCATCGACGAGTACATCAGCTCCAGCCAGACCAAGTGGGGACAGCAGTCAGGCGTGGTCCTGCTGCTGCCGCACGGCTACGAGGGGCAGGGCCCCGACCACTCCTCGGCGCGGATCGAGCGCTGGCTGCAGATGGCTGCCGACGACGCCTTCGTCGTCGCCCAGCCGTCGACGCCGGCGAGCTACTTCCACCTGCTGCGCCGGCACGCGCTCGGCGAGGCTCACAAGCCGCTGATCGTCTTCACCCCGAAGTCGATGCTCAAGCGCAAGGAAGCGGCCTCGCAGCCGGAGGCGTTCACCCAGGGCTCCTTCGCCCCGGTCGCCGGCGACACCATCGCCGACCCGAACAAGGTCACCACCGTGCTGCTCTGCAGCGGCCGGATCACCTGGGACCTGATGGTCGAGCGGACCAAGCGCCAGGGCGACGACCCGACCACCGCGATCGTGCGGATCGAGCAGCTCTACCCGCGTCCGATCGAGGAGCTGAAGGCCGAGCTGAGCCGCTACCCGAACCTGCGCAGCGTGCGCTGGGTGCAGGACGAGCCGATGAACATGGGCCCGGCCCCGCACTTCCGGCTCAACCTGTTCGGCGAGCTGGACCAGGACGTCGCACTGATCACGCGCGCCGAGTCGTCCTCGCCGTCGGTGGGTCAGCACTCGCGCCACGTCGAGGAGAACAAGTCGCTGATGGACCAAGCCTTCGGCTGATGTACTTCACCGACCGCGGCATCGAGGAGCTCGAGAAGCGCCGGGGTGACGACGACGTCACGCTGGCCTGGCTCGCCGACCAGCTGCGCGCCTACGTCGACCTCCACCCGGACGACGAGAACGCGATCGAGCGCTTCGCCACCTGGTTGGCCCGGGTCGACGACCCGGACGACGACTGACCGCCCGACTACCTCAGGTGGGCCTTGGCGACGAACCCGGTGCCCTTCGGCTGGTAGACCCACAACGTCGGGTGCACCAGCTCACCGTGGGACGTGAACGCGATCTTCTTCGTCAGACCGGACGCGTCGTAGTGGTCGACCGCGTCGAGCACGGCTGCTCGGGTCCCGGCACCCTGACCGATCCCGGCCAGGAAGACGCGCGCGGCGTCGTACGACTCCAGCGCGTAGAACGCAGGCGCTTTCCCGTACGCGGCGTGGTAGGCCGTCGTGAACGAGGCGTTGAGGGTCGGCGGAGCTATCCCGGCGGCCAGGAATGTCCGCGCAGCGGCCTTCGCGCCAGCGGTCCTGGCGAACCCGGAGTCCATGGCGCCGTCGCCGGTCACGATCTTCCCCGGGTAGCCCGCCTTGACCAGCTGCTTCGCGAGCAGGCCGGCCTGGGGGTCGTAGCCACCGAACACCACGACCTTGGCGTGCTTGGCCCTGATGTGCTTGATCAACGTCTTGAAGGTGGTCCGGCTCTCGGACACGGTCGCCGTCAGGACGACCCGCTTACCCAGCGGGTTCTGCACCGAACGGGCAAAGGCCTTGCCGTAGTCGCCGCCGTCGTTCACGACGGCGACCTTGGTCCCCTGCAGCGTGGTCCGGATGTACGTCGCGAGCAGCCGCCCGCCGGAGGTGTCGTTGTCGATCACGCGGTGGAAGGTCGCCCAGTGCTGGGTGGCGAGCATCGGGTTCGTGGCGGACGGCGTGATCGTGGTGAGCCCGGCGCTGGCGAAGATCGAGCCGGTCGCGA
>JAOPXD010000093.1 GCA_025965315.1 Marmoricola sp.
GCACCACGCGTTCGAGGCGTGCGTCGAGCAGCTCGCCACGGCGATCCGGCTCGGCGTCTACCCGCACGGTGCGCTGCTGCCCTCGGAGCGCGAGCTGGCCGAACGGCTCGGCGTCTCGCGGGCGACCCTGCGGGAGGCGATCGCGGCCCTACGGGCCGCGAACCTGGTCTCCACGACGCGTGGACGCGGAGGCGGCACCGTGGTTCAGCGCCCGCCCGCCCGGCGGAAGTCGACGGCCCGGGCGGCGATCCGCGGCAGGCACGAGGACCTCCTGGACTCACTGGCCTTCCGCGGCGTGATCGAGCCCGGGGCCGCGACCCTGGCAGCCGAGCGCGACCTCGACGGTGGCACGGTGCGCCTGCTCGAGGAGTCCCTGGCGGCCGTCTCGGCCGCGCCGCAGGGTCCCGAGCACCGCCAGTGCGACTCGCGGCTGCACCTGGCGATCGCGGCGGCGAGCGGGTCGACGCGGATGATGACCGCGGTCACGCAGGTCCAGGCCGACCTGGACGAGATGCTGCACGCGATCCCGGTGCTGCCGGTCAATATCGTGCACTCGTCCGCCCAGCACACGGCGATCGTGGAAGCGATCCTGGGCGGCAACGCGCGCAAGGCGGCGCGGGTCATGACCGAGCACTGCGAGGACACGGCCGCGCTCCTGCGCGGCCTGTTGGGTTGAGAGGGAGACATGACGCGCAACGACAGGCACCTGACGCTTCAGCAGCTGCGGGACGAGATCGAGTCCGGGCGGATCGACACCGTCGTGGTCGCGTTCACCGACATGCAGGGACGGCTCCAGGGCAAACGCCTGCACGGTCGGTACTTCCTCGACATCGTCGTCGAGCACGGCACCGAGGGCTGCAACTACCTGCTCGGCGTCGACGTCGACATGAACACGGTGGCGGGCTACGCGATGACCTCGTGGGAGCGCGGGTACGGCGACATGGAGTTCGTCCTCGACCTCGACACCCTGCGACTGCTGACCCACCTGTCGGCCACCGCGATGGTCCAGTGCGACCTGGTCTGGCCCTCGCACGAACCGGTGGTGCAGTCGCCGCGCACGATCCTCAAGCAGCAGATGGCTCGCGCCGCCGATCTCGGCTTCACCGCCTTTGCCGGCACCGAGCTGGAGTTCATCCTTTTCGAGGACACCTACGAAGAGGCGCTGGACGCGAACTACCAGGGCCTGACGCCGTCGAACCAGTACAACGTCGACTACTCGATCGTCGGCAGCACCCGCGTCGAGCCGTTGCTCCGCGAGATCCGCAACACCATGTACGCCGCCGGGATGAACGTCGAGGGCTCCAAAGGTGAGTGCAACTTCGGCCAGCACGAGATCGGCTTCCTGTACGACGACGTACTCGTCACCGCGGACAACCACGCCGTCTACAAGACGGCCGCGAAGGAGATCGCCTCGCAGCACGGGCAGTCGTTGACCTTCATGGCCAAGTACGACCAGCGCGAGGGCAACTCCTGCCACATCCACCTGTCACTGCGCGGCCAGGACGGGTCGCTGGTGTTCTGGGACGAGGAGACCGGCACGCGGTCTGCGCTCTACGACCACTTCGTGGCCGGGGTGCTGGCGACGATCCCGGAGCTGACGCTGCTCTACGCGCCGAACATCAACTCCTACAAGCGGTTCGCTGGGGCGTCGTTCGCGCCGACCACGATCGCCTGGGGCGAGGACAACCGCACCTGCGCCGTGCGGCTGGTCGGGCGGGGCGCGGGCGCGCGGATGGAGAACCGGGTGCCCGGTGGCGACGTGAACCCCTACCTCGCGATCGCGGCGATGATGGCGGGCGGCCTGCACGGGATCGAGCAGGAGCTCGAGCTGGGGCCTGCGCTGGTCGGCAACGCGTACGCCTCGGACCTCCCGAAGGTGCCGGCGTCGCTGCGCGAAGCCCGGGATGCGTTCGCGTCCTCCGCGGTGGCGCGCGCGGCCTTCGGTGACGAGGTCGTCGACCACTACACGAACATGGCCGATGTCGAGATCGCTGCCTTCGGTGCCGCGGTCACCGACTGGGAGCTGCGGCGAAGCTTCGAGCGGATGTGAGGAGCCAATGACACAGCGAGCGGATGTGATGCGGAAATGACGAGCAGCACCTTCACCGTCCTCAGCCCGGTGACCGGCCAACCGGTCACCGAGGTCGCGCTCGCCTCGGTCGAGGAGACCGACGCAGCGATCGAGCGCGCGGACGCGGCCTTCCCGGCCTGGCGCGACGTCGCCCCGGGGGAGCGCGCACGGTTGCTGCGCGCGTTCGCCGCCGTGGTCGACGCGCACCTCGAGGAGCTCGCCCAGCTGGAGGTGCTGAACTCCGGGCACACGATCGGCAACGCACGCTGGGAAGCGGGCAACGTCCGTGACGTCCTGAACTACTACTCGGCGGCGCCGGAGCGGATGTTCGGTCGACAGATCCCGGTGCCGGGTGGCCTGGACTTCACCGTCCGCGAGCCGCTCGGCGTGATCGGCGTGATCGTGCCGTGGAACTTCCCGATGCCGATCGCGGGCTGGGGCTTCGGACCGGCGCTGGCGGCCGGCAACACCGTGGTGCTCAAGCCTGCCGAGCTCACCCCGCTGACCGCCATCCGGCTCGGTGAGCTCGCGCTGGAGGCAGGCCTGCCCGAAGGCGTCTTCACGGTCATCCCGGGCAAGGGCTCGGTGGTCGGAGAACGCTTCGTCACGCATCCGCTGGTCCGGAAGATCTGCTTCACCGGCTCGACCGGGGTCGGCAAGCAGATCATGGCCGGCTGCGCTGACCAGGTGAAGCGGCTGACGCTCGAGCTGGGTGGCAAGAGCGCGAACATCGTCTTTGCCGATGCCGACATCGCCAAGGCTGCGGCCACCGCGCCGTACGCCGTCTTCGACAACGCCGGCCAGGACTGCTGCGCGCGGTCCCGGATCCTCGTGCAGCGGTCGGCGTACGACGAGTTCCTCGGGCGACTGGAGACAGCCGTCGGCGCGATGAAGGTAATCGACCCGGCGGACGACGCGAGCGAGATGGGACCGCTGATCTGCGCGAAGCAGAAGGAGACTGTGCTCGGCTACCTCGACGGTGTCGAAGCAGCCTTCTCCGGCTCGGTGCCGGACTCGGCGGGCGATGGCTTCTGGGTGCCACCGACCGTGGTGCTCACCGAGGACACCAGTACGCCGATCTGGCGCGAGGAGGTCTTCGGCCCGGTCGTCGCGGTGATGCCGTTCGACGACGAGGCCGATGCGATCCGGCTCGCCAACGACACCGAGTTCGGCCTGTCCGGATCGATCTTCACGCGCGACGTCGGGCGCGCGTTGAGGGTCGCCCGAGGCGTCCAAGCAGGGAACCTCAGCGTGAACTCGCACTCGTCGGTCCGCTACTGGACGCCGTTCGGCGGCTTCAAGCAGTCCGGCCTCGGCCGGGAGCTCGGACCGGACGCGCCGAACGCGTTCACCGAGGAGAAGAACGTCTTCATCGCGCAGGACTGACTGCGACAGACCGCAACAGAAGGGGGCACGACCGTGGCTGGACGGCTGGAGGGAAGGGTCGCAGTGATCACCGGAGGATGCTCCGGGATCGGGCTGGCGACCGTGCGCAGGTTCCTCGAGGAGGGCGCGAAGGTCGTCATCGGCGACGTCGACGACGTACGGGGCAACGAGCTGGCCACTGAGCTCGGGATCACCTACGTGCACGTCGACGTGACCAGCAAGGACGAGGTCGACGCACTCTTCAAGGCGGCCAAGGACACCTACGGCTCGGTCGACATCGCCTTCAACAACGCAGGCATCTCGCCGCCGGACGACGACTCGATCCTGACCACCGAGCTGGATGCGTGGCGACGGGTGCAGGAAGTCAACCTGACCAGCGTGTACCTGTGCTGCAAGGCGGCGCTTCCGTACATGCTCGAGCAGGGCAAGGGCTCGATCATCAACACTGCGTCGTTCGTCGCGGTGATGGGTGCCGCGACCTCGCAGATCTCGTACTCCGCCTCGAAGGGCGGGGTGCTCTCGATGACCCGCGAGCTGGGCGTGGAGTTCGCCCGTCGGGGCGTGCGCGTCAACGCGCTCTGCCCGGGACCGGTGAACACCCCGCTGCTGCGGGAGCTGTTCGCGAAGGACGAGGAGCGTGCTGCCCGTCGGCTGGTGCACGTCCCGATGGGTCGTTTCGGGGAGCCGGAGGAGATGGCGAACGCGGTGCTGTTCCTGGCCTCGGACGAGTCGTCGTTCATGACGGCGTCGACGTTCCTGGTCGACGGCGGTATCTCCGGCGCGTACGTGACACCACTCTGAGCGGGCAGTCGTGACCCGCCCGCTGATCGGCCTCAGCTCCTACCGCGAACAAGCGCGGTGGGGGGTCTGGGACCTGTCCGCCGACCTGTTGCCCAGCGCGTACGCCCTGGCGATCGAGGCTGCGGGTGGGGTCCCGGTGCTGCTCCCGCCCTCGATGCCGTACGACGAGGCAGCGGCGTCGGTAGTCGCCCGGCTGGACGGGCTGATCATCAGCGGAGGTGCCGATGTCCAGCCGGAGCGGTACGGCGAGGAACCGCTGTCGACGACCATCCGCTGGCGGACCGACCGCGATGCCTGGGAGCTGGCACTGCTCGACGCCGTGGCTTCATCGGTGCCGGTGCTCGGTGTCTGCCGCGGCATGCAGGTGATGGCCGTGCATGCGGGAGGGACATTGGTCCAGCACGTGCCGGACCTCGTCGGGTCCACGCAGCACGACCCAGGGGCCGACGGGTTCGGCGACACCGAGATCTCGGTCGCTCCCGGGAGCAGGCTTGCGTCGGTGCTCGATGCCGGCCAGACGGTGCGGTGTCACCACCATCAGTCCGTGCGCACCCACCCGGGCTTCGAGCCCGTCGCCTGGGCAGCCGACGGCCTCCTCGAAGCGATCGAGGTTCCCGGGGACTTGTTCCGGCTAGCCGTTCAGTGGCACCCGGAGATGGCTGCGGACGCCGGATTGTTCAAGGCGCTCGTGAAGGCAGCGTCACCGGCTGATTGAGGCCTACAGCTGGCTGCCACAGGCATTGCAGAGACCTGAGGTTGTCGCAGATGCACCCCGAGATCCGGGCGCGCCGACACCTCAACCAGCGTGGTGGTTCAGGATCCGGGTGGGTCGACTGGTGGTGGGCTGAGGTCTTCGGTGCCGGTGTGGTCGCGGAGGTACTGGTAGCCGTGGGGTGATCGCCACAGGAAGACCCCGGGTTCGACCATGGTGTAGGTCCAGCCGCCGTGGGTCTTCAGGTTGTGGTGGTGCCCGCACAAGCAGCCGAGGTTGTCGGTGTTGGTCTGACCGGCCGGCCCGTCGGGGTCGAAGGGATCGAGGTGGTCGTTCTGGCAGCCCCGGGCGGGCCGGGTGCAGAACGGGAACACACAGGTGCGGTCTCGGAGATTGAGGTGTTCCCTGATCCGGTCCGGCACCACGTAGGCCGAGGTCGAGAGCCGGTCGTGCAGATCGATGACGGGCTTCACCACGACCTTCACGTCCGGGTTGCCGCACCACGCTGCGACCTGGGTCTGGGTCAGCAGGTGCGGGCCACGGTTCTCCGCGGTCGCGGTCGGGTTCCCGGTGTCCGCGGGAAGGTGGACGTACAAGGTGACCTGCCGTCCCGTTACTCCGGCTGCTGCTTCGCCGCGTGCCAACCGGCCGAGAGCCATTGCCCGGCGTACTCCGAGCGGGGCGTCGCAGCCGGCTTCCTTCAACGCCTCTGCATCCCGGGTCACGGCGTCTTCCAGGTCCAGCGCATCGGCCAGGTCCAGGGCGCCGTAGATGGTGCTGGTCCCCAGGAACGAGACCTGCCGGTGATCGATGGTGACCCCGTGCACCGAGGACGCATCGGCGAGCTCTTGGGAGTAGGCAGGCATGAACGTCGCGATGATCTCCGCGACCAGTCGTTCGGTCGCGGTCGCACTGAGGCTGGCTGCGACCGGTGCGACCTGCGCATCCAGTGCTGCGGCAGCTTCGGGAGTCAACACGATCGACTGCCCAGCGATCCGGCGTGCCTTCCACACCGGGAGCTTCCCGGCCTGGGTCAACGCATACACGGTGGGGAGGCGGTGCGCGATCTCCAAGGCATCAGCCAGGTAGGCACGGGCACCGTTGGTGCTGGTCCCGATCACCGTCCCGAACTCCGCGACGCACCCGTACGCGATCAACGGAACACCCTCACCTCCCAGGGTGATCGGGGCATCACCCCAGGTCGCAGCGAGGTCGGGGTCATCGACCTGGTTCAACCGGGGCCCACTCCACCGCCGCAGCGAGCTTCCTGGCCTCGGCCGCCTGCACGTCAACCGCCGCAGCCCGCGCCGCAGCCAGCACCGCAGCCTGCTCCAGGCTGCGCACCGGACGCCGCCGCCGCGGTGCCACCGGCAACGCCAGGTAGTAGGTCATGGAACAGACCCTAGAGCCGACCACCGACAAGAACCGGACAGAATCCCCTTACCTGTAAGGGGAAACCCAACTATTTTCTGCGAAATGTCACGACGTCGTGTTGCGGTAGCAGACCTCGGCGTGGTCGCCCAGGGCCCAGCTGTACTTGTTCGGCCAGCCGAAGTACGCACGATCCGCCTTCGGGCAGTTCTTCTCTCCCAGCTTGATGAACTTCTTCTCGCTCAGGTACTTCTTCCCGTGCACCGTGAAGAAGGTCGCCGACCGCAGGTTGTGCGTCTCCGTGCACGGGACGTAGTCACCGCTCTGGTCGTAGCAACGTCGTACCGCATCGGTGGTCCCGCCTTTCAGGAGCGGACGGTGCACGGTCGGCAGGTCCGTGAGCTGGTTCGCATCGACCAGGATCAGGTCGCACCGCACCCACCGGGCCCCCTGGGCGCGTTGCGCCTTGGTGGCGGTGAAGAACGTGAAGCTGAACATCGTCTGGTCCTCTGCCCCCCAGCTGCCTCCGAGCAGCTTGCGGTAGCCAGGGGTACACACGTCGATGCCGGCGACCTCGAACTTCGAGGAGCTGAGGTGCTTGGCGTCGACCTTCTTCGGGAGGTTGGGTACCGCGAACGTGTACGTCGTGTGCGGGCTAGAGCACGAGACCGTCGGGCTGTCGTTCGTCATCGGACCGCCCTGGGCCGTGGTCAGGTTCCGGCACAGGCCCGTCTTGGGCTTCGCAGCAGCGCGGTCGGGCGCGGCGTTCGACGGAGCCACGATCGCGATCGTCCCTGCCAGGGCAAGGGCAAGAGCAACTGCTGCAAGGGCGGGACGTGTCACGTTCATCGGAGCCTCTTCTTCGTCAGGAGGTGGTGGCGGTGTAGCAGACGACGGTCCGGTCGCCGAGCGTCCAGTCGTAGCTGTAGGGGGCCGTGAAGCGCTTGCCCGGGCAGGCGCTGTCCGCGGCGTTGGTGAATGCCTTCGCGGACGGGTACGAGGAACCAGCCATCTTGAAGGTCTGGTCCGACCGGGCGGCGTGAGCCCGGGAGCAGATCGTCAGGTAGGTGTGCGTAGCGTCGGACAGGCACCGGCGGATGGCGTCGGTGATCGGCCGGCTCCCGATCATCGGGAACGGGAGGTTCGGGAGGGTGGCGAGCTCCGCGCTCCCTCCGGGAGGAGTGGCGAGCAAATTCACGTCACAGCGCATCCACCGGGCACCGGCCTTGCGCTGCTTCGCCGTCGGGATGAAGAAGCTCCACTCGTAGCTGGTCTGGTCGCGGGTCGTGTAGCTGGACCCGAGGGCCTTGCTGAAGCGCGGTGAACAGATCTCCAGAGCTGTCTCGCCGATCTGCTTCGCGTTGAGATGCTTGAGGTTGACCTTCTTCGGAATCGTGACCACGGCAAAGGTGCGCATCGTGTGCGCCTTCGAGCACGACACCGGCTTGCGGGTGTCCGAGTAGCCGAAGCCCTGCGCGAAGGTCGTGGTCCGGCACTGCCCGACCTTCGGCTTCACCGGCTTCTTGGCCATGCGGGTCGAGGCCGCCTCGGACGAACCGCTGAGCACCGTGACGCTGAGGGCGACCGCAAGCAGGGCAGCGAGTACGGCGAGGATCCGGGTGCGTGACATGACGACCTTCCGAGGCGACGAGTTCGTCGCAACGTAGCGGAACGCGGGCCTTCTGGATAGCGAAACGCTCGGGGTCGACGCCCCTC
>JAOPXD010000098.1 GCA_025965315.1 Marmoricola sp.
CGGGTGGAAGCCGACGAGGATCCGGCCGCCCGGCGCGAGCAGGTCCCGCAGGACGCCGAGCAGCCGCTGCTCGGTGTCGGGCGCGAGCAGCACGATCACGTTGCCGACCAGCACGACCAGGTCGAAGGGCGCCCCCAGGTCGGTGCTGGCGAGCGCGAGCAGGTCCGACTCGACGACCGGGAGGTCCGGGTAACGGCGGCGGCTCTCGGCGACCAGCTCCGGATCCTTCTCCGCGGCAACGACGTCGTGGCCACGAGCCTGGAGGGCGGCGCCGATCCGGCCCATCCCGGCACCGGCGTCGAGGATCCGCGCGTGCCGGCCCACCAGCACATCGGCCACCCGGGCTTCGCCCTCGACGTCCTGGCCCGACTCGATCAGCGCTGCGAAGCGGGCCGCGTAGCCGGAGGTCTCGCCGAGCTCCCAGCGGGTCCGTGGGAGGTCCTGGTCGCTCATCAGAGCTTGCGCAGCCGGACCCAGCGCACCGAGTGGTCGCCGCCCTTGCGCAGCACCAGGGTTGCCCGGGAGCGGCTCGGGGCGACGTTGGAGAGGAGGTTGGGGCCGTTGATCTCGTCCCAGATCCGGCTGGCCTCGGCGATCGACTCGTCGCCGGAGAGGCCGGCGTACTTGGCGAAGTAGGACTGCGGGTCGCGGAATGCGGTCTCGCGCAGGCGCAGGAACCGCTCGGTGTACCACTGCTTGATGTCGTTGGTCGCGGCGTCGACGTAGATGGTGAAGTCGAAGAAGTCGCTGACCGCCAGGCCGGTACGACCGTCGGCCCGGGTCTGGGCGGGCTGGAGCACGTTGAGGCCCTCGACGATCACGATGTCGGGGCGGTGCACGGTCACCTTCTCGTCGGTGACGTCGTAGGTCAGGTGCGAGTACACCGGCGCCTCGACCTCGTCGCGGCCCGACTTGATGTCGATCACGAACTTCAGCAGCGCCTTGCGGTCGTAGGACTCCGGGAAGCCCTTGCGGGCCAGGATGCCGCGGCGCTCGAGCTCGGCGGTGGGGTAGAGGAAGCCGTCGGTCGTGACCAGGGCGACCTTCGGGTGTGCCGGCCAGTGCGCGAGCATCTGCTGCAGCACCCGGGCCGTGGTGGACTTGCCGACCGCGACCGATCCGGCCAGGCCGATCACGAACGGGGTCCGGGGCGGCTGCGGTCGGTCCAGGAACCCCTCCTGGGCGCGGTGCAGGGATCCGGCTGACTCGACGTACAGGCTGAGCAGGCGGGACAGCGGCAGGTACACCTGCCGGACCTCGTCGAGGTCGAGCTGCTCGCCCAGACCTCGGACGCGCTCGATCTCCTCCTCGGAGAGCGGCTGGTCGGTGTGGGCGCCGAGCTCGGCCCACGCGGCCCGATCCAGCTCGACGTACGGCGAGGTCTCGCCAGCGTGCGCACCCGGGGCCATGGCGTCGATTGTTCCAGTCCGGCCCGTGGCCGCGCGCGCAGGGCCTCGCGCGGGCCGGTCGGAGGCACCCGAAGCCGTAGACTCGGGCCCATGTGCGGGATCGTGGGCTACGTCGGTGACCAGCAGGCGCGTGACGTCGTCATCGAGGGGCTGCGCCGCCTCGAGTACCGCGGATACGACTCGGCAGGGATCGCGCTGGTTCACGACGGAGTGATCACCAGCGCCAAGCGCGCGGGCAAGCTCGCCAACCTGGAGAAGGCGATCAGCGAGGAGGCCCTCCCCGCTGCCACGGTCGGGATCGGGCACACCCGCTGGGCGACCCACGGCGCTCCGAACGACGTGAACGCGCACCCGCACCTGGGCGCGGACGGCCGGGTGGCAGTGGTCCACAACGGCATCCTGGAGAACTTCGCCCGGCTCCGCGACGAGCTGGAACGCGCCGGCCACGACCTGGTCTCGGAGACCGACACCGAGGTCGCCGCGCACCTCCTGGAGCTCGAGGTCCAGAGCGGCGCCGACCTGACCACGGCGATGCAGAACGTCTGCCGTCGTCTCGAGGGTGCCTTCACCCTGGTGGCGGTCGACGGCCAGGACCCGACCCGGGTGGTCGCCGCCCGGCGCAACTCGCCGCTGGTGGTCGGCATCGGCGAGGGCGAGAACTTCATCGGCTCCGACGTCTCGGCATTCATCGAGCACACCCGCGAGGCGCTCGAGCTCGGTCAGGACCAGGTCGTCACGATCACGCGTGACGGGGTCGCGGTCACCGACTTCGACGGCAACGCGGCCGAAGGTCGTCGGTACCACGTCGACTGGGACCTCGCCGCAGCCGAGAAGGACGGCTTCGACTGGTTCATGCGCAAGGAGATCTTCGAGCAGCCCCGGGCGATCGGCGACGCGCTGCTGGGTCGCCACGACGAGGACGGCCTGCTGCAGCTCGACGAGGTCCGGATCAGCGACGACGAGCTCCGCGACATCGACAAGATCATCATCATCGGCTGTGGGACCGCGAACTACGCCGGCATGGTCGCGAAGTACGCGATCGAGCACTGGACCCGGATCCCGTGCGAGGTCGAGCTGGCCCACGAGTTCCGCTACCGCGACCCGATCCTGACCCGGAACACCCTGGTCGTCGCGATCAGCCAGTCCGGGGAGACCGCGGACACGCTGATGGCGATCCGGCACGCGGTCAAGCAGAAGGCGCGGGTGCTCGCGATCTGCAACACCAACGGGTCGACGATCCCGCGCGAGTCCGATGCGGTGATCTACACCCACGCCGGGCCCGAGATCGGCGTCGCCTCGACGAAGGGCTTCCTGACCCAGCTGATCGCCTGCTACCTGCTGGGGCTCTACCTGGCCCAGGTGCGCGGGACCAAGTTCGGTGACGAGATCGGCGCCGTGGTCCGCGAGCTGGCGCAGATGCCCGACCGGGCGCAGCGGGTGCTCGACCAGTCCGACGCGATCTACGCGCTGGCGAAGCGGTTCAAGGACGAGAAGTCCTTCCTGTTCCTCGGCCGCCACGCCGGTTTCCCGGTGGCGCTCGAAGGCGCGCTCAAGCTCAAGGAGCTCGCGTACATCCATGCCGAGGGATTCGCGGCCGGGGAGCTCAAGCACGGGCCGATCGCGCTGATCGACCAGGGGCTGCCGGTGTTCTGCGTCGTACCGCCACGAGGGCGTGACCAGCTGCACGACAAGATGATCAGCGCGATCCAGGAAGTACGCGCGCGGGGCGCCCTGACCATCGTCCTCGCCGAGGAGGACGACACCGAGGTCGCGCCGTACGCCGATGTGCTGATCAAGCTGCCGATCGTCCCGACGCTGCTGCAGCCGGTGGTCGCCACGATCCCGATGCAGCTGTTCGCCTGCGAGCTGGCGACCCTGCTCGGTCACGACGTCGACCAGCCGCGCAACCTCGCCAAGTCCGTGACGGTCGAGTGACGTAGTGCCGACCGTGGGGATCGGTGTGGACGTCGTCGACATCGCGCGCTTCGGGGAGTCGCTCGCGCGCACCCCGGCCCTGCGCGAGAAGCTGTTCACCCCCGCCGAGGGGGCCCTTCCGCTGGAGTCGTTGGCAGCGCGGTTCGCGGCCAAGGAAGCGCTTGCCAAGGCGCTCGGAGCGCCGGGCAACCTGGCCTGGCACGACGCCGAGGTGATCACGCTTCCCTCCGGCCAGCCGGTGCTCGAGCTCCGCGGGACCGTCCTCGCCCGGGCCGAGGAGCTGGGCGTCGCCGCCAGCCACCTGTCGCTGTCCCACGACGGCGGCGTGGCCATCGCCTTCGTCACCCTCTCCTGACGCGCTGGTGCACCCGACTCGATAGCGTGGGGGGATGCGCGCGGCACACACGGTGGAGCAGGTCCGGGCGGCTGAGGCCGTCGCGCTTGCGGCTCTGCCCGACGGAGCTCTGATGCAACGTGCCGCGGCCGGGCTCGCGGTGGCGATCGCGGACCTGCTCGACGGTGTCTACGGTCGTCGGGTGCTGCTGCTGGTCGGCTCCGGCGACAACGGTGGCGACGCCCTGTACGCCGGCGCGATGCTGGCCCGGCGCGGAGCCCGGGTGCAGGCCGTGCTGCTCTCCGACGTCGTCCACGCCGGAGGTCTCGCTGCGCTGAAAGCCCGGTACGGCGAGGTCGTCGGGCCGCGCGACGTCCAGCGCCCCGACGTGGTCGTCGACGGGATCGTCGGCATCGGCGGCCGACCGGGTCTCCGACCGGGTGCCGTCGAGGTGCTCGCGCTCTTCCCTGACGTCCCGGTGGTCGCGGTCGACGTACCGTCCGGGGTCGACGTCGACACGGGACGGCTGGACGGTCCGCACGTGCGCGCCGACGTCACCGTCACCTTCGGTACCCACAAGCCCTGCCACCTGGTCGATCCGGCGGCCGAGGCCTGTGGCGTGATCACCCTGGTCGACCTCGGTCTCGACCTTCCCACGGCATCGCTCGAGGCGTTGCAGGCCGAGGACGTCGCTGCGCTGCTGCCGCGACCCGGCGGGTTCGCCCACAAGTACACCCGCGGCGTCGTCGGGATCAGCGCCGGCTCGTCGGCGTACCCGGGCGCTGCGGTGCTCTGCACCTCGGGCGCCTCGACCGGGCTCGTCGGGATGGTTCGGTACGTCGGGCCGGCCGCCGACGCGGTCCGGGCACGTCATCCTGGGATCGTGGTCGGCGAGGGGCGGGTGCAGGCCTGGGTCGTCGGCTCGGGCGGCGACGACCAGGCGTCCGCTGCGCTCGGTAAGGCGCACGCCGACGGTGTCCCGGTCGTGGTCGATGCGGACGCGCTGCGGCACCTCGACGCGGTCGCCGGTGGCGACCTGGTGCTGACTCCGCACGCCGGCGAGCTGGCGGCGATGCTCGGTGTCGCCCGCGAGGAGATCGAGGCCGACCAGCTGGCGTTCGCCCGCCGGGCTGCCGAGAGGTTCGGCGCGGTGGTCCTGCTCAAGGGCCGGCACTCGCTCGTCGCGCACCCCGACGGCCGGGTCCGGGTGACCACCAGCGGGCTCCCGTGGCTGGCGGTCGCCGGCGCGGGCGACGTCCTCGCCGGTCTGATCGGCTCGCTGCTCGCCGCCGGCCTGGACCCGTACGACGCGGCCTCGGTCGGCTCCTGGTTGCACGGAGCTGCCGCGGTCCTGGCGGGCCACGGCGGACCGGTGACCCCGGAGGCGGTCGCCGACGCGATCGGGCACGTCGTCACCTCGCTCGTGCCGTGATGGGAGGATGGGCCCACCATGAGTGCGAGCGCCGAGTACAGCCGCGCCGAGATCGTCATCGATCTGGCCGCCATCCGTCGTAACGTCGAGACCCTCTGCACGGCTGTCGCCGCGCATGCCGACGGCCCGGCCGTGATGGTGGTGGTGAAGGCGGACGGTTACGGCCACGGCCTGTTCGGGAGCGCCCGCGCGGCGCGTGCCGGCGGCGCCACCTGGCTCGGCGTCGCCGAGCGCGGGGAAGCGCTCGACCTGCGCAGCGACGGCGACAGCGGCCGGATCCTGGCCTGGCTCGCGATGCCCGGGGAGGACTTCGGCCCGCTCATCGAGGCCGACATCGACGTGGCGGCGTACTCGACCGCCCAGCTGGCCGAGATCGTCGCAGCTGCGCAGGCCCTCGGTCAGCCGGCCCGGGTGCACCTGAAGGTCGACACCGGTCTGTCCCGCGGTGGCGCTCCACGCTCGCAGTGGCAGGACCTCGTCGAAGCGGCCCGGACGGCCGAGACGGACGGGCACGTGAAGGTGGCCGGGATCTGGTCGCACCTGGCCTGCGCCGACCAGCCGGACCACCCGGCGAACCCCGAGCAGGAAGGTGTCTTCGAGGCCGCGCTCGAGGTCGCCGAGGAGGCCGGTCTCGACCCGGAGGTACGCCACCTGGCGAACTCGGCGGCCGCACTGCTGCACCCCGAGTCCTGGTACGACCTGGTCCGGATCGGCATCGCGGCGTACGGGCTCTCACCGGCACCGGCCGTCGTCTCGGCCGAGAGCCTGGGCCTGGTGCCGGCGATGACGGTGCGCGCCCGCGCCGCGATGACCAAGGACATCGCGATCGGCGACGGCGTCTCCTACGGACACACCTACGTCGCCGACAAGGCGATGAGGGTCGCCCTGGTCCCGCTCGGGTACGGCGACGGGATCCCGCGGCACGCCTCGTCGGTCGGCCCGGTCCAGGTCCGCGGCATGCGCAGCCAGGTCCTCGGCCGCGTCTGCATGGATCAGTTCGTCGTGGAAGCTCCGCGCGGGACCCTCGCCGGCGACGAGGTGGTCCTCTTCGGGTCGGGCGCCGACGGCGAGCCGACCGCCCAGGACTGGGCGGACGCCTGCGGGACCATCTCCTACGAGATCGTCACCCGGATGGGCGGTATCGCCGGGCGCGCCGAGCGGCGCTGGACCGACGACGACGGGACCCTGGTGTGACCGTGATCCTCGAGGTCGGTGCCGAGCGCGCCGACGAGGTCGTCGCGGTGATCCACCAGGCGTTCGCGGACCGCCCGGTGCTTGATCCGCCGGCCACGGCCCTGGAGGAGACCGAGGACAGCGTCGCGGCGGCACTGGCAGCGCACGGCGGCCTGCTCGCCATCCACGACGACGAGCCGGTCGGGGCGCTGCTCTTCGTCGACGACGGACCGCTGCTAGGCCTGCGCCGGGTAGGCGTCCTCGCCGATGCGCGGCAGCACGGCATCGCCCGGCTGCTGGCGGAGCGAGCGGCAGAGACGGCGACCGACCGGGGCAAGCGCGGGCTGGTGCTCGAGGCGCGGGCAGAGCTGCCGGCGACCGTGCGTTTCTGGGCGCTCAACGGGTTCGTCGAGGTCGGCAGGGACGGTCCGCGGCTGCACCTGCAACGGCTGCTTCCGCAGACCTTCACGCTTGCGCTGCCGGAGGACACCGCCGCGGCAGGGCGCGCCCTCGCGGGGACGCTGGCCGCCGGCGACCTGGTGATCCTGACCGGCGACCTCGGCGCCGGGAAGACCACCTTCACCCAGGGTCTCGGGGACGGGCTCGGCGTACGGGGCCCGGTGACCTCGCCGACCTTCGTGATCGCACGGGTGCACCCCTCCCTCGGCGACGGCCCCGAGCTCGTCCACGTCGACGCCTACCGGCTCGGCGACGGTGCCGAGCTCGACGACCTGGACCTGGACACCGACCTCGACCTGGCGGTCACCGTCGTGGAGTGGGGCTCCGGCCTCGCCGAGGCGCTCAGTGCGGACCGCCTCGAGCTGCGCCTCGAGCGTGCCGACGACGACGTCCGCACGCTGGTGATCACGCCCGTCGGCGCCCGCTGGGCCGATGTCGACCTGACTCGTCTCGTCTAGTCTCGTCCCGTGCTGCTCGCCTTCGACACCGCGACCCCGCACGTCACCGTGGCGCTCCACGACGGCGAGCGGGTGGTGGCCGAGTACGCGTCGACCGAGTCGATGCGGCACGGCGAGATGCTCGCTCCCGGGATCGCGGACGTCCTGGCCCGGGCCGGGGCGAACAGCCGGGACGTCACGGCGGTCGCGGTCGGCGTCGGCCCGGGGCCGTTCACCGGGCTGCGGGTCGGCCTGGTCACCGCCCGGACGATGGCTCTCGCGCTCGGGATCCCGGTGTACGGCGTCTGCTCGCTCGACGTCCTCGCGGCCGAGGCGATCGACGGGGGCCTCGACGAGTTCGTGGTCGCCACCGATGCCCGGCGCAAGGAGGTCTACCTCGCGACGTACGCCGACGGGCTGCGGACCGAGGGGCCGGTGGTGGTCAAGCCGGCCGACGCGGCAACCTCGGTGACGGCCGTCGGCTACGGCGGACTGCTCTACCCCGAGGCCTTCCCGAACACGGCCGGTCCGGAGCACCCGCGGGCCGCGGTGCTGGCTCAGATCGTCGTCGCCGAACGCTTCGAGCTTCTCGACCCGGAACCCCTCTACCTGCGCCGCCCCGACGCCGTCGAGGCGCACGCCCGCAAGAAGGTCTCGTGATCAGGCTCGCGTCGACCGCCGACGCCGACCCGATCGCGATCCTCGAGGCCGAGTGCCAGGGAGAGGACGCCTGGAGCGCCGCGCTGGTCCGCGACGGCGTCGGGGGAGACCTGCCGACGATCCAGTACCTGGTCTCCGAGAGCGACGGTCGCACGGACGGCTACGCCGTCGCGTCGTATGCCGGGGACATCGCCGAGCTGCAGCGGATCGGGGTCGCGACCGACGCCCGACGCCTGGGGATCGCGTCCGCGCTGCTGGAGGCGATCGTGCTGCACGCCCCGTCGACCGGCGCGGACCGGATGCTGCTCGAGGTCCGTGCCGACAACCGCGGTGCGCTCGGGTTCTACGCAGCCCGTGGCTTCGTCGAGATCGACCGCCGATCCCGCTACTACCGTGACGGCACCGACGCCGTGGTGATGCGGCTTCCGCTGATCGCCGGCTGCGGAGGACGCACATGAGCAACGAGCCCCTGGTCCTGGGGATCGAGACCTCCTGCGACGAGACCGGGGTCGGGATCGTCCGCGGCCACACCCTGCTGGCCGATGCGGTGGCGTCCTCGGTCGAGGAGCACGCGCGGTTCGGCGGCGTCGTCCCCGAGGTCGCCTCCCGGGCCCACCTCGAAGCCATGGTGCCGACGCTGGAACGGGCCTGCGAGACGGCAGGCATCGCGCTGAGCGACGTCGACGCGATCGCCGTGACCGCAGGACCCGGGCTGGCCGGCGCCCTGCTCGTCGGGGTCGCGGCGGCGAAGGCGCTCGCGATCTCCCTCGACAAGCCGCTCTACGGCGTCAACCACCTGTCCGCGCACGTGGCCGTCGACCAGCTCGAGCACGGCCCGTTGCCGGACCCGTGCCTGGCCCTGCTCGTGTCCGGCGGGCACTCCTCGCTGCTCCGGGTCGACGACGTCACCAGCTCGGTGACCCCCCTCGGTGCGACCATCGACGACGCTGCGGGGGAGGCGTTCGACAAGGTCGCCCGACTGCTCGGGCTGCCGTTCCCGGGCGGCCCGCACATCGACCGGGTGGCCCGCGAGGGCAACGCGGTCTCGATCGACTTCCCGCGCGGGCTGACGGCCCGACGCGACCTGGAGCGGCACCGGTTCGACTTCTCGTTCTCCGGCCTGAAGACCGCGGTCGCCCGCTGGGTCGAGGCGCGCGAGGCGTCCGGTGAGCCGGTCCCGGTCGCCGACGTCGCCGCCGCGTTCCAGGAGGCCGTCGTGGACGTCCTGACCCGCAAGGCGATCGACGCCGCGGTCGACCAGGGGATCGAGGACATCCTGATCGGCGGTGGGGTGGCGGCGAACTCCCGGCTCCGGTTCCTGGCGACCGAGCGCGCCGCTGCCAAGGGGATCCGGGTCCGGGTGCCACGTCCGGGGCTCTGCACCGACAACGGCGCGATGGTGGCCGCCCTCGGATCCGAGATGGTCGCGCGAGGCCGGGTGCCGTCCGCCCTCGACCTCCCGGCCGACTCCTCGATGCCCGTGGACCGCGTTCAGTTCTGAGGCAACAGGTACGGCGACCCGTTCCCGCTCCCGTCGTCCTGGACCGGAGCGAGCGCCATCTCGCGCGAACCGTCCAGACCGATCCGTTCGACCCCCCACTGGCCCTGGTCGAACACGGTGGCCAGCACGTGGTCGTGGTCCTCCCAGGTGATCGCGTACAACGTCACGTCCGGGGCCGTCCTCAGGTGCAGCAGCACCTTGCCGGAGGCGGCCTCGACGATCTCGAGCTGGTTCTCGCCGTCGACGTCCCCGGCACCTGTTGCCAACAGGTAGCTGCCGTCCGGCGAGAAGCTGAGGAAGCGCCACGCGCAGGTGCGGAAGAGAACGTCGTCGTGGTTGTCCCGGGACTCCGAGCAGGTGACAGCTTTCGCGGTCGACGCCACGCCGGCGTAGGCGCCGTCCGCGGTCATGCCGGCCAGGTCGGTGATGCCGGGGAGGACCCGGTGCGCCGCGACGTTCGGGCTGATCGCCCAGATCTCCGGGCTGGCGCCGTCGCTGCGCGCGTACACCGTGCACCCGACCTCGGCAGAACGACCCGAGCAGTTCTCGCCCATCACGGCCTCGGCCTGGTAGGAGCTCCCGGTGGGCAGCTTGCCGACCTCGAAGTACCGCGAGCCGGCGTCCTGGACCGCGAGCACGGTGCCGTCGGGTTCGATGAACGCACCGACGTTGCCCTCCGGGGAGACCGCGAACCCGCTGGTGCCGTAGGGCCAGCTGACGCCGGGTCCCGACGTGCGGTCGTCGGCGACGTACGACACCGTGCTCGCCCCGCCGGTCAGGCTGGTGCGCGCGACCAGGAACCCGCCGTCGATCCGGGCGATCGCCCGCGGGTTCCCGCCCTTGCCCAGCGGCTGGTCGCCGTTCGGTCCGTGCAGCGTGCCGGCGTACTCGTACCCGGTCGACGGCGCCGCGCCGGCCGTCACCCCACCGAGGGTGATCGGCTTCGCCGGGGAGCCGGCGCCCTGGGTCGGGGTGTCGGACGTGCTGACGAGGGGCGGCTCCGTGTTGGTCGGACCTGTCGACCCGGCGATGGGTGGGGGCGCGGTGCCTCTGTCCGGGTCGTGGTTGACCACGACGAGGCCCGCGGGCACCGCCACGGCCACCACGACGGCCGCCATCACCATCGAGGCCCGCATCCGCCGCCCGCGACGGATCTGGCCGGCGCGGGCGAGGACGTGCGACAGCTCCACGTCGGCGCCGCCGTGCTCGAGGTAGCGCTCTGCTTCGGTGTGCAGGGTGCGGGCCAGCTGGTCTTCGGGTTCGGGACTCATCTCTGGGCCTCCCATCCGGTGAGGTCGGTGCGCGTGCCGAGGCGGCCGCGCAGGGTGGTCAGCGCACGGCTGGCCTGGGACTTGACGGTGCCGGGCGAGACGCCGAGGGCGTCGGCGGTCTCCCGCTCGGAGAGCTGTTCGTAGTAGCGCAGCACGATCACCGCGCGCTGGCGCTCGGGCAGGGCGCAGACGGTCTCCCACAGCGCGTCGGCCACGCCGTCGTACTCGCTGGCGGGGACCGGGACGTCGTGGCGGCTGGTGTCGGTGACGACCTCGCGGTGGCGCCACAGCCGTCGCCAGGAGCTGGTGTTCTCGTTGACCATGATCCGGCGCGCGTACGCATCCACCGACTGCGCCGCGGTGACCCGGTCCCAGGCGAGGTAGACCTTCGCGAGGGTCGTGGCGACCAGGTCCTCGGCGGCGTGCACGTCACCGGTGAGCAGGTACGCCGTGCGGAGCAGCCGACGTTGCCGCGACGCCATCCACGCCTCGAAGTCGGCCACGGACGGTTCCGCGCGCCGTACTGCTGGGTCGGTCAAGGCAGGCTCCTTCGTGAGCATCATCCACCCCCTTCACCACCTCAAGACGCGATCACCGGCCAAAAGGTTGCATCCGGCTCGTGCGCGGCATCCGCTGTGGTGAGAGGGTCGTCGGCAGGAGACACCACCGGTCATCTCCGGTCGCCGCCGAGCAGGGAGTGGACAGATGCAGCAGGTGCAGGGAGTCATCGCACGCAGCAAGGGTGCACCGGTCGAGCTGGTCACGATCAACGTGCCCGATCCAGGCCCGGGCGAGGCCGTGGTGAAGGTGCAGGCGTGCGGGGTCTGCCACACCGACCTGCACTACCGCGAGGGCGGCATCAACGACGACTTCCCGTTCCTGCTCGGGCACGAGGCGGCCGGCATCGTCGAGGCGGTCGGCACGGGCGTGACGGACGTGGCGCCGGGCGACTTCGTGATCCTGAACTGGCGCGCGGTCTGCGGCGACTGCCGTGCCTGCAACCGGGGCGAGCCCTGGTACTGCTTCAACACGTTCAACGCGACCCAGAAGATGACCCTGACCGATGGCACCGAGCTGTCCCCGGCGCTCGGGGTGGGCGCCTTCATCGAGAAGACCCTGGTCGCCGCCGGTCAGTGCACCAAGGTCGATCCGGCCGCCCGGCCCGCGTCCGTCGGCCTGCTCGGCTGCGGAGTGATGGCCGGTCTCGGTGCGGCGATCAACACCGGCAACGTCACCCGCGGGAAGTCCGTCGTGGTGATCGGCTGCGGCGGGGTCGGGGCCGCTGCCGTCGCCGGTTCGGCGCTGGCCGGAGCGGGCACGATCATCGCGGTCGACCTCGACGACCGGAAGCTGGAGTGGGCCCGGAACCTCGGCGCGACGCACACCATCAACTCGGCCGGGATCGACCTGGTCGCGGCGATCCAGGAGCTCACCGGGGGCAACGGCGCCGATGTCGTGATCGACGCGGTCGGTCGCCCGGAGACCTGGAAGCAGGCGTTCTACGCCCGCGACCTGGCCGGGACCGTCGTCCTGGTCGGTGTCCCGACGCCGGACCTGATGATCCCGGAGATCCCGCTGATCGACGTCTTCGGCCGGGGCGGGGCGCTGAAGTCCAGCTGGTACGGCGACTGCCTGCCCTCGCGCGACTTCCCGCTGCTGGTCGACCTGTACCTCCAGGGGCGCCTCGACCTCGACGCGTTCGTGAGCGAGGAGATCGGGATCGGCGACATCGAGGCCGCGTTCGAGAAGATGCATCACGGCGACGTGCTCCGCTCGGTCGTCCTGCTGTGAGTGCGCGGGTCGACCACACCGTGACCAGCGGCACCTTCAGCCTGGACGGCGAGACCTTCGAGGTGGACAACAACGTCTGGGTGATCGGCGACGACACCGAGTGCATCGTCGTCGACGCACCGCACAGCGTCGAGGACATCCTGGCGGTCGTGGGGGAGCGCAAGGTCCGCGCCATCGTCTGCACCCACGCCCACGACGACCACGTCCGGGTCGCTCCCGCGCTCCGGGTGGCCACGGTCGCGCCGATCCTGCTGCATCCGGCCGACCGACCGCTCTGGGAGCTGACGCACACCGACGAGCTCTGGGACGTCGACCTGCACGACGGTCAGGAGCTGAGCGTCGGCGGCACCGTCCTCCGGGTGCTGCACACGCCGGGGCACGCGCCCGGAGCCGTCTGCCTGTACGCCGAGGAGCTCGGCTGCGTCTTCACCGGTGACACCCTGTTCCACGGCGGACCGGGGGCTACCGGGCGGTCGTTCAGCGACGCCGACGTCATCGTCACCTCGATCAGGGCGCGGTTGTTCTCGCTGCCCGACGGGACGGTCGTGCACACCGGGCACGGGGACGACACCACGATCGGCGCCGAGCGTGCCCGGCTCGACGGCTGACCTCGGCTGAAGGGACCCTCAGGGTCCCGACTTGAGTAGTCCCTACGCGTAAAACGCCGGGACCTAGGTCCCGAATGGCCATGGCCATCTGGTTAATCGTACTAAAACGGACATACTGGACTCATCGATTGTGGTGAGTCCAGTACATCAGATCCTGTGGATCAGGAGGATCGCAGGCTGATGTTCGGCTCCCCGCCTTGGGAGGAGTCGACCATGAAGTACCTCATCGCAGTGATGGCCGGAATTATTGGCCTGGTGGTTCTCGGAGCGCCGGCGCAGGCGTCGACCGTTCAGCACAGGACGGTGCTGAACGCGAAGCCGACGAAGGTGGTTGCGCCGGTGACGGCCCCCGTTGCGCCCGCACCCGACTGCGGTGCGCCGATCGCGAAGGCTGACGGCAGCCCCTGGACCTGCACCTTCGACGACGAGTTCAACGGCACCACCCTGAACCGGTCGAACTGGATGCCGCAGACCCAGTTCGCGATGGGGACCCAGGCCGTGCATACCTGCTACCGCGACGATCCGTCGAACGTGAACGTGGCCGACGGCAGCATGAACCTGGCGCTCACCAAGCTGAAGACCCCGATGTCGTGCAGCTTCGGCGGGATGACCGGCCCGACCAGCTACGCCTCGGGCAGCGTGATGAGCTACCGGCTGTTCAGCCAGCAGTACGGACGTTTCGAGGCCCGGATCAAGAACACCGCGACCACGTTCCCGGGTCTGCAGGAGACGTTCTGGCTGTGGCCGGACGACCGGACGAAGTCGTCGACCTCGGCACTGCGGTGGCCGTTCTCCGGTGAGATGGACGTCAGCGAGACCTACTCGTCGCAGCCGACGCTGTCGATCCCGTTCCTGCACTACAACCTGAGCACCGCGCTCGGCGTCACCACCGCCTGGAACTGCTCGGCGCCGCGCGGTGAGTGGAACACCTACGCCGAGGAGTGGTCGGCCACGAAGGTGCAGATCTTCGTGAACGGCAAGCTCTGCCTGACCAACACCTCGGCCAGCGCTGCCCTGATGAAGCCCTACATCCTGGCGTTCAGCCAGGGCCTGGGTGCAGCCGGCAACGTGTACGACGGACGCGCACCGCTCGGGACGATGAGTGTCGACTACGTGAAGGTCTGGAAGTGACGCGGACCTAGAACGGTTCCACCAGCAGGCAGACGCCCTTGCCGGCGACCCGGGTCAGCACGATCGTGCCCTCGGAGTCGCCGGTGAGGGCGAGCCGCTTGCGCAGCTCCTCGGGTACGACGGCGACGCCGCGCTTCTTGATGGTCAGCCGCCCGATCCCACGCTCGCGCAGCGCTGCCCGCAGCGGCTTCTCCCGCTGGGGAAGCTCCTCGAGCACCCGGTAGCCGCGGGCGAAGGGAGTCCTGAAGGACGAGTCGGCCGTGACGTAGGCGATGTGCTCGTCGATCAGCCCGCCGCCGACCCCGGCGGCGACCGCGGTCACCAGTCCGGCGCGGATGACCGCACCGTCCGGCTCGTAGAGGTAGTCCCCGACGTCACGGACGCCGGGAGCATCGTCGTCCTCGTCGGTCAGGGTCGCCAGGCCGCCGGTGCCGATCACGGTCGCCCGTCGTCGTACGGAGGCGAGTCCGCCGGACCAGAGCGCGGCCTCCTTGACCTCGCCGTGGTCGCTGACCCACTCGGCCTCGACCCCGTCGGGGATCAGGTCGTGCGCGATCCCGGGCGCGACCTTCACGCAGGACGCGCGCGCGAGCAGGCCGAGCACGAAGCTCCAGCTGGGCGTCCAGTCCTCGACGCTGAAGGTGCGGCCGCGGCTACCCCGCCGGGCCGGGTCGGCGAAGGCGACGTCGAAGCCGTCGAGCCCGATCGTGGTCGCGTCGGCCACGCTGACCGCGCCGCCGAGCCCGAGCGCCGCCAGGTTGGCCCGCGCGACCTCGACCCGCAACGCGTCCAGGTCGATGCCGGCCACGGTGATCCCGGCCTCCGCGACGGCCAGCAGGTCGCCTCCGATCCCGCAGCCGAGGTCGATCACGGTGCCCGCCCGTGCCGCCACCAGTCGGCCGGCACGGTGCCGCGCGACCGGCCGTCGGGTCGCCTGCTCGAGACCCTCGGGCGTGAAGTACATCCGGGCGGCGTCGTCGCCGAACTTGTCGACCGCCTTGCGCCGCAGCAGCGCCTGCGTCAGCGCCGCGGCCACGTGCTCGGAGGCGGCCTCGCGGCGCAGTGCCGCACTCGCGCGAAGCGGGTCGTCGCCGGCGTCGTCGGCGCGGGACAGCAATTGCTGACCCGGCTCGGTCAGCAGCCACCGGAAGGCGTCGAGGTCCACGGCCCCATCATCCTCGTCGGGAGTCCCGTTGGCACTCGTTGGGGGCGAGTGCTAAGTTCAGATCTGGCACTCTCCCTGTGAGTGTGCCAGCGTCTGTGACCGACGTACGACCCCCGCGACGGCGTACGGCAAGGGCAGGCGCAGAACTTGTCAGAGCGTGAATCACCCCAACGCTGAACCAATCCCAACGAAGTGTGAAAGTGGAGGTCGACAACGTGTCGGTCAACATCAAGCCCCTTGAGGACCGGATCCTCGTTCTCCCGCTCGAAGCCGAGCAGACCACGGCCTCTGGCCTGGTCATCCCGGACACCGCCAAGGAGAAGCCCCAGGAGGGCGAAGTCGTCGCGACCGGCCCCGGCCGCATCGACGACAACGGAAACCGGGTCCCGCTCGACGTGAGCGTCGGGGACAAGGTCATCTACAGCAAGTACGGCGGCACCGAGGTCAAGTACGCCGGTGGGGAGTACCTCATCCTCTCCGCGCGTGACGTCCTCGCCGTCGTCTCCTGATCAAGGCTCAGCCTGAAGCATCTCGAATCGAGTGCTCAGGTGACCGCCGCGGCGTCATCTGAGCACTCGATCCTTTTCGTTCACTAGGAGCAGCAGTGCCCAAGATTCTTGAGTTCGACGAGAGCGCGCGCCGCGCCCTCGAGCGGGGTGTCGACGCCCTCGCCAACACCGTCAAGGTGACCCTCGGCCCGAAGGGCCGTTACGTGGTCCTCGACAAGAAGTGGGGCGCCCCCACGATCACCAACGACGGTGTCACCGTCGCTCGCGAGATCGAGCTGGACGACCCGTTCGAGAACCTCGGCGCACAGCTGTGCAAGGAGGTCGCCACCAAGACCAACGACGTCGCCGGTGACGGTACGACGACCGCCACCGTGCTCGCGCAGGCGATGGTCCACGAGGGTCTCCGCGCGGTTGCCGCCGGTGCCAACCCGATGGGTCTCAAGCGCGGCATGGACGCTGCCGGGGTGGCGCTCTCCGCAGCGCTCTCCGACCTGGCCCGCGAGGTCGACTCCGTCGAGGAGATGGCCTCGGTCGCGACGGTCTCCAGCCGCGACGCCGAGATCGGCGCCCTGCTCGCGCAGGCGTTCGACAAGGTCGGCAAGGACGGTGTCATCACCGTCGAGGAGTCCAACACGATGGGCACCGAGCTCGACTTCACCGAGGGCATGCAGTTCGACAAGGGTTACCTCTCGCCGTACTTCGTGACCGACCCGGAGTCGATGGAAGCCGTCCTGGACGACCCCTACATCCTGCTGCACCAGGGCAAGATCGGCGCGATCGCCGACCTGCTCCCGCTGCTGGAGAAGGTCATCGCTGCCGGCAAGACGCTGTTCATCCTGGCCGAGGACGTCGAGGGCGAAGCCCTCTCGACCCTGGTCGTGAACAAGATCCGCGGCACCTTCAACGCGGTGGCGGTCAAGGCTCCGGCCTTCGGTGACCGTCGCAAGTCGATGATGCAGGACATCGCCGTGCTGACCGGCGGTCAGGTGATCGCTCCCGAGGTCGGCCTCAAGCTCGACCAGGTCGGGCTGGACGTGCTGGGTACCGCCCGTCGCGTCGTGGTCACCAAGGAGAACACCACGATCGTCGAGGGCGGTGGCGACAGCGCCGAGGTCGCCGGTCGGGTCAACCAGATCAAGGCCGAGATCGAGGCGAGCGACTCCGACTGGGACCGCGAGAAGCTCCAGGAGCGTCTCGCGAAGCTGGCCGGCGGCGTCTGCGTCGTCAAGGTCGGTGCTGCGACCGAGGTCGAGCTCAAGGAGAAGAAGCACCGGATCGAGGACGCTGTCTCGGCGACCCGGGCCGCGATCGAGGAGGGCATCGTCGCTGGCGGTGGCTCGGCCCTGATCCACGCCTCGGCCGTGCTCGACGACGACCTGGGTCTGACCGGTGACGAGGCCTTCGGCGTCCGGATCGTCCGCAAGGCGATCGACGAGCCGCTGCGCTGGATCGCCGAGAACGGCGGCGTCAACGGCTTCGTCGTCGTCGCCAAGGTCCGCGAGGGCGGCCCGGGTGTCGGCTACAACGGAGCCACCGAGGAGTACGGCGACCTGGTTGCCCAGGGCGTCATCGACCCGGTCAAGGTCACCAAGTCGGCGCTGACGAACGCGACCTCGATCGCCGGCATGCTGCTGACGACCGAGACGCTGATCGTCGAGAAGCCTGTCGACGAGGAGCCTGCTTCTGCGGCCGGTCACGGGCACGGTCACTGACCACCCCGCCTGAATCGCGCTGGAACGGCGCCTGCCGGACGGACTTCCGTCCGGCAGGCGCCGTTCTGCGTTTCGGAACGCGATCAATGTCACCGTTCAGGGCGATTCGCCACGGTCGGGTGCACGGGATTGTTAGCCTCCGGCCGTGGGAGCGAGAACTGTGAAGCAGAACGTGAAGTACGGCGTCCATCAGCTGCGTCGGCTGGTGCCCGCCAGCGCCCTTCCGGGCATCGTGCGCAGACGCGTCGACAAGCTCTGGGAGAACGACGACTTCCGGGCGCTCCAGGAGGCGCAGATGCGCGAGCTCCTCGAGTTCACCGACCGCGCTCCCGAGATTCCTGTGCTCGCTCGGCGCTTCGCCGAGGAGATGATGCTGCGCACGCACATCCGCTGGCACCCGCGGCTCGCGCTGCGTCAGCCGGTACGCGGCGCCGAGTGGCTCACCACCAAGCGTGACCCGGCTCGCTCCGTGGTGATCAGCTTCATGCACCACAACCACTACGAGGGCCTGTTCAACTCCCTCGACCGGGTCGGCGCGCACTGCCACGTGATGGCGCTGCCCGCGGTGCTGCAGACAGGCCTGGACGCCGGGATGAAGCAGCACATCGACATCGTCAAGACCGGCAGTACGGCGTTCCCGGCGTCCGGTGGTACCGATGCGCTCGCGGCACGGATGAAGCCGGGCATGAACATGGCGATCGCGTCGGACGTGCCCGGCAGGACCCCGATCACCTTCCTCGGCCGCAAGGTCCTCGGTTCCTTCGGCGCCGCCCGTATCGCCACGATGACCAACAGCCTGGTGGTCCCGGTGACGGCGCACCAGGACGGTGACGGCACGGGCTACCTCCAGGTCCATCCGTCCCTGGAGCCTGCTGACTTCGCGGACCCGACCGACCTGCTGGCCGAGATGATCCGGATCCAGGAAGGCCCGATCCTGGCGTGGCCCGAGGTCGTCGACCACCCACGGGCGCGCTTCGGACGCGTGGAGGGGTGAGCCCGGTGGCAGCCCCGTGCTGAAGACCATGGTTCTGAGCGGGCTCGCTCGCTCGCTCGGGTTCTTGCCGCAGGGGATCGCGACGCTGCTGGCAAGCCACCTGATCCTCGGGCACTACGGCGCGCACGCCTTCGACACGTACGCCCTGATCGTCTCGGTGATGGCGCTGATCCCGTTGAACAACCTCGGGGTCGGGGCCTCGATCACCCAGGCCATCGCCGCCCACGGCCCGCAGGACGACCGGGCCACCCGCGCAGCGCTGACGGCGTCCCGGGTGCTCTCGGTCTCGGCGCTCTCGCTCGCGGTCGTCGCGACCGTCCTCGGCCTCCTCGACCTGTGGCCGAAGCTGCTCGGCGACCAGGCCGGGTCGAACGCCTTCACCGCCGCCGGGATCATCGTCTACGCGTTCAGCTTCGTGCCGGGCCTGGCGCAGAGCGTGCTGCTCGCCGCGGGACGCAACCACGTCTCGCTGATCGTGATCTCGTTCCAGGCGCCGGCGGCGCTGGTCGCGATCGCGCTGCTGATCGGGACCCACGCGGACGCGCGCTGGGTGATCGTGGTCCCGGCGCTCGCGGTGCTCGCGGTCAACCTGGTGACGATGGCCCTCAGCGAGTGGATGGTGCACTTCCCGTGGGGACGGATCCTGCGCGAGGTGCCGTTCCGCCTGCGCCACCCGGGGGCGAAGATCCTCAACCTGTCGGGTCCGATGCTGGTGACCTCGCTGTGCGTCCCGATCGCCTTCACCAGCGACCGGATCGTGCTCAGCCACGTGTCGACGTCGTCGGCGGTGGCGAACTACTCGGTGGTGCTGCAGATCTTCTCGCCGGTGATGGGACTGATCGTCGCGGTCGCCCAACCGTTGTGGCCGATGTTCACCCTGGCCCGGAGCCGGGGCCAGCGCGGCCCGGGACTGAGGCTGATCTTCGGAGGCTTCATCGGCGGGACGCTGCTCATGTGCGCAGCGCTGGTGCTGATCTCCGACCGGCTCGGCACCCTGATCAGCCACGACATCCACCTCGGCTACTTCCTGCCGACGATGATGGCGCTGGTCATGGTCGTGCTCGCGGTGGCCTACCCGCTCGCGATGAGCATGGTGGACCCGGCGGGTGCCCGGTTCGCAGCGATCTGCGCGGTGATCACGGTGCCGGCGAACATCAGCACCTCGATCTGGCTGGCCCGCCAGTACGGCGCTCCGGGACCGCTGATGTCGTTGTTCGTGGTCAGCGTCGTGGTCCAGGTGATCCCGTCGCTGGTCTTCGTCCGGCGACGCTCGCGCTCGGGTGCGCCTGTCGAGCTCGGCCTCGGTGTCAGTGCGGGGGAGCCGGTGCCGGCTGGTGCGGTGCGAGCTCGGGGAGGCCGTCACCGGGCCGGGCGCTGAGTGCCAGCGCGTCCAGGTCGCCGAACGCGGTGCTGAACATCCGGACGCACCGCTGACTCATCTGCTCCGGGCTGACCTCGGGGTGGTCGAGCCACCAGCCGACGAGGGCGCGGAACGCGCTCTCCCAGACAGCGTGCATCGCTGAGGTGTCGTCCTGGTCGGTGTTGCCCGCCAGCCGCATCAGCTCGCTGACGCCGTCCTCGCCGAGGGTGAACAGGCGTGCCTCGTAGGCCGCCAGAGCCTCGCGGCTCGCCCCCTCGGGCGGTGCTGTCGGGTCGAAGACCAGACGCCACATCCACGGCTGCGGTGCCAGCGCCCGGAACATGCCGTCCAGCGTCACGACCGCGCGGGCGAGACCGACGGTGCCGCTCGCCGAGGACCGCTCGAACTCGGCCCACAGCACCGCCGCGGCGTGCTCGACGCAGAGCGCGTGCAGGCCTTCCTTGGAACCGAAGTAGTTGTAGATCAACGGCTTGGAGATCCCGGCGGCCTCGGCGATGTCCGCGACGGAGGTCGATGCGTACCCGGCCGTGCCGAAGGCCCGGCACGCGATGTCGAGGATCTGCCCCTCGCGATCCGCACGGGCGACACCCTTGGTGCCGGCGTTCGCGCGTGCCATCGTCATGGGGACAGCCTAGCCGAGTATATGAACCTGTGGTAACTTACCCGTGAGTCATATCAAGACCAGCGCCCCTGGAGGCTTGGGATGCACGACCTGCTCGACCCGATGAAGAATCCGGTGACGTACGCCGTCCCGTTCTTCCTGGTCACCATCCTGATCGAGCTCGCCGCGCTCAAGTGGCTCGACCACGACACCCTGCCCCAGCCCGGCGTCACCGGCTACCTCGCCCGGGACGCGCGGACGAGCATGGGGATGGGCCTGGTCTCGCTGGTCTTCTCGCTCGCGCTCAAGGTCGGATCGTTCTTCGTCTACACCGCGGTCTTCACCTACCTGGCCGCCTGGAAGCTGCCCACCGACACCTGGTGGTACTGGGTGCTGCTGGTGGCCGGCGTCGATCTGGCCTTCTACGCCTCGCACCGGTTCGTGCACCGGGTCAACATCGGCTGGGCCGCGCACCAGGCACACCATTCGAGCGAGTACATGAACTTCGCCACGGCCCTGCGGCAGAAGTGGAACCCGTGGTTCGAGTTCCTGTTCTGGTTGCCGCTGCCGTTCCTGGGCTTCGCGCCGTGGACGATCTACGTGGCCTTCGGCTTCAACCTGATCTACCAGTTCTTCACCCACACCGAGATGATCGGCAAGCTCTGGCGCCCGATCGAGCTCGTGATGAACACGCCGTCCCACCACCGCGTGCACCACGGCTCCGACCCGGAGTACCTCGACAGGAACTACGCCGGGATCCTGATCATCTGGGACCGGATGTTCGGCACCTTCACCGAGGAGCGGCAGAAGCCGACGTACGGCCTGACGAAGCCGGTCACGACGTACAACCTGATCAAGCTCCAGTACGGCGACTACGCCCAGATCGTGCGCAACGTCCGGGCCGCGACCTCGGTCCGCGACCGGCTCGGCTACCTCTTCGGGCCTCCGGGCTGGGAGCCGCCGTCACATCCGAGCGACCCGGACCTCGTCCCGATCCGGCCGCCGGCGCCCGTCGGCTAGACCCGGCCCCGCAAGAAGGTGACCCGCATCTCGCGCAGCTCGGGTGTCATCAGCCCGGAGGTGATCGCCGGGTCCGACATCATCACCGCGCGCGCCGCGTCCTCGTCCTCGGCCTCGATCACCGCGACGCCGGTGTTGACGTCACCGAGCGTCGGACCGGCCAGGACCAGCACGCCGGCGTCGAGCAGTCCGGCGAGGTGTGCGCGATGGGTTCCCATGACGGCGATCTCGTCGTCGGTGATCGTCTCGACGAACCGTTCGCGCGGAGGATGGATGAAGTAGATCCACTCGGCCATGGAGCGATCGTAGGCGTCGCTTCCGGGTGTGAGGGGTTGTTGACGCGCCCGTAACGAATGCGCAGCCGACGCGCAACACGCGAACTGCACGATAGGGACATGTTCTACCGGGTACGCACCAGGCTCACCGACACCCCCGGTGCTCTCGCGCTGCTCGCGCAGCACTGCGGGGACGCCGGCGTCAACATCCTTGCGCTGCAGATCTACCCGGAGCTCGGGGCGGTGACCGACGACCTCGTCGTTGAAACGCCGGATGCCTGGACCGCTGCGGCGGTCGTTGAACTCGTGAGTGGCGCGGGAGGAGACGAGGTGAGCGTCGTCCCCTGTGCCACTCACGACCTCGTCGACCAACCGACCGCCTGGCTGCGTGCAGCCAAGGCCGTGCTGGACGAGCCGGCTTCGCTGCCGGCCGAGCTGACAGCACTGCTGGGTGCTCGGGTCAGTTGGTCAGCAACAGAACAGGTCCGCGCCGCAGCGCTGACCGAGTTCGCCGATCGTGCGCGGTCGGCTGCAGATATCCCCCCCGCATCTGCAGCCGGCTCCGCCGTGGTGGAGTACGGCGTCGAGGAGTCGGGCGTGGTCGCCCGAATCGGTGTGCACGTCGTGGGGGCCGCGAAGCTGCACGCGATCGTCGACGGGACCATCGAGGCGAGCCTCGAGGTCGCTCCGGCCTGGCGGCGCCTCGGGATCGGTCGCCAGCTGCTGCGCCAGGTCAGCGGACTTGCCGCCGGTCGCGGCGCCACCGAGCTGATGATGCTCGCGCCGCCGACGGAAGAGGGTGTCGTGCCCGTTCTGGCGGCCTCCGGGATGCGTGGCCGGATCCGCCTGACCGAGCAGGGACTGAGTGTTCATGTGAGCCTCGCCGGTGTTCGACCGATCGGCGACCTCGTCGCCTGATCACGGTCCTCGGACCGCTAGACTTGAGCATGACCTTCGAAGTCCCCGAGAAGTTCGCAGCTCTCGGACTCACGTACGACGACGTCCTCCTGGTTCCCGGTTCGTCGGACCTGAACCCGAACGAGATCGACACCACCACCCGGCTGACGCGCGAGATCTCGCTGAAGGTGCCGCTGATCAGCGCCGCGATGGACACCGTCACCGAGTCCCGGATGGCGATCGCGATGGCGCGCGAGGGCGGGATCGGTGTCCTGCACCGCAACCTGTCCATCGAGGACCAGGCGTACCAGGTCGACCTGGTGAAGCGGACCCAGACCGGGATGATCTCGAACCCGATCACGATCGGTCCCGACGCGACGCTCGAGGACCTCGACCAGACCTGTGGCGAGTACCGGGTCTCGGGGCTGCCGGTGGTCGACATCGACAACCGCCTGCTCGGCATCATCACCAACCGCGACCTCCGGTTCACCCCGGTCGCGGAGTGGGCCACCACCAAGGTCGACGAGGTGATGACCCCGATGCCGCTGATCACCGCGCCGGTGGGCATCTCGCGCGACGACGCCACCGCGATCCTGCGTCAGCACAAGCGCGAACGGCTCCCGATCGTCGACCAGTCCGGCCGCCTGGCCGGGCTGATCACGGTCAAGGACTTCGTGAAGTCCGAGCAGTTCCCGAACGCGTCGAACGACGCCGCCGGCCGGCTGATGGTCGGTGCAGCGATCGGCTACTTCGGTGACGCCTGGGAGCGTGCCACCACGCTGATCGACGCCGGCGTGGACGTGCTCGTCGCGGACACCGCGCACGGGCACGTGAAGCTGCTCCTCGACATGGTCGCCCGCCTCAAGTCCGACCCGGCTACCCGGCACGTCCAGGTGATCGGCGGCAACGTCGCCACCCGCGCCGGGGCCCAGGCCTTCGTCGACGTCGGCGCCGACGGCATCAAGGTCGGTGTCGGTCCCGGCTCGATCTGCACGACCCGCGTCGTCACCGGCGTGGGCGCTCCGCAGGTCACCGCGGTCTACGAAGCGTCGCTCGCGGCCAAGCCTGCCGGCGTACCGGTGATCGCCGACGGCGGCCTGAAGCACTCCGGGGAGATCGCGAAGGCGATCGTCGCCGGTGCCGACTCGGTGATGCTCGGGTCCCTGCTCGCCGGGTGCGAGGAGTCGCCGGGCGACCTGGTCTTCGTCAACGGCAAGCAGTTCAAGTCCTACCGGGGGATGGGCTCGCTCGCGGCGATGTCGAGCCGTGGCAAGAAGTCCTACTCCAAGGACCGGTACTTCCAGGCCGAGGTCACCAGCGACGACAAGATCGTCCCTGAGGGCATCGAGGGCCAGGTGGCCTACCGCGGTCCGCTCTCGGCGGTCGCGCACCAGCTGATCGGTGGCCTGAACCAGTCGATGTTCTACACCGGGGCCCGCACCATCGCCGAGCTGCAGGACAAGGGCCAGTTCATCCGGATTACCGCGGCCTCGCTCAAGGAGAGCCACCCGCACGACGTCCAGATGACCGTCGAGGCCCCCAACTACACGGGGCGCTGACCCTCGGGCCGGTAGCCCATCGCCGCGCTGGCCCGGCGAGCCCCTGCCACGATCACGGGCGCGAGCTCGACCTCGCGGTCCGGCCCGACCCGCTGCAGCGGGAAGCCGAGGCCGACCACCGCCGCCAGCTCACCGCGGTGGTCGAGGACCGGTGCCGCGATCGAGCCCACGTCCTCGTGGCGCTCGCCGAACGCGGCGAAGTAGCCCTGCTCGCGGGCCACCGCGCACTGACGGTCGATGCTCGCCAGTGATGTCGGA
>JAOPXD010000201.1 GCA_025965315.1 Marmoricola sp.
ACCACCGACGCCGACGGCCGGATCGCCTGGGGCGCCGACCTCGCACCCGGCTCGTACGGCGTCCGGTTCGCGACCGGCAACTGGTTCGCCGAGTCCGATCGGGACACCTTCTTCCCGATCGTGCTGCTCGCCGTCGAGCTCGGCGCGGGCCACACCCATCTGGCGCTGCTGCTGGGTCCGTTCTCGTACACGACGTACAAGGGGTCCTGATGGCCGACGGCGACATCGTCCTGGGGGCGAACCAGTACGGCAAGGCGGAGTGCCGACTGGTCCGGATCACCCGCGACACCCCGGTGCACGTGATCGAGGACCTCAACGTCACCTCGCAGCTGCGCGGCGACTTCGAGGCCTGCCACACCGAGGGCGACAACTCCCAGGTGATCGCGACCGACACCCAGAAGAACACCGTCTACGCCTATGCCCGCGAGTTCGGGATCGGGTCGCCGGAGGAGTTCCTGATCCGGCTCGGCCGGCACTTCGTCGACGACTACGTGTCGGTCGACGGCGGCCGCTGGGAAGCCGAGCAGTACGCCTGGAACCGGATCCCCGTCGACGGCCAGCCGCACGACCACGCCTTCGTCCGTACCGGGCAGGAGACCCGGACCGCGATCGTCCAGATCGTCGGGGACCGGACCCACGTGATCGCCGGCCTGACCGACTGCACCGTGCTGAAGTCGACCGGCTCGGAGTTCCACGGGTTCCCGCGTGACCGGTTCACGACGCTGCAGGAGACCGACGACCGGATCCTGGCCACCTCGGTCAGCGCCCGCTGGCGGTACGGCGACCTGCCGGCGGACTTCAACGCTGCGTACACCTCGATCCGGGACACCATGCTCGCGACGTTCGCCTCCTTCCACTCGTTGGCACTGCAGCAGACCTTGTTCCAGATGGGCACGGCCGTGCTCGAGGCACACCCCGAGGTCGCCGAGATCAAGTTCTCGATGCCCAACAAGCACCACTTCCTGGTCGACCTGGCGCCGTTCGGGATGGAGAACCCGGGCGAGGTGTTCTTCGCCGCGGACCGTCCGTACGGCCTGATCCAGGCGACCGTCGAGCGCGAAGGAGCCACGCCGGCTCCGGACGCGTGGAACACGGTTCCCGGGTTCGCCTGATGCAGGTCGACGCGATCCAGGCCCGGCGGGTGCTGATCGACGGGTCGTTCGTGCCGGCGACCGTGCGGATCTCCGGCGACGTGATCGCCGGCATCGACGCGTACGACGCGGCCGGCGACGGTTTCGTGCTCCAGGTGCCGGACTCGGCGTACGTCGTGCCGGGGATCGTCGACACCCACGTGCACATCAACGAGCCCGGACGGACCACCTGGGAGGGCTTCCACTCCGCGACCGAGGCGGCCGCCCTCGGTGGTGCGACGACGCTGATCGACATGCCGCTGAACAGCATCCCGCCGACCACGAACCTCGCGCACCTCGAGCTCAAGCGCCGGGCCGCGCAGGGGCAGCTGATGGTCGACACCGGCTTCTGGGGCGGCGCGATCCCCGGCAACGTCGACGACCTGGAACCGCTGTGGGAGGCCGGGGTCTTCGGCTTCAAGTGCTTCCTCGCCGATTCGGGAGTCGAGGAGTTCCCGCCGCTCGACCCCGAGCAGTTCCTGCTGGCGCTGCGCGAGGTCGCCCGCTTCGACGGGCTGATGATCGTGCACACCGAGGATGCCCGGGTGCTGGCCGCGGCGCCCGCCACCCCGAGCCGGTCCTACCGCGACTTCGTGCTCTCCCGCCCGGACGAGGCCGAGATCGCAGCGATCACCCAGGTGCTCGACGGCGCCCGGGAGACCGGTGCGCGGGTGCACATCCTGCACCTGTCCAGCGCCAAGGCGCTCGAGACGATCAGCGACGCCCGCGCCGAGGGACTCCGGGTCACCGTCGAGACCTGCCCGCACTACCTGAGCTTCAGCGCCGAGACGATCCCGGACGGGTCGCCGCAGTTCAAGTGCTGCCCGCCGATCCGTGACGGCGGCAACCGGGAGGCGCTGTGGCAGGGCCTTCGCGACGGCATCATCGACTGCATCGTCAGCGACCACTCGCCGGCCACCGCGGAGGAGAAGCTCCGCGGCGACGGCGACCTGCAGCAGGCGTGGGGCGGTGTCTCCGGCCTCCAGGTCGGCTTCAGCGTGCTGGCCCAGGAGGCTCGCCGCCGGGGGATCGCGCTGTCCGACCTGTCCCGCTGGATGTCGCGGAACACCGCCGACCTGGTCGGCCTCGACCGCAAGGGCCGGATCGAGGTCGGCGCGGATGCCGACTTCGCCGTCTACGACACCAACGCCGAGTTCCGGATCGAGGCGACCCGGTTGGCGCACCGCAACCCGATCTCGGCGTACGACGGCCTCCGGTACGGCGGCCGGGTGACCCGGTCCGTGGTCCGCGGCAACGCGGTCGACGTGGACCGGGTCGACCACACCTACGGCCAGCAGCTGGTCCGAACCTCGGGAGTGAGCGCATGACGTACGGACAGATCAACCCGCCGAGCAGGCTGCTGATGGGGCCCGGTCCCAGTACGGCCGATCCGCGCGTCCTGCGGGCGATGGCAGCCGCGATGATCGGGCAGTACGACCCGGCCATGACGACCTACATGACCGAGACCTCGGAGCTCTATCGCGAGGTCTTCCGGACCACGAACGAGCAGACCTTCCTGATCGACGGCACCTCCCGGGCCGGGATCGAGTCGGCCCTGGTCAGCCTGCTCGAGCCTGGTGACCGGGTGCTGGTGCCGGTGTTCGGACGGTTCGGGCACCTGCTGGTCGAGATCGCCGAGCGCTGCGGTGCCGACGTGCACACGATCGAGGCCGAGTGGGGCCAGGTCTTCGCGCCGGAGCAGATCGAGGCGGCGATCATCGACGTACGGCCGAAGCTGCTGGCGATCGTGCAGGGCGACACCGCCACCACGATGTGCCAGCCGTTGGCCGACCTCGGCGAGATCTGCCGGCGTCACGACGTGCTGTTCTACTGCGACACCACCGCCTCGCTGGGCGGCAACGAGTTCGAGCAGGATGCCTGGGGCCTCGACGTCACCACCACCGGGTTGCAGAAGTGCCTCGGCGGTCCGTCGGGCAGTGCGCCGATCACGATCTCGGACCGGGCTGCTGCGGTGATCAACGGCCGCAAGCACATCGAGGCCGGGCTGCGTCCGTCAGAAGCCGAGTCCGACGACGACCCCGAGGTCGGTGCCCGGATCGCGTCGAACTACTTCGACCTCGCGATGGTGATGGACTACTGGGGTCCCAAGCGGCTCAACCACCACACCGAGGCCACCTCGATGCTGTACGCCGCCCGCGAGTGCGCCCGGTTGCTCGTCGGCGAAGGTATGCCGGCAGCGGTCGAGCGGCACCGGCTGCACGGTGCCGCGATGCTGGCCGGCGTCCAGGGGCTCGGGATGAGCGTGTTCGGCGACCTGGCGCACAAGATGAACAACGTCGTGGGCGTGTACATCCCTGAGGGGATCGATGGTGACGGCGCCCGCGCCGCGATGCTGGACGACTTCGGCATCGAGATCGGTACGTCGTTCGGTCCGTTGCAGGGGAAGGTCTGGCGGATCGGGACGATGGGCTACAACGCCCGCAAGGATGCTGTGCTGCTGACGTTGGCCGCGCTCGAGCAGGTGCTGCGTGCCGGCGGCGCGCAGGTCACCGCCGGCGGCGGCGTCGGTGCTGCGCAGGAGGTGTACGCATGACCGCCACTGCCACCGAGGTCCTGGAGCGCTGCGGGATCCTCGACCGCTACTCGGCGCAGTCGACGTGCCTGGAGCGCGTCTACCTCTCGCCCCAGCACGCGGCGGCGAACGCGGCCGTCGCCGACTGGATGGTCCGCGCCGGGATGCGGACCTGGGTCGACGCCGCCGGCAACCAGTACGGCCGGATCGAGGGACGCGAGCCGGGACTCCCGGCGCTGCTGCTCGGGTCCCACCTGGACACCGTGCCCGATGCTGGCAGCTATGACGGGATGCTCGGCGTGGTGATGGCGATCGCCGTCGTCGAACGGCTCGGTCCTCGTATTGCAGACTTCCCGTTCGCGATCGAGGTCGTCGGGTTCAGCGACGAGGAGGGCACCCGGTTCGGCAAGGCGCTGCTCGGCAGCTGCGCGGCCTCGGGCACCTGGGACGAGGACTGGTGGGAGCTGCGCGACAAGAACGGGATCAGCCTGCACAAGGCGTTCGCCGAGTTCGGCCTGGATCCGCGCCGGGTCGGGGAGGCTGCCCGGCGTCCTGAGGAGCTGGTCGGCTACCTGGAGGCGCACATCGAGCAGGGCCCCTACCTGGAGGCGGCGGACGCCTCGCTCGGTTACGTCACCACGATCGCGGGCGCTCGTCGGTTCCGGCTCAGCGTCGTCGGCGAGGCCCGCCATGCCGGCGGCACGCCGTACTCGCGGCGTCGTGATGCGCTGGTCGGTGCGGCCGAGGCGATCACCACGATCGAGCGGCTCGGGAAGGCGTCGGACTGCATCGCCACCGTCGGCCGGATCGAGGTCACGCCGGGAGCGGTCAACGTCATCCCCGGACGCGCCGACTTCAGCCTGGACCTGCGGGCGGAGAGCGACGAGGCACGCGACGGGATGTGGCAGGCGATGTTCGCCGCCATCGAGGACCGCTGCCGGACCCGCGGCCTGGAGCTCCGGGTGGTCGAGACCCACCGGGCTCCCTCGATGCCGTGCGCGTCCTGGCTGACCGAGGCGGTCATCGACGGCATCCGGACCACCGGCGACGCCCAGCCGATCGGGATGTGGAGCCGCGCCGGGCACGACGGGATGGCGATCGGCGCGGTCACCGACATCGCGATGCTGTTCCTGCGCTGCTTCGACGGGATCAGCCACCACCCCGACGAGGGCGTCCGCGAGCAGGACGTCGCCGTCGGGCTGGCCGCCTACGAGCACGCCGTGCTGACGATCGTCCAGATCAGCTCCCAGATCAGCGGATCGGCGGGGTAAGGATGCTCGAGGTGCGGATCGACGAGCGGATCGCGGACCGGTACGCCGACCTGTCGCCGCAGGAGCGCCGGGCCGCAGACGTCCTGCTGGCGCACCTCGACGACCTGGCGATCTACCGCGCGGCCGAGCTCGCCGAGCTGGCCGGTGTCTCGAAAGCGACGATGAGCCGGCTGTTCCGGCACCTGGGCTTCGACGACTTCAGCGAGGTCCGCGACCACCTGCGCCGGCTCCGCGGCCAGGGCGTCCCGGTCGCGCCCGACGGCGCCGCCAGCCTGGCGGTGCACCTCGAGCACGAGATCGCGAACCTCCAGCTGGCGATCTCCCGGCTCGACGACGCCCGGCTCGACACTGCTGCGTCGTTGCTGGCGGGTGCCGGGCGGGTGGTCGTCCTCGGGATGCGCAACAGCTACCCGGTCGCGCTGCACCTGCGCCAGCAGCTGAGCCACGCGCGGACCGGGGTGACGATGGCACCGCAGCCCGGGCAGTCGCTGTCCGAGGAGCTGCTCGGTCTCGGGGCCGGTGACGTCGTGGTGGTCGTCGCCTTCCGCCGGCGACCGGACGGCCTCGCCGAGCTGCTCGACCTGGTGCTCGCCGGAGGCACGCCGGTGGTCCTGCTCGCCGATCCGTCCGCACGTGCGCACGCAGCTCGCGCGACCGTCTGGCTCGAGTGCCCACTCACGACCACCGCCGCGTTCGACAGCTACGCCGCGGCGATGAGTGTCGTCGCCGTGCTCGCCGACCGGGTCCTCGACCGGATCGGGCCCGCGGGCCAGGAACGCGTCACCGCGATCGACGCGTCGTACCGGGCCATGCGCGAGATCGAGAGCAGCTGAGCCGCGGTGGACCTCAACACGGTCACGTCCTGGCGCTCGGCGCGGACCCGGGACGACCTGCTGCTGGCCGAGGGCGAGACGTTCCTCGGCGGTGGCTCCTGGATGTTCTCCGAGCCGCAGGTGGGCGTCACCGGGCTCGTCGACCTGACCACGATGGACTGGGCGCCGTGGGTCGAGACTCCTGCGGGCGTTAGCATCGCCGCGACCTGCACGATCGCCGACCTCCTCGTCCACGCGGACGGGTCGGCGTGGGCTACAGCTCCGCTGTTCCGGTCCTGCGCCGAGGCCTTCCTGATGTCCTTCAAGATCTGGAGCACCGCCACCGTCGGCGGCAACCTGTGCCTCGCGCTCCCGGCCGGCGCGATGATCTCGTTGACGGCCGCGCTCGGTGCCGATGTGGTCGTCTGGACCCGGGACGGCGTACGGCGTGAACCGGTGTCGTCGTTCGTGACCGGTCCCGGGACCACGACTCTCGCGGCCGGTGAGGTGGTCCGGTCGGTCGAGGTCCCGGTCGCCTCCTTGCAGGCGCGGACGGCGTTCCGGAAGATCGCTCTGACTGCACTCGGCCGGTCGTCGTCGGTGGTGATCGGTCGGCTCGAGACCTCGGGCCGGTTCGTGCTGACGGTGACCGCGGCGACGCCGCGACCGGTGGTCCTCGACTTCGTCGTGCCGCCGTCGGTCCCCGAGGTCGTCGCGGCGGTCGAGGCCGTCGAGGACTGGTACGACGACGCCCACGGCGCCCCTGACTGGCGCGCGGCTGTCACCCGCGAGCTGGCCCGTCAGGTCTGCGAGGAGCTGCTCGGATGAGCGAGCCGATCTCGGTCAACGGGCGCGTGCAGGACGTCGCGCCCCGGCCCGGGCAGTGCTTGCGGACCTACCTGCGCGACCAGGGCGGCGTCGAGGTGAAGAAGGGCTGCGACGCCGGGGACTGCGGAGCCTGCTCGGTGCTGGTCGACGGCGTACCGACGCACTCGTGCATCTTCCCGGCGGTGCGCGCCGGAGGCTGCGACGTCACCACGGTCGCCGGGCTCGGGACCCCGGAGTCGCTGCACCCGGTCCAGCAGCGCTTCGTCGACGCAGCCGGCTTCCAGTGCGGGTTCTGCACGGCCGGGATGATCGTGACGGCCTCGACCCTGGCGAGCACGGACGAGGCCGACCTGCCGCGACTGATGAAGGGCAACCTCTGCCGGTGCACCGGCTACCGCTCGATCCGCGACGCCCTTGCCGGCACCGTGAACACGGTGCAGCCGGCCGCGGGGCAGGCGCACGGTGCCTCGGTCGCGGCGCCCGCGGGGACCCGCGTGGTCACCGGCCTGGAGCGGTACGCGCTGGACGAGCCGGCCACCGGTCTGCTGCACCTCACGATCCTCGGCAGCCCCTACCCGCATGCGCGCATCGTCGCGATCGACACCGCCCGAGCCTCGGCGCTCCCGGGAGTCCACCTGGTCCTCACCCACCACGACGTCCCGGACCTGCTCTTCTCGACCGCACGTCACGAGGACCGCGGCGACGACCCGGACGACACCCGGATCCTCGATCCGGTGCTGCGCTTCCGGGGCCAGCGGGTCGCGGCCGTGGTGGCCGACTCGGTCGCGATCGCCGAAGCGGCGTGCCGGTTGATCGAGGTCCGCTACGACGTCCTGCCGGCGGTGCACGACCCGGCTGCTGCGCGCCTTCCGGGCGCTCCGCTGGTGCACGGCGACAAGGACGCCGCGGTGTCGCGGATCAGCGAGCCCGGGCGCAACGTGGTCGCCCAGCTCCACGGTGAGTACGGCGACGTCGATGCCGCGCTCGCCCAGGCCGCGGCCACCGTGTCCGGGACCTGGCAGACCGCCCGCGTCTCCCATGCGGCGCTGGAGACGCACGGCGCCCGTGGGTGGGTCGCCGACGACGGTTCGCTGGTGATCCGGACCAGCTCCCAGGTGCCGTTCCTGGTGCAGAAGGAGCTGGCCCGGTTGCTGGACCTGCCCCTGGACCGGGTCCGCGTCGTCGTCGGTCGGGTCGGCGGGGGCTTCGGCGGCAAGCAGGAGCTCCTCGTCGAGGACCTGGTCGCGCTGGCGACGCTGCGCACCGGTCGGGCGGTGCAGTACGAGCTGACCCGCGAGGACCAGTTCACGATCATCCCGTGCCGGCACCCGATGCGGGTCGCGGTCACGCTCGGGGCACGGTCCGACGGAACGCTCACCGCGATGCAGGTCGACGTCCTCAGCGATGCCGGGGCCTACGGCAACCACAGCGTCGGCGTGATGTTCCACAGCTGCCACGAGTCGATCGCTGTCTACCGCTGTGCGAACAAGCGCGTCGACGCCGAGGCGGTCTACACGAACAACCTGCCGTCCGGAGCGTTCCGCGGCTACGGGTTGGGTCAGGTCATCTTCGCGATCGAGTCGGCGATGGACGACCTCGCGCGCGAGCTCGGCCTGGACCCGATCGAGCTGCGCCGTCGCAACGTGGTCGTTCCCGGTGACCCGCTGGTAGTCATCGAGGTCGAGGAGGACGACCTGACCTTCGGCTCGTACGGCCTGGACCAGTGCCTCGACCTGGTCGACGACGCGCTGCGCACCGGAGCCGGCGAGCAGGTTCCGGAAGGCTGGTCGACAGGTGCCGGTGCCGCGCTCGCGATGATCGCGACGATCCCGCCGCGCGGGCACTACTCGAACGTGCGGGTCACCGTCGATGCGACCGGGGAGTACGTCGTCGACGTCGGCACCGCCGAGTTCGGCAACGGCACCACCACGGTGCACGTCCAGCTCGTCGCTGACGAGGTCGGGACGACGCCGGACCGGGTCCGCGTCCGCCAGTCCGACACCGCGACCGCGGGCTACGACAGCGGCGCGTTCGGGTCGGCCGGATCGGTGGTGGCCGGCAAGGCGGTGCACCTTGCTGCGGAACGGTTGCGGGCCTCGCTGCTCGACCTCGCAGGCGGGGCCGGCGTGCTCGGGCCCCTCGGTGTGACCCGGCCCGACGGCGTCCTGGTGTCCTTTGCTGAGCTGGTCCCCGAACCGTTGTCGGCCAGCGGCTCGCACGACGGCACCCCGCGATCGATCGCGTACAACGTGCAGGGTTTCCGGGTCGCCGTCGATCCGGCGACGGGCGAGGTCCGGATCCTGCAGTCGGTCCAGGCGGTCGACGCCGGAGTCGTGATCAACCCGGAGCAGCTGCGTGGCCAGGTCGAGGGCGGCACCGCCCAGGGCATCGGTTCGGCGTTGTACGAGGAGATGGTGCTGCGCGACGGTGAGGTGCTGACCCGCACGTTCCGCAACTACCGGGTCCCGCAGATGGTCGACATCCCCACCACCGAGGTCCTGTACGCCGCCACCGTCGACGGCCT
>JAOPXD010000146.1 GCA_025965315.1 Marmoricola sp.
CGCAGACCAGGGGGATCGAGGCCGGCAGGATGTTCCCGGTCGCCACCGAGTGCAGCATCGTGGCCACCATCAGGCAGAAGCCGACGTCGGTGAGCTCGGCGCGCATCGCGCGCTGCCCGTCGATGACGTCGGTGTAGACGTCGGGCAGCGGGCCGTCGTCGCGGACCGAGCCGACCAGCACGAACGACTTCTGCTGCTTGACCAGCGCGTGCATGATCCCGCCGGTCAGGACGCCCGCCTCGACGGCAGCCCGGATGGACCCGGCCTTGCGGATCGTGTTGATCGCCCGGATGTGGTGCTCGTGCCCGTGCTCGACGCCCTGGCCCTTGGCCAGGTCGATCCCCAGGGACGTCCCGTACAGGGCCGACTCGATGTCGTGGGTGGCCAGCGCGTTGCCGGCGAAGAGGATGTCGACGAAGCCCGCGTCGACCAGGGCGACCATGGCCGGGGCAGCACCGGTGTGCACCACGCCGGGACCGCCGACCCACAGGACCTTCTTGCCGGCGTCCTTGGCTGCGCGGATCCCGTCGGCGACCTGGCGGACCAGGACGGCCTGCGGCTTCTCGCTGGAGACGTCCGACTCCATGAAGCCGAAGCCGCTCGCGTCGGCCACGACCGGTACGTCGACCCGGATCCCGGAGGCGCCGCAGACCACGGTCATGCCGGCGCGGACGTCGGCCATCGGCAGCGTGTGCACGCGCGGGCCGCCACTCCCGTCGACGACGACCAGGCCGCAGTCCATCTCCGGGTTCTCGACCGCCAGCCAGCTCTGCTCGAGCCTGACCTGGGTCTCCAGGTTGGTGCTGGAGTAGAACCCGTCCGGGAAGACGCCGTCGCGCTCGACCGCGGCGACCGCGGCGACCCCGGGGTCGACCTGGTTGACCCCGCGGGCCTGCAACCGCATCAGCAGCCGCTGGAGGCCCTCGTCGTTCTCGGCGGAGACCTTGATGCGGGCGTGCGAGACGTCGCCCTTGTCGTGCCCGAGGTCGAAGTCCACGATCACGTAGTCCCCGCCGTACTCGCGGATGTCGTCCAGGACCCGGGAGAGGATCCCCGAGTCCATCAGGTGTCCGCTGATCTCGACGGTGTCGGTGGACTGCACGTCATCTCCTGGTGGGGTTGGCTCTCAGAGGACGGCGCCGTCGTCCCAACCGCTGTCCGGATCGTTCGGGCCCCGGCCAGGGTTCATCGTGGCGACGAGGTAGCCGAAACCGCCGACGAACCAGACCAGGAACAGCAGCCCTACGTAGGACGGTACCGAGATCCCGACCACCAGTCCGACCAGGACCACCGTCGGCACGCCGAAGAGACCGAGCCAGGCCAGCAGCCGGGCTCCCCGGGGCCGGGGGAGCGGTGGTGCCGGCGGGGGCACGTAACGGTCCTCGTCCTCGCCCCAGGGGTCCTGCCAGACCTCGCCGGCGAGCTCGGCCGGCACCTCGAAGACCACGGCCGGCACTGGCTCCGGGGGGAGCTCCGGGAACTCGGGCGCCTCGCCGTACGACTCGACGATCTGCTGCCAGTCGGCATCCTCGCGTGCGCGTCGGTCGGGCTCGTCGTTGCCGGTCACGGTGCGGTGACCCGCCGGATGAACGCGGTCGACTCGGAGAAGATCTGCGGTGCGTCGTTGTCCAGGGTCGCGACGTGGAAGCTCTCGGTGAGGACCCGCTCGGTCGCGTCGGTCGAGGAGATGCCCGCGAGGATGATCCGCGCCGAGGACGGGTCGACGACGTGGTCGTCGGCCGAGCGGAAGAGCAGCACCGGGGCGCTGATCCTGGGCAGGTCGGCGCGGACCTGCTTCCAGGCCGCGACCATCGATGCCAGCGGCTTGAGCGGTGTCTTCGGGTAGGCGTACTCGAGCACGTCGGGCTTCTTGATGTCGTTCCCGATCGCCGGGAACGCCTTGACCAGGTGCTTCATCACCGGAAGCGCGAGCAGTTGCTTGTTGGTGCTCGCGACGGCCGCATTGACCAGGACCAGCCCGGCTACCTCGCGCTGGTGCTGCTCGGCGAGCTTGATCGCGAGGCAGCCGCCCATGGACAGCCCGGCGACCACGACGACGTCGGTCCGCGCCCGGAGCTTCTGGAACTCCTGCTCCAGCGCGGCGTAGTAGTCGTCGAAGCGCGTGCTCGTCATCTCCTGCCAGGTGGTCCCGTGGCCGGGCAGCAGCGGCACCGCGACAGCGAATCCCTGGTCGGCCAGGTACTGGCCCCAGGGCACCATCGACGCGGGCGAACCGGTGAATCCGTGGCTCAGCAGCACGCCCACGCGGCGGCCGCCGGCGTCGGCCACACCGTCGGTGAAGAGCGGCTCGGCGTGGGGGGCGTGTGCCACCAGGTTCCTCCGTCAGGATCGGGATGCGCGCGTGCAGTACGGGGCGTGGTCCATCGTTTCACGGGTCCCAAGGACGGGCTAGGGTGTGTCTTCGGGTCACGAGGAGGTGTGTGGGTTGTTCTACTGGTTCCTGAAGTGGATCGCGATCGGTCCACTGCTGCGAGTGGTCTTCCGTCCGCAGACCGAAGGCGTGGAGAACATCCCGAGCGAGGGTCCCGCGATCCTCGCGAGCAACCACCTCTCGTACGTCGACTGGCTCTTCATGCCGCTCACCCTGCCGCGCCGGGTCACCTTCGTCGCGAAGGCCGAGTACTTCACCGCGCCGGGGATCAAGGGCTGGTTCCAGAAGCTGTTCTTCTCGGGTGCCGGGCAGGTTCCGATCGACCGCTCCGGCGCGTCGGCTGCCGAAGGTGCACTGAGCTCTGCCAAGCGCGTACTCGCCGAAGGGGACCTGTTCGGGATCTACCCGGAGGGCACCCGCTCGCACGACGGCCGCCTGTACCGCGGCAAGACCGGGGTCGCACGGCTCGCGCTGGAGACCGGTGTCCCGGTTATCCCGGTCGCCGTCGTCGGCACCGACGTGGTCGCGCCTCCGGGAAAGACCTTCGGTTCGATCACTCGTCCGGTGGTCCGGTTCGGGAAGCCGCTCAACTTCGACCGCTACGAAGGCCTGGAGAACGACCGGTACATCCTGCGGTCGATCACCGACGAGATCATGTACGAGATCATGCGTCTCTCCGGCCAGGAGTACGTCGACATGTATGCCACCCGCGCCAAGGACGAGCACAAGAAAGCCGAGACGGCCCTCAAGGCGACCGAACGCGCCGCCGCCGCAGCGGCAACTGCCGCCGAGCAAGCGCCGGTCGTAACCGGCGACGAGCCCGAGTCCAAGGCTTCTTGATCGCCCCGCTGATCGCCTTGCTGGTCGTCCGGGGGTCGTGGTCGCGATGACGATCCACAGCACGAACCCGTTCGCCGATCCGCCGGACCCGGTACGTCGTCTCCGTGGTCGTCTCGGAGGTGCGGTGTCGTTGTGGACCACGGGCGACCGGTCTGAGCGCGTAGGGCTGACGGTGTCCTCGGTGATGGTCGCGAACGGTGATCCGGCGCGGATCCTCGGCCTGCTGGACCCGGACGCCGCCTTCACCGACGCGCTGCGCGCCTCCGGTCGCGCAGTCGTGCAGCTGTTGACGTGGGCCGATCGTGACCTTGCCGAGGCCTTCGGCGGGACGGCCCCGTCACCCGGGGGACCGTTCCGGCACGGCGTGTGGGACCAGACCGACCACGGTCCGGCTCTGCGGGATCGGACGCGGGCCCTGGTGCGTCTGGAGAGCGAACGTGTCGAAGGATGGTCGGTGCTCGTCAGTACCCTCGTCGAAGAGCTCCTGGTCCTCACCGACGACGCACCGCTCGAGCATCGTCGCGGCCACTACGGCACGGTCCCCGGACCGGTCGGCGGGGGTTGAGTACGGCTCAGGAAATGAAGCGGCCCGCCGATTGGGCCAGAACACGCCGGGAAGAACCGGCGTACCGGTAGCGTTGGGACCAGCAGGAGAGAGAGGGGACCACAGAGATGGTGCTGTTTCGGCGACAACTCGGTGACGTGCTTCGCAGTGAGCGGATGCGTCGTGGCATGACCCTGCGCGAGCTCTCCTCCGATGCCCGGATCAGCCTGGGCTACATCTCCGAGATCGAGCGCGGCCAGAAGGAAGCGTCCTCGGAGCTGCTCGCCTCTCTCTGCGATGCCCTCGAGGTGCCGCTCTCGGACGTGCTCCGCGAGGTGAGTGACACCGTCGCGATTGAGGAAGCCCGGATCCTGGCCGAGGCTGCGATCGAGCACGTTCCGCAGCGCCGCGGCCCTGTGGTCGCGTCTGCCGCCTGAGCCACTGGCTCAGGTTGCCGAGCTGGAGCCGCTTCTCTGGAAGTGGCAGATGTTGCCGACGGCGGCAGCATGCTTGTGGAACGTTTCCTGATCAAAGGCCTCGGAGTCGAGGTTCTGCAGCACGGTCAGGAACGTCCTGAGGGTCTTGGCGTCCGTCGAGCTCGGGTCGTGCTTGCGGAGCGAGTTCACCTTCTTCAGTACCTTCCCGAGTATGTCGGCACTCGTGCTCACGTCCGTACCGTTGGTAAAGGCCGTCAGGTAGTCCTGGATGCCCTTGCAGATCTCGGCGACGCGCGCATGTTCGTCAGCTGACCCGTGTGCGTCGCCGGCGTGCGCGCAACCACTGGTGACCAAGATGGCCGTTGCAGTGACGCCCACCAAACGCATGGCCACGGGCCGTGTTCTCCAGGTTCGTGACATCGGGTGCCTACTCTCGTTCCACCGAATTCCTGCGGTGCGGGGGCAACGCGAGAAAGGTTCGGATGACCGCGCCCAAGAATCGTTGCACTGATGACTCACGTTCGCCTGGTGAAGGTGACCTTGCCGTTCTTGGTGGGTTTCATCTGGTAGCGGGTGTCGTGGGCCAGGGTGTGGTGTCGGGGGCAGAGCATCAGGCCGTCCTTGACGGTGGTGTTGCCGTTCTTGATCCATTCGATGAGGTGGTGGATGTGGCACATCCCGGGGGGCCAGTCGCAGTCCTCGGCAGCACATCCTTTGTCCCGGAGGCTGATGGCGATGCGTTGGGGTTCGGTGTGGAACCGGGTTCTGCGTCCGAGGTCGAGGACCTGGGAGCGGGTGCCGAGGACGGCGGGGATGATTCCGGCTTCACAGGCCATTCGGCGGGCTTCGGAAGCAGAGATCCTCTCGCCGGTGTCGAGGGTGGCTGCGTGGTCGGCACCGAGGAGGTTCTCCAGGGTCATGGTGACCACGACGGTGGCCGGGACACCCCCGGCTTTCGGGGTCCCGGTCTTCGCCCTGGTCTGGAGGTACTCGGTGAACGCCTGACCCAACCGCAACGGCCGAGCGACCTGGGTGCCGCTCTGAGAGTTCGGGCCGGTGGCTGCTTGGTGCTTGGGGGCGGCGATCGCGTTGAGGTGCTTGGCGAGGATCTCCCCGGCCAGCACCGGGATCTTGAACCGGCCCAGCATCGACCCGTGCCCATCCGTGGCCATCATGAACGATGCGGTGGCGGCGGCGTGGTGTTCTTCGTTCTCCAGGACCTGCCTTTGATGGTCCTCGGAGATCTCGGGGGCGACCACCTCCAGGATCTTGCGACCCAGGACCCGCAACGCCCTCGGGTCGTGCTCGGCAGCCAGGCCGACCAGGTGCGCCTCGGCCGAGGCGATCACCTCGACCGGGACCAACCCGGACGGCAACGCGTCCACCGCGTCGATGATCACCCGGGCCTGCTCAGGGTTCACCGCCCCAGCAGCCATCGCCACCCGGGTGGTCTCGTGAGACTCCAACCCCTGCCCGAGTCGCAAGACACCGATCGCCGCGGGC
>JAOPXD010000165.1 GCA_025965315.1 Marmoricola sp.
CCCTGTCCTGGTGCCACTGAGTCGTCGCGGATGCCGATCCTGCCCAGCACGGGGACCTTCAGGTAGCGGGAGAGTCCGTCGACGAGGCTGTCGACCAGGAGCGGGTGGCTGCGGGACTCGAAGCCGACGATGCTGTCGACGCCGGGCTTCCAGTCGCCGAGGGTGGCGATCACCCCTTGCACCAGGGCGACCGGGACCTCCTGGTCGGCGACCCCGGGACGGAACACGTCCCGCAGCGACTGGCCCAGGCCGAGGTCGGTGAGGCGGGCGACGACCCGACCCTCCTCGGCGCCGTCGCTGATCTTGCCCTTGAGGTTGAGGCCCAGGTTGGCCAGCGCGGTCGGCCACATCTTCCGGGACTGGACGGCTACCCCGGGGCGGCTGAGCCGGTCGCCCGCGCGGTCCCGGGTGGCGGTGGAGACATCGGCGGTGATCGCCAGGCCACCGCAGTTGTCGCAGCGACCGCAGTCGGCTGCTCCGGGGTCGTCGAGCGCCTCGCGCAGGAAACGCATCCGGCAACGGTCGGTGTCGACGTACTCGAGCATCAGCGCCTGCTCGTCGCGACGGGCTGCGGCCACCCGGTCGTAGCGGTCCTGCTCGTAGACCCACTCCTGGCCGGTGGCGGTCCAGCCGCCCTGCACCCGTCGTACGGCGCCGTCGACGTCGAGCACCTTGAGCATCATCTCGAGCCGGCTGCGCCCGAGGTCGACGTACGTCTCCAGGGTCGCCGTCGACATCGCGCCCCCGTGCTGGGCCAGCGCCGAGAGCGCGGCCCGGACGTGCTGCTCGGGCGGGAAGGCGAGCGAGGCGAAGTAGCGCCAGATGTCGCGGTCCTCGTACGCCGGCAGCAGCAGCACCGTTGCCTTGGCGGTGCCCTCGAGCCCACGTCCGGCGCGACCGACCTGCTGGTAGTAGGCGACCGGTGAGGCCGGGGCGCCGACGTTGATGACGAAGCCGAGGCTGGCGTCGAAGCCCATCCCGAGGGCGCTGGTCGCGACCAGGGCCTTCAGCCGCCCGGCGAGCAGGTCCTGCTCGAGGGTGAGCCGCTCGGTCTGCTCGGTCTGCCCGGAGTACGCCGCCACGTCGTACCCGCGCTCGCGCAGGAACCCGGCGATCTCCTGGGACGCCGCCACCGTGAGCGTGTAGATGATCCCGGAGCCGTCGAGCTCGCCGAGGTGGTCGGCCAGCCAGCCGAGACGTTCCTCGGGGCGGGCCAGCTGGAGCACGCCGAGGCTGAGCGAGGCCCGGTCGAGCTCGCCGCGCAGCACCAGGACCTCGCCGTCGGTGGCCAGCTGCTCGGCCACGTCCGAGGTCACCCGGGCGTTCGCCGTCGCCGTGGTGGCCAGCACCGGGATGCCGACAGGCAGGTCGACGAGCATCTGCCGGATCCGTCGGTAGTCGGGCCTGAAGTCGTGACCCCAGTCGGAGATGCAGTGGGCTTCGTCGATGACCAGCAGGCCCGCGGACTCGGTCAGTCGCGGCAGCACCTCGTCGCGGAAGCCCGGGTTGTTGAGGCGCTCGGGACTGACCAGCAGTACGTCGACCTCGCCGGCGGCGATCCGGGCGTGCACCTCGCCCCACTGCTCGCTGTTGGTCGAGTTGATCGTCACGGCCTTGATGCCGGCGCGTTCAGCGGCCTCGACCTGGTTGCGCATCAGCGCGAGCAGCGGCGAGATGATCACCGTCGGCCCGGCGCCCGCGGACCGGAGCAGCGCGGTCGCGACGAAGTACACCGCCGACTTGCCCCAGCCGGTGCGCTGGACCACCAGGGCCCGGCGCCGGTCGACCGCGAGCGCCTCGATCGCCGCCCACTGGTCGTCGTACAGCGACGCCGTGGGTGACCCGACGAGCGCCTTCAGGTGCTCCTCGGCCTGTGCTCGCGTTGCGGTGCGATCCATGCCGCAGTTCTACAGGAGCCTGCCGACAGCGCGACGCGGGCCTCAGCCGCCTGTGGACCGAGTCGCGACGATCGCCCCTGTGTCTGTCACGACACCGAGCTGGTCAGGCGTGACTAGCAGCTGGTACGGCCAGTACGTCGTGTTGATGCCGTCGGTCGGCAGCGGATAGCCGACGTCCGTGCCGGTGTGTACGTCGAGGATGCGCAGTGCCGTGGTCGTCGGCACCAGCAGGTGATCGGCGTCGAGCGAGGGCATCTGGTCGAGCGTGAAGCCGTACGGGAAGTAGGTGGGCTCGGTCGGGATCGGTCGGCTCCACAGCACCCTGCCGGTTCGGACGTCGTACCCGGCAAGGCCGTTCCCGGAGTGCACGATCGCCACGTCCGAGCGCAGCGTGGCCTCGACCGCGGGTCCGTGCTGCGGACGCCGCCAGACCTCCTTGCCGTGCTGGTCGAGAGCGATCAGAGCCGACTGGGCCCCGGTCCGCACGGAGATCACGACCCTGGTGCCAGACACCCCGACGACGTGCGCGATCGTCGCCTTCGGGACCTTCCAGGTCCAGACCGTCGACCCGTTCTTGACCGCGTACGCCGTCACGACCGCACCACCGGACCTGTCCGGCGGAGGCTGCGCGAGCCGGTACTCCTCGACCCCGCCGGCGATCACCGTCGTGGCGTTGAGCGTTCCCAGGAAGTCGGCGCGCGCGGCACTCTTCGCCGGCACGCTCCACAGCACCCGGCCGTTGGCGCCGGCGACCCTCGCCAGCTGGAGGTCGCCGTCGAGGGGCAGCGCGACCATCAGGTCGCCGTCGGACAGGAAGGCCGTCGACACGGGTTGACCGGCCCGCTGCTTGGAGTTGAGGTCGATGCACCACCGCTGCTTGCCGGTCGCGACGTCGAACGACGCCACCCGGGTGCGCTGGGCGGCATCCAGGTCCAGCAGGGCGAACTGCTTCGTCGAGGCGTCCCAGGCGATCCGCTTCGTCGAGGGCAGCAGCGCCCACCGCGGCTTCAGGGAACCGGCGTCGAGCAGCGTGACCGCAGCGTTGTCCTTCGTCAGGGCGACCACGCCGCCGGCCAGCCCGTACAGGTGCAACCACTGGCCGTAGTCGTAGCCGACCCCGGCCTCGACCTTCCCGAACGGCGGTCCCCAGCCGTCGACCGCTGACGCCAAGGTGTTCAACCGCGGGTCCGGTTGCGCGGCCATCCCGGCCGTCGACAGCAGCGGGCTCCGGGCCCGGGTGCTCGTCGCGCAGTCGATCGGGTCCGGTCGGGTCGCGACAATCACGACCAGCCCGGCGACGATCGCTGCCAGCACCAGCCCGATCGGTAGCCAGGACCGCCGTTCGGACGGGAGCGGTTCAGGTGCCGAGGTCGTCACCAGATCCGGACGCGATCCTCCGGATCGAGCCACAGCCCGTCACCGGGTTCGGTGCCGAACGCCGCATGGAACTCGTCCAGGTTCCGCGCGATGTTCGCGCGGAACTCCGGCGGGCTGTGCGGATCGGTGGTCAGGTACTGCTGCTCGAGCTCACGTCGGCGCTTGGTCCGCCAGACGTAGCTCCAGTTGAGGAACAGCCGCTGCGGGCCGGTGGCACCGTCGACCTCCGGGGCGTCGGTTCCCTCGAGGGAGATCAGGTACGCCCTGTGCGCGATCGTCAGCCCGCCCAGGTCGCCGATGTTCTCGCCGACGGTGAGCGCACCGTTGACGTGCTCGCCCGGGAGCGAGCGCGGCTCGAAGGCGTCGTACTGCTCGATCAGTGCCTTCGACTTCACCTCGAACGCGGCCTTGTCGTCAGCGGTCCACCAGTCGTTGAGGTTGCCGTGGCCGTCGTACTGGGCTCCCTGGTCGTCGAAGCCGTGGCCGATCTCGTGGCCGATCACCGCGCCGATGCCGCCGTAGTTCTCGGCCGGGTCCGCATCCGGGGAGAAGAACGGCTTCTGCAGGATGCCGGCCGGGAAGCAGATCTCGTTGGTGCCCGGGTTGTAGTACGCGTTGACGGTCTGCGGCAGCATGAACCACTCGTCGCGGTCGACCGGGGCGCCGATCTTCTCCAACTGGCGGTCGGTCTCGAAGGCGGCGATCCGGATGATGTTGCCCATCAGGTCCTCGGCGTCGATGACCAGGTCGCTGTAGTCCTTGAACTTCACCGGGTAGCCGATCTTCGGCCGGAAGGTGTCCAGCTTCTCGAACGCGCGCTGCTTGGTCTCCTCGCTCATCCAGTCGAGGGTGGTGATGCTCTGCCGGTAGGCCTCGAGCAGGTTGGCCACCAGCGCGTCCATCAGCTCCTTGGACCGCGGCGGGAAATGCCGGGAGACGTACTCGCGACCGACCGCCTCACCGAGGCCGCCCTCGACCAGGCCGACGCCGCGCTTCCAGCGGGCCCGCAGCTCCGGGGTACCGGACAGGGTCCGTCCGTAGAAGTCGAAGTTCGCCTCGACGAACGCGTCCGGCAGGTACGACGCGGCCGACCGGATCGCGCGCACCGACAGGAACGCCTGCCAGTCCTCGACCGGGGTGTCGACCAGGACGCTCTCCAGGTGCGTGAGGAACGACGGCTCCCGTACGACGCACTCGGCGAAGGTCTTCGCGTTGCCGCCGATGTTGTGCACGTAGGCGTCGAAGTCGAACGAGGGCACGGCGGCGAGGAGGTCGTCGTACGACATCAGGTTGTAGGTCTTGATCACGTCCCGGGTCTCGGCACGCTCCCAGTGACCGGCGGCGATCCGGGTCTCCAGCGCGAGAACGGTCTCAGCCGTGGCCCTCGGTTCGGGGCGGTCGGCCAGGGTCAGCAGCGTCTCGAGGTAGTCCACGTACTTGCCGCGGATCTCCTCGAACTTCTCCTCGCGGTAGTAGCTCTCGTCCGGCAGGCCGATGCCGCCCTGGCTGATGTTCACCAGGTAGCGGTCGGAGTCGCGGTCGTCGGTGTCGACGTACGAGCCGAAGAGACCACCGCCTCCGGTGCGCTCGAACTCGCCCAGGAAACCGGCCAGGTCGGGCACGCCCTTGAGGCTGTCGATCGCCTGCAGCACGCCGAGGATCGGCGTCGTGCCGAGCGCGCGGACGCGGTCCTCGTCCATGAAGCTGGCGAACAGGTAGCCGATCTTCATGGCGTCGACGCCGTCGATCCGGCCCTCGGCGCAGTCGTCGATGATCACCCGGACGTGCTCCTCGGCTGCATCCGCGAGCATCACGAACGGGCCCCAGGACGAGCGGTCGCTCGGGATCTCGGCTTCGGCGAGCCAGGTCCCGTTCACGTGTCCGAAGAGGTCGTCCTGCGGCCGAACTGCCTGGTCCATGCCCGATCGGGCGTCGTCAAGAATCGTCACGTGGGAACTGTAATCGGCGAGTGGGCGCCGCGCTCAGGTACCCGAGCTGCTGGCGCACTCGTCCAGACCGAGTGCCTTCGCCTTGGCGTCGGCGTCCGTGAACGGACTCGGCGTCCCTGTTGCCGTCACCTTGACGCCTTCGGTGCGGATCGTCTGCGTCGCGGTGTTGACCGCGTCCAGCAGTGCGGTGACGTCGCCGGCGATGGCGGCCGGGGCCTTGAGCTTGCGGATCGCGGCGACCGTCTGGTCGTCCCGGTCGGCGGCCTTCGTCAGCGCCGCCACCACCTGGTCGTTGGTCGCCGTGGGCGTCAGGGTCGCGCCGATCTTCTTGATGTCGGCATCCCCTGCCTTGCAGAGGGCGTTGGCCTGCGCCTTGAACTGGGCCTGGGTGAGCGCCTTCGCCGGGCCAGCGGACCCGCAGCCGGCTAGGGCGACGGTCGCCAGCACGGCGCACGCCGCGGCAGTGACGGTACGCAGCGAGGTGTGGTTCATCAGGTCCTACTTCCCACAGTCGGTGAGGCCGAGCGTCGCGGCCTTGGCCTTGGCGTCGTCGAACGGGCTGCTGGTCGAGGTGAGCGCATCAGCACCCTCGTCGTGGAGCGTGTGCGCTGCGGTGGTGATGCTCTCGAGCAGGCTGCTGACGGCCGACGCGATCCCCGTCGGCGGATTCAGCTTCGTCAGCTCGCCGACCTCGGTGATGATCACGTCCGCCACCTTCTTCAACGCAACGTCGTACTGGGCGGGGGTCGCCCCGGTTCCCGGGTCCAGCGCGTTCGTCCTGGTGCTGAACGACCTGCAGATCGCGTTCGCCTTCGCGATGAACACGTTCTGGGTCAACGGCTTCCCCCTCGCCGGGCTGGAGGACCCGCAGCCGGCGAGACCGCTGGTCGCCAGCACGACGCAGGCGGCAGCAGCAGCGGTACGGCGTGCGGAGAGTTGCACGGAGGCCTACTTTCCGCACTCGGTGAGGCCGAGCGCTGCGGCCTTCTTGTTGGCGTCGGTGAACAGGGTGGTCGGCGCCGTCGCTGCTTGATCGTGGAGGGTCCTGGCCGCCGCCGCGACGCTGTCGAGCATCGCCCTCACGTCCGGGGCGATGCTCGTCGGCGGCTTGAGTGCCCGCAGCTTGACGACCTCGGTCCCGATCAGGTCGGCCACCTTCTTGAGCGCCGCGCCGACCTGGTCGTTCGTGGCGCCGTCACCCGGGTTGAGGGCATCGGCCTTGGCGTTGTAGGTCTTGCAGATCGCATCGGCCTGCGACTTGAACTGGGCGCTGGTGAGAGCCTTCGACGAGGACGACCCGCACCCGGTGAGGGCCAGGACCAGGACCAGGACCGAGCCGACAACGGCTGAGCTGCGGATACGAGTGTGCGACACGTCGCGCTCCTTCAGAGGGTGCGGCCGACCCGGCGTCAGCGCACTCGGAGCACAGTCTTGCCGAGCGTCTTGCGCTCGTCCATCTCGGCCAGCGCGCGTCCGAAGTCCTCGAGCCCGTACGTCGCGCCGATCGGCGGTGCGATCACGCCGGACGCCATCATCGGCTCGAGCTCGTGCCACTGGGCTGTCATGAACCCCGGCCGCATCATCGCGTAGGCGCCCCAGCCGACCCCGCGGACGTCGACGTTGTTGAGCAGCAGCCGGTTGACCTTGACCTCCGGGATGGCACCGTCGGCGAACCCGACCACCAGCAACCGGCCCTGCGGGGCCAGGGAGCGCAGCGAGTCGGTGAACATCGCGCCACCCACGATGTCGACCACGATGTCCACGCCGACGCCACCGGTCAGCTCCTTGGTCGCCGCCAGGAAGCCGTCGGCCAGGATCGCGTGGTCGGCGCCCGCCGCACGTGCGAACTCCGCCTTCGCCGGCGTGGAGACGACGGCGATCACCGTGGCGCCGTACCCCTTGGCGACCTGGATGGTCGCCGTACCGACGCCACCGGCGGCACCGTTGACGAGGACCGTCTCGCCCTCGCGGATCTGGCCGCGTTCCTTCAGCGCGAAGTGCGCGGTCAGGTAGTTCATCGGGATGGCGGCGCCCTGCTCGAACGACAGGTTGTCGGGAAGCGGGAACACCAGGTCCGGTCCCAGGCCGACCACCTCGGTGGCACCGCCGTTCGAACCGCAGCAGGCCACCCGGTCACCCGGAGCGAAGCCGGTACCGTCCGGCGCGCTCCGGATCACGCCGGCGAAGTCGACGCCGAGGGTGAACGGGAGCTCCGGCTTGAGCTGGTACTCGCCCTTGGAGAGCAGCAGGTCGGGGAACGAGGCCCCGACCGCGTGGACGTCGACGAGGATCTGCGGGCCGAAGACTCCTTCAGCGGTCGGTTCGTCGACGTCGTTGATCTCGATGGCGTGGGGTCCGTCGAGTCGGGTCACCTGGGCTGCGCGCATGCCCGCACGCTACAGGCGGACCCCCTAGTCTGAGCCGGTGAGCATCGACCCGGGTTGGCCGGTCGCGATCGCCCTGGCGGCGTTGCTGCTGCTCGCCCTCGGCGCGCACGCCGTCGCCGGCTACCGGCTCGGCACGCCCGTCCTGATCGCCGGCGTGCGCGCGATCGTGCAGCTCGGCGTGGTCGCGCTGCTGATCCGGGCGGTGATCGACAACCTCGCGCTGTCCGCCCTGCTGCTGGTGGTGATGTTCGCGATGGGCGTGTTCACCACCTCGCGGCGGATCGGTGCGCCACGGGCCTGGCTGTGGTCCGCGGTCGCGATGGCCTGCGGGGTGCTCCCGGTGATCGCGATCGTGCTGGCCAGCGGCGCGATCCCGGCCAAGGGCATCGCGATCATCCCGCTCGCCGGCATCGTCGTCGGCAACGCGATGACGGCGAACACGCTGTCGGGTCGGCGTTCGTTCGACGCGCTCCGCGCGGAGCACCCGTACTACGAGGCGTACCTGTCGCTGGGCCTGCGCCCCTGGCAGGCGATCACCGAGACGATCCACCACCGTGCACCGGAGGCGTTGCTGCCCGGCCTCGACCAGGTCTCCACCACCGGGCTGGTCACCCTGCCGGGCGCCTTCATCGGGGTGATGCTCGGCGGCGGTACGCCGGCCCAGGCGGCTACCGCTCAGGTGCTGGTGCTGTTCGGGATCATGGCCGCCCAGGTGATCACCGTGCTCACCGGCGAGCGGCTCATCGCAGGACGTCGGTTGCTGCCGGACGACCTGAAGCTGACCCTGATCGACTGAGGAGCTAGCAGCTACGGAGGCTGTTGAGCTCGAAGTGCATGGGGTCGGTGTAGCTCCAGGTGCCGCCCCAGGTAAACCCGCAGTTCTCGAAGATCGCGACGACCTGGCGGTTCATCTTCCCGACGGTGCCGCGCTCGTTCTCCGGCACGTTCAGGTCGATGGCGGTGCCGAAGGTGTGGAACGAGAGGCCCTTGGACGGGTCGTTGGCGATGTAGCGCGGCACGTAGCAGCCGCCGTACTGGCTGGGGTGGATCTCCGCGGTCAGACCGGCCCGGATCACGTCGTGCAGGGCCTCGCGCAGCTGCGGCAGCATCCCCTTGTTGCAGGTCACGTCGCCGATGATCGGCACCTGCTCGGTGCGGATGTAGTTCCTGATCCAGGTCGGGTCCGGGTTGACGGTGCCGTCCTTGTTCGCGGTGTAGGTGAACGAGCCGACCGCCTGGGACACCGAGCCGCCGGTGAGGACCGCGGTCTGGGCGGTGTTCGTGTCCAGGTTCGGGGCCAGCAGCGTCGCGGTGCCGCGCTTGCCGATCATGTGTGCCAGCTTCTTCTGGATGCCCTCGGGGGCCGCGTTGCCGGTCGAGACCAGCAGCGCGTTGCCGACCGGCATGTGCAACCGGCTGGCCCAGTTCTGGTTGACCAGCGCGCCGATCTTCGAGCGGTCGATCAGCGGGGCGTACGCCGCGATGTGCACCCGCTGCGCATGGGCGTCGTTGCCCATCGTGGCGTAGTCACCCGGGCCGGCGAGGGTCTGCTTCAGGTCCGGTTCGATCGCCATCTCGCCGTCCGCGACGCGGTCCCAGACCACGTCGAGCTCGGCGGTCGGGCCGGGGGTGAAGTTGCGGAACGTCGCCGGGTTCACCGCGGCGTACGTGATCGCGTTCTCCTGGTTGTAGAACGTCGCGAGCGAGAACTGGACGGTCGCGCCCACACCCTTCAGGCCCTTGGCCCGGTCGACCAACCGCAACGGCAGCGGGTCCTGGCTCTGCACCAGGATGTCGGGCGAGTGCAGCGGCGGGATGAAGAGGCCGGGCCGGGCCATCGCAACCCCGGTGAGCGACACGGTCTGCGCTGACGGCGACTGGGTGGACGCGACGTTCTTGGTCGTCGGGAGCGCTGAACCTCCGCAGGCGGACACCAGCAGCGCCAGGGCAGCACACAGCACAGAACCGCGTCGTCGCGTGTGCCTGGTCATCGATTCCCCCGTGAGCTCACCGTCCATGGTAGCGAGCACCCGGACAAATCGGTCGGGAGTCCAGCAGGTCCCCTGCGCGACCTCAGGGCTCGAGGACGCGCGCGGCGATCCAGGCGATGTCGTCCGCGGTCTTCTCCGGGGATCCGGTGGGTGTGGTGACGTGGCTCAGCACCAGCCGGATCACCATGTCGACCAGTGCCCCGATCCGGTGCTCCTCGATCGGCAGCTCGTAGGCGTCCAGGTGTCCACGGATCAGCACCCGCGCGGCAACGATGATCGGCTCCGCCTCGGTGGTCAGCAGCGGTAGCAGCGCGCTCTCGGCACCGTGGCTCGCCGACAGCACGGCATGCAGCAGCGGGTTCTTCGCGGCATCGCGCAGCACGCCCCCGGCAGCGTCCCGGATCGCCGAGACCAGGTCTCCGGGGTGAGCGAAGAAGGCCGCGTCGACGCTGCGCAGGAAGCCCTCGACCTCGCGCATCATCATCGCCTCGCCGAGCTGCTGCTTGGAACCGATCTCGTTGTAGACCGTCTGCCGGGAGACGCCGACCCGGTCGGCGAGCTTCGCCATCGTGATCGCCGACCAGCCACCGGCCCGGGTGAGCTCGGCGGCCTCGACGATCAACCGCTCCCGCCAGACGCTGCTCCCACCGGTGACGCCCCCGGGGAACAGGGCGGTCAGCCCTGCCCTCGGAGTCACGTCGGCACTCATGGCAGTCAGTCTTGCAGGCTCAGGGCGAGGACCGGGCAGGCCTGGACGGCGGCGTGCACCTTGTCCCGGTCCGACTCGGGCGGCGTCTCGTCGAGCACGTGCATGATCTCGTCGTCGTCCACCTCGAAGTACTCGTGCGCCATCGCCTCGCACATGCCCAGGCCCTCGCACTTGTCCCGGTCGACCACGATCCTCATCGACGACACCTCAGACCCGGGCCGCGTCGACCGGGACGAAGTCGACCTTCTCGCGGACACCGCAGTCGGGGCAGCACCAGTTGTCGGGGATGTCGCTCCAGGCGGTCCCGGCGGCGAAGCCCTCGTGCTCGTTGCCGACGGCGACCTCGTACGTGTAGCCGCACCCGGGGCACTTCGCGGCCAGCACCTCCTTGGCCAGCGCGGCGGCCGCAGCGGCGTCGTCGGCCCGCTTGATCCCGGCCAGGCGCTCTCGCTCGACCTCGGTCAGGCCGTACTTCGCGAGGATCTTCGCGCGCTTGCTCGGCTGCACGTTCGCCAGTGTCAGGTCGCCGTTGAAGTGCGCGACCACGCGCGGGTCCATCACCCGGCGGTAGACCGGCGGGATCAGCGCGAGCACGATCATGCCGGCGTACCCGGTCGGCAGCACCGGGGACTCCTCGAAGTCGCGCAGCGTCTGGTAGCGACGGGTCGGGTTCGCGTGGTGGTCGCTGTGCCGCTGCAGGTGGTAGAGCAGCACGTTGGTCGCGATGTTGTTCGAGTTCCAGCTGTGGCTGGGGTCGACCCGCTCGTAGCGCTGACGGTCACCGACGCCGACCTTCTGGCGCAGCATCCCGTAGTGCTCCATGTAGTTGACGACCTCGAGCAGCGAGAAGCCCATCACCGCCTGGATCACCAGGTACGGCGTCACTCCCCATCCGAAGGCGGCGATCATCGCGCCGAACAGGACAGCGGACATCACCCAGGCGTTGAGCACGTCGTTGCCGACCCGGAACGGGTGCTGGCCCTTGCGGGCGTACCGCTTCTTCTCCAGGTTCCAGGCGCTCTTGAGCGAACCGATCACGGTGCGCGGCCAGAAGGCGTAGAAGGTCTCGCCGAACCGGCTGGAAGCGGGGTCCTCCGGAGTCGCGACCCGGACGTGGTGGCCGCGGTTGTGCTCGATGTAGAAGTGTCCGTAGAAGCTCTGCGCCAGTGCGATCTTGGAGAGCCAGCGCTCGTTCGCCTCACGCTTGTGGCCGAGCTCGTGCGCGGTGTTGATGCCGATGCCGCCGATCACGCCGATCGAGATGGCCAGGCCGATCTTGTCGACCGCGCCCAGGCCCAGGCTGGCGCCCATCAGCCGGTCCGCGAACGGGAGGCCCATCCCCCAGTGGTGCAGCCCGAGCGTGTTCACCGCCCAGCCGGCCGGGTTCTTGCCGGCGACGACGGCCATCGCGCCGACGAAGCCGAGGTACTGGATCGGCAGGAACAGGTAGGTGATCCATCGGTAGTACTTGTCCTTCTCGAGCGCCTCGATCGCGTCGTCCGGCGGGTTGGCCTTGTCCAGGCCGACGACGAGGTCGAAGGCCGGTACGACACCGAGGACGATGATCGGACCGATCCAGAGGAACGCGCCCCAGCCGCTGACGATGTAGGCGGCTGCCGCGACGAAGGCCAGGCTGGGAACGACCAGCCCGATCAGCCACAGGTAGCGCTTGTTGTCCTTCCAGACCTCGGTCGATCCCTGCGGGACCGTCGAGTGGGGGATGTCGCTCTGCTGGTCGAGGTTCGCCATCGTTCTCTCCTTCACGCCACGGGTCGGACCGGGTGAGTGCACGACCACTTGACAACAACCTAGAGAATGTAAAGCGATTTGACAAGACCCTATGACTTGTAAACTTTCATGACCGGCGTCACGGGGCGAGCAACCGCCCGGGGTGCCGGCGGCGGTACCAGGCTCCGAGCGCGATCAGCAGCAGCACCGCGTCCGCGATCACGGTGAACAGCGAGCTCGACTCCATCCCGACCGGCCGGTTCTGGTCCGGCTTCCCGGACACTGCCAGGACGTCGAGCCGGTGGGTCTCGCGGGCAAGCTCGTACGTCGACTCGTCCACGCTCGCCGAGAACCGGGTGCCGTGCTTGTCCTCGGACCTCGGGAGCCGGTAGCTCACCAGGTAGTGGCCGTGCAGCTCGTCGGCCCCGAGCACGATCGCGGCGACGTGGTGCCCGTGCCCGGCGACCCGGTGATCGATCCACTTCTCGTGCGCCACCGGCAGGTTCACGAGGAACAGCACGACGAGGAAGACGACGGCGGCCCGCATCGGGTCAATCTAGGGCTTCGGCGCGCCGGCGAGGGTGACCGAACGCCTCGGTGAAGACGAACTCGTCGAGAGGTCGGCGTACGCGCGGCCGCAGGTCGCGCTCGCGCAGGCTGTCGTCAGCGGGGGCAGCCGGGTCGAACCGGCCGATCGCGATCCCGGTCGTCACCCGCCAGGCCGGCGGAACGCCAAACGCCTCGGTGACGGCCTCGTGGTCGAAGCCGGCGAACTGGTGCACCCCGAGGCCCATCGTCTGGGCCTGGACGGTCAGCATCGCCACCGCCTGACCCAGGTCGTACGCCGCGTAGTCGCTGTAGGTGAGGCTCGGGTCCTCGTCGTCGCCGGCCCGGTACAGCGAGACCAGGACCGCACTCGCGGTCGGCACCCAGCCGGAGTTCCCGCGGCTCAGCGTTGCGACGAAGCGGCCGTGCGCAGGTTCGCCGCGCCGCAGCACCAGGAACGCCCACGGCTGGGAGTTGCCCGCGCTCGGTGCCCAGCGAGCCGCTTCGAGCAGCTGGTCGAAGTCGCCCTCGGTGATCTCGTGGCCCGGGTCGAAGAGCCGGCTGCTCCAGCGTTCGCGCAGGAACGGGTGGATCTGGGGGCGCGTCTCGACATCGGTGGGCATGTTGCGCTCAACAGCGGCACGATCGAAGTGCTTCCCAGGGGCCCTGTCACCGATGTCCGGAGAGATGACACCAGGGGCCCTGTGGATTGGTGTTCGACTCGAACGTCTGTTCGAGTCAGGGTTGCTCCATGACTCTCCTGGCCCTGACCCCGGGCACCGATCCGGCTGCAGCTTTGCATGCCGGACTGGATGGGCTGGGCTCGGTGGACGTGGACCGGTTGAGCACAGCGGAGAAGGCTGCCTGGCTCTCAGCGACCGACCGGGGCGTGTCCCAGCTCGCGGCGTTCCGGTTGCGGGTCCTGGCGTCGGCCGAACGGTCCGGGGCTGCGTCGTCGGTCGGGTTGGCTGACACCACCCAGTGGCCACCCGGGCGATCAATGCCGACCCGGTGGTGGTGCACCGGCAGGTCCAGCTCGCCCGAAGCCTCCAGGAACACCCGGCCACCAGCAACGCTCTCGCAGCTGGACTGTTGAGCAGCGAGCACGCGGCGGTGATCGTCCGCGCGATCGGGCAGCTGCCTGCCGGGGTCAGCTCCCAGCGGCTGGCAGTGATCGAGACGGCGCTCGTGGTCAAGGCCCGCACGATGCCCCCAGGCCTGCTGCGGCGTGCCGCCCGACGGGCGCTGGCCGAGGTCGAACCCGACCCCGCGGTCGTCGACGCCCACGAGAACACCCTGGTCGCCAACGAGGAAGCCGCGGCGAGGTCCCGGACCAGGCTCAGCCTGCACGACAACGGTGACGGCACCGTTGCTTCCGAAGCGCAAGTCGGTCCCGGTGGCCC
>JAOPXD010000206.1 GCA_025965315.1 Marmoricola sp.
GTCGAGGCAGCACTCAACGACCGACCCCGCAAACGCCTCGACTACGCCAAGCCCGACGAACTCATCGCGCTACTACTTCTGGCACCCTGAAACCCCACCGTGTTGCAACCACGGCACGAGACCGCCCTACTTAAGTTGTGAAACTTACGCCTCCGAGCGGGCGCCCGGGGGCAGCTTGCCGGTCGACTTCACGTAGTAGCCGGCGGCTCGACGGGTCGCCAGCATCCGGACTACGGCGACCAGGGTGCCGCTGACACCGGCCCAGAGCAGCGCCTCGCTGAGGTCGGTCCGGAGGTCGGCCGCATTGGTCGGCGGCTCCTTGCCGGTAGCGGCCTTCCAGGAGATGTTCAGGCCCTTGCGGGCCACGGTCGCGGCAAGCAGCGGCGCCACCATCGAGAACACACCCCAGACCTTGGAGCTGTCCTTCTCGTCGACGGTCGTGGCGGAGCTGGACTTGGCCATGGTCACCTCAGGTTTGCTCGGACTCGGACAGGTACGGTCGGAAGGACCAGACTAGCGATCCGCAGCCGTCTGATCGACAGGGAGACCGGTCAGCGCGGCCGCGAGCCGGCGCGGGTGCCGCGTCGAGATCAGCCAGTACGGCGTGGGGTCGGCGGGGTCCTCGATCGCCACTCGCACCGATCGGGACAGGTACGGACGGGTCAGCAGGAAGGCGCGCGCGTTAGCGTCGACACCGTGCACCCGGCGGGTCTCGTCCTTGTCCAGTGCGTCGGCCGCGCCGAGGTGGACCAGCTCGATCCGGGCGGCGCCGGCGTACAGGCTCCCGTCGCGGACCTCGACCCGTGCTGAGCCGATCCAGCCGAAGAGCCCGTAGACGAGCGCGAGGATCGCGAGCGTCCCGGCCCAGGCGATCCAGGCCGGCAGCGCCACGATGAACGCCAGCCAGACGGTGGCGAGGAACATCGTCGCCTGAACCCACCAGCGCAGGGGGACGTGCAGGTGCTCGCTGTACGCGGCAGGCATCGGTCCTCCTTGGCGGCGGTGGCTCCTGAGGAGGAGCGTGGTGTGCGTCAAAGCCTGTCACCCCGACCATGAGGGCGCGCGGGTAGGGTCCCTGCTCGTGGTTGCCATCCAGATCATCCGGCTCGATCCAGAGCTCCCGTTGCCGTCGTACGCCCGGCCCGGCGATGCCGGGGCCGACCTGTTCGCCCGCGAGGACGTCACCCTCGCCCCGGGCCAGCGGATGCTGGTCCCGACCGGGCTCGCGCTGGCGCTGCCCGAGGGGTACGTCGCGCTGGTGCACCCGCGTTCCGGGCTGGCCCACCGCAACGGCCTCTCGATCGTCAATGCGCCGGGCACGATCGACGCGGGTTACCGTGGCGAGATCCAGGTCTGCCTGGTCAATCTCGACCCCACCACCCCGATCGTGCTGCGCCGCGGCGACCGGATCGCCCAGCTGGTGATCCAGCGCTTCGAGACCGCTGAGTTCGTCGAGGTCACCGACCTGCCCGGATCCGTACGCGGCGCAGGCGGCTACGGATCCACAGGAGGCTTCTGATGAGGTTGCGCCGCAAGCAGGCCGACGACACGAACGTCGACGGCAGTGCCGAGGACGAGGCGCTCGCCGGTGACGACGCGGCGCAGGCAGCCCCGAGCGGTCCGATCGACGCGTCCGAGCTCGACGAGGCCGCGTCCTACATCGACCTCGGCAGCCTGCTGGTCCAACCCCCGGGCGACGGGCTCGAGCTGCGCCTGCAGATCGACGAGGACAGCGGTGCCGTGATCACCGCGCTGCTGGTCGGCGAGGACGGCATCCTGGAGATGCGTGCGTTCGCGTCCTCCCGTGGCGGCGACCTGTGGACCGATGCCCGACGCGAGATCGCCGCTGACACCGACCGCCGCGGTGGCACCGCCACCGACCGGGAGGGCCCGTTCGGCACCGAGCTCTACTGCGAGGTACCGGTGACCGACGAGAACGGCGCCACCCAGATCCAGCCGTCCAGGGTGATCGGGTGCCCCGGACCGCGCTGGTTCGTGCGCGCGACGATCGCCGGGCGGCCTGCTCACGACCCCACCGTGGCCGGACCGTACGAGGACGCGCTGCGCGTTCTCGCGGTACGTCGGGGCAACGAGGCGATGGCCCCCGGCGAGCCGCTCCCGCTGCGGTTGCCGCCCGAGGCACGGCCGGCGAACCTCCCCGAGGACCAGTGATTCGGGGTACGTCGTGATTCCTCACGGTTGCTGACTACGCTGGGGGTATGTCACAGACCACGGGGGGCCTGCGCGCCGGTATCCGCCGGTGGGCCAGCCAGGCGAACGACGAGGCCGTCGACCTGAAGCGCGAAGTCGCCAAGGCCGGTTGCCTGCGCATCGAGAACGCTCCGGACCGCGAGCTCGTCACCGTCCAGGGCACGCTCAAGACCGTCACGCTGCGCCCGCGCGGAGGTGTCCCGGCGCTGGAGGCCGAGCTGTACGACGGCACCGGCACCATCACCGTGCTCTGGCTCGGACGCCGCCGGATCGCCGGCATCTTCCCGGGTCGGGCGATCCGGGTCTCCGGTCGGATCGGCGTGCACAACGGCGACCGGGTGATCTACAACCCGCGCTACGACCTGCGGTACTGAGGGACCTGGTGCCCGAATCTCTGCCCGGCCAGGATCCAGTGGCCGTGGAAGCGGCTGCTGAGCGAACCGTCGAGGAGGTCGTCCGCGCCGAGCTCTCCAAGGCGCTGGGCGGACGGCGCGGCATGGTCGAGGCGGCCGTCCCGACGCTCGCGTTCACCGTGCTGTTCCTGAGCACCCATCACCTGGCGCTCGCCGTGATCGTCTCGGTCGGGTTCGCCGCGGTGCTGCTGGCGGTCCGGCTGGCGCAGCGGTCCGCGCCGCAGTTCGTGCTCAACAGCCTGTTCGGGATCGGCCTGGGTGCGCTGTTCGCGTGGCGGGCCGCCCGGGGCGGGGGAGACGCGAGCGACCAGGCCCTGGCCTACTTCCTGCCGGGGCTGCTCTACAACACCGTCTACTCGATCGTGATGACGATCTCGATCGTGGTGCGCTGGCCGCTGCTGGGCTTCGTGGTCGGCAGCGTCACCGGCGATCCGACCGCCTGGCACGAGGACCCTGCGATCGTGCGGCTGTGCAGCCGGCTGACCTGGCTGCTGGTGCTTCCGTGCATCATCCGGGTGCTCGTGCAGGCTCCCATGTACCTGGCCGCCCGCAACGGCTGGTGGGACAAGGACACCGCGGTCGGCGCGCTCGGGGTCAGCAAGATCGTGATGGGGTGGCCGCTCCAGATCGCCGCCCTTGGCGCGATCCTCTGGCTGCTCACCAGGAACCGGGCGCCCGAACCCGCGTGATTCAGGTGTGCGAGCCCGGGTTGAGCATCGTCTCGAGCTGGTCCTCGACGTCGGCGTGGCAGACGAAGAGGAGCTCGTCGCCGGACTCGACCGGCTGCTCCGGCGTCGGCGTGTAGACCTGGCCGTCGCGCAGGATCGTCACCAGCGAGCAGTTGTCCGGGAACGGGATCAGGCCCGAGGGCTGGCCGACGTACGGCGAGTCCGCCGGGAGGGTCATCTCGACCAGGTTCGCCTGGCCCTGGCGGAAGGTGAAGAGTCGGACCAGGTCGCCGACCGTCACCGCCTCCTCGACCAGCGCCGACATGATCCGCGGGGTCGAGACGTTGACGTCCACGCCCCAGGCCTCGGTGAAGAGCCACTCGTTGTCCGGGTGGTTGACCCGGCCGACGGTGCGCGGGACGCCGAACTCGGTCTTGGCCAGCAGCGAGGTGACCAGGTTGGCCTTGTCGTCACCGGTCGCGGCGATCACCACGTCGCAGTGCTCCAGGCGGGCCTCCTCGAGCGAGGAGAGCTCACAGGAGTCGGCCAGCAGCCACTCGGCGTCCGGGACCCGCTCGGGCTTGATCGAGGCCGGCTCCTTGTCGATGAGCAGCACCTGGTGACCGTTCGTGATCAGCTCGCGGGCGATGGAGCGCCCGACGGCGCCGGCCCCGGCGATGGCAACGCGCATGTCGTCTACTCCGCTTCCGGGCCCTGGTCGATGATCTTGTACGTGTGCGTGGCGTTCTCCTCGCGCAGGACGAGGTGCAGGATGTCGCCCTCCTGGATCACCGAGTCGCGGGTGGGCAGCATGCCTTCACCGAGCCGGTCGATCCAGGCGATCCGGCAACGTGCCTCTTCCTGGAACTTGACCGTCCGTTCGCCGATCCATGCCTCGGTGGCCGGGACCAGGTCGACGCGGATCGTTCCGGACGGATCGCGGAAGTCGGGCTCGCCGCCAGCAGGCAGCAACCGGCGCAGGACCTGGTCGGCGGTCCACTTGACGGTGGCGACCGTGGTGATGCCGAGGCGCTGGTAGACCTCGGCGCGGCCCGGGTCGTAGATCCGGGCGACGACCTGCTGGATCCCGAACGTCTCGCGCGCCACCCGGGCGGCGATGATGTTGGAGTTGTCACCGCTGCTGACCGCGGCGAACGCGTCGGCGCGCGCGATCCCGGCGTCGGTCAGCACCTGCTGGTCGAACCCGTAGCCGGTGACCTTCAGACCGTTGAACGACGGGCCGAGCCGCCGGAACGAGTCCGGGTTGCTGTCGATGACGCTGACGGTGTGGTTGCGGTCCTCGAGGGACCGCGCCAGCGTGGAGCCGACGCGGCCGCATCCCATGATCACGACGTGCACGTGGCGAACGCTACTGCACCGCGAGGCGTCCCTTTGCCTGTCCTTGCAAAGGTCACGAGATCGCAGGGCATGCCTTAGCCTTGCTCCTCGTGGGTGTCGGTGGCGTTTCCAAGCGAATCATCCTCGGTCGCAAGCTCCGGAGCTCACAGCTCGGGGAGACCTTGCTCCCGAAGCGCATCGCGCTGCCCGTCTTCGCCAGCGACGCGCTCTCTTCGGTGGCCTACGCGCCGGACGAGGTCTTCATCATGCTCTCGGTCGCCGGGACGTCGGCGTACGCGTTCAGCTGGAAGATCGGCATCGTCGTCGCGCTGGTGATGCTCACCGTGGTCACGTCGTACCGGCAGAACGTGCACGCCTACCCGAGCGGCGGTGGCGACTACGAGGTCGCGACCGTGAACCTCGGCCAGACCGCGGGCGTGACCGTCGCCGCGGCGCTGCTCGTCGACTACGTCCTCACCGTGGCGGTGTCGGTGTCCTCGGGCGTCCAGAACGCCGGCTCGGCGGTGCCCTTCATCCAGGGGCACGAGACCGAGTGGGCCTGCGGACTGGTGGCGCTGCTCGCCGCCATCAACCTGCGGGGCGTTCGTGAGTCCGGATCGGCGTTCGCGATCCCGACGTACGGGTTCATGGCCGGCGTGATCGGGATGGCCCTGTACGCGGGCTACCGCGGTCTCCACGGCACCCTGCCGCACGTCGAGAGTGCCCGGATGCACATCCAGCGCGCACCGGGGTACAGCGGCCACATCAGCCAGATCGCACTGATCTTCCTGCTCGCGCGGGCGTTCTCCTCCGGCTGCGCGGCGCTGACCGGCGTCGAGGCGATCTCCAACGGCGTGCCCGCGTTCCAGAAGCCGAAGAGCAAGAACGCCGCAACCACCCTGCTGCTGCTCGGCGGGATCGCGGTCACGATGCTGCTGAGCATCATCATCCTGGCCCGCCAGATGGGCCTGAAGTACGTCGACCCGAGTCCTGCGGGCCTGCACCGGCTGACCCTGAACGGCAAGCACCTGCCGGCCGGCTACGACCAGCCGACCGTGATCGCGCAGATCTCCCGGGCCGTCTTCAACAACTTCACGCCGGGGTTCTACTTCGTCGTCGCGACGACCGGGATCATCCTGGTGCTCGCCGCGAACACGGCGTTCAACGGCTTTCCGGTGCTCGGCTCGATCCTGGCCCGCGACGGGTTCGCGCCCCGCCAGCTCGGGTCGCGCGGTGACCGCCTCGCCTACAGCAACGGCATCATCTTCCTGGCCGCGATCGCGATGGTCCTGATCGTCGCCTTCAAGGCCGAGCCGACCCGGCTGATCCAGCTCTACATCGTGGGCGTCTTCGTGTCGTTCAACCTGAGCCAGCTCGGAATGATCCGGCACTGGACCCGGCACCTGAAGACCGAGCGCAACCCCGGTGAGCGTCGCCGGATGTTCCGCTCGCGCGTCATCAACACCTTCGGGCTCGCGATGACCGCCGTCGTGTTCGTGATCGTGCTGCTCACCAAGTTCCTGGCCGGTGCCTGGATCGCGATCCTCGCGATGGTCGTGTTCTTCGCGATCATGAAGGGGATCCGCCGGCACTACGACCGGATCGAAGCCGAGCTGATCGTCGGTGACGAGGACCCGATCATGCCCACCCGGGTGCACGCCGTCGTCCTGGTCTCCAAGCTGCACAAGCCGACGATGCGGGCGATCGCGTTCGCCAAGGCGACCCGGCCGAACATCCTCGAGGCCGTGTACGTCGGCTTCGAGCAGGAGTCGACCGACAAGCTGATGGAGGAGTGGGACCAGCGCCGGATCGACGTCCCGCTCAAGGTCCTCTACTCGCCGTACCGGGAGATCATCCGGCCGATCGTGCAGTACGCGATCGAGATCCGGGAGGCCAACCCGCGCGGCGTCGTGGCGGTGTTCATCCCCGAGTACGTGGTCGGCAAGTGGTGGGAGCAGCTGCTCCACAACCAGACGGCCCTGCGGCTCAAGGGACGTCTGCTCTTCACTCCCGGCGTGATGGTCACCTCGGTCCCGTACCAGCTGCGCGGCTCCGAGGTCGGCAAGGACCGCGAGGACTGGGAGCTCCAGCGCTCCCGTCCCGGCGACGTCCGGCGCGGTCGGATCGGCCGATGACCGAGTCGGCGGGGCCTGCCCTGAAGGTCGGCGACCGGGTCGAGGCCACCACCGGCGCCGTCGCCCACGGCGGGCACGTGATCGCGCGCGTCCAGGCCGGACCGGAGCCGGAGGACGGAACCGTCGTCGTCTTCGTCCGGCACGCGCTGCCCGGCGAACGCGTCCTGATCCGGGTCACCGACGTGTCCAAGCGGTTCCTGCGCGGAGACGCGATCGAGGTTCTCGAGGCGTCGACAGATCGGGTGCAGGCGCCGTGCCCGCTGGCCCGGCCGAACGGCTGCGGCGGCTGCGACTTCCAGCACGCGTCCCTTCCCGCCCAGCGGGCACTGAAGGCAGCAGTGGTCAGCGAGCAGCTCCAGCGGCTCGCCGGGCTGACCCGCGAGGTCGAGGTGCAGCCGGTCCTGGTTCCGGGGCGTGCCGACGACGGCCTGCGCTGGCGCACCCGGATGCAGTACGTCGCGATGCCGGGCAACGCGGTCGGCCTGCGCAAGAACCACTCCCACGACATCGTCGAGGTGACGGACTGCGTGATCGCGTCACCGGATGCCCGGGTCGTGCTCGCCGGGGATCCACCGGCGCGTGACTTCCTGAGCGAGACCGTGCGCGACCGTTCCTTCGACGTCGCCTCGGACGGGTTCTGGCAGGTCCACCCCGGCGCCCCGGAGGCACTGGTCAGCACCGTCCTCGAGCTCCTGGCCCCGAAGGCGGGGGAGCGGGTCTTCGACCTGTACGCCGGCGTCGGCCTGTTCTCCGCGTTCCTCGCCGAGGCGGTCGGCCCGACCGGCACCCTGTTCAGCGTCGAGGGCGACCGGCGGGCCAGCGACTTCGCGAAGTCCAACCTCGCCGACCTGCGCCAGGCCAAGGTCCGCCCGGGCCGCGTCGACCGCGTGCTCGCCGAGATGGACACCTTCGCGGACCTGGTCGTCCTGGACCCGCCGCGCGAGGGCGCCAAGAAGGCTGTCGTCGCTGCGATCGCCGATCTGGCCCCCCGGGCAGTCGCCTACGTGGCGTGCGACCCGGCCGCGCTGGCCCGCGACCTGGCCTACTTCGCCGAGCGCGGCTACCAGCTGAGCGACCTGCGGGCCTTCGACCTGTTCCCGATGACCAATCACGTCGAATGTGTCGCACTGCTGGAGAAAGCCGGCTCTGACCTGCGGTGATGCGACTTCGGGTTTCTGCGGTGGAACGCTGAAGTTGGGCCTTGGGGCTCACTTTGAGCATCGCGAGCCCGAAATCCGCCCATCTGATCGAGCCGTGCTGCAATGGACCTGCGAAAGGCTCTGGGCACATAGAACCCGGAAATCCCCGACTGCTGTCAGCGCTCGTTGAAATGTAGGCCGGTTTCGCTCCTCGAAAAGTAGGCCACCCAGACACGATTGATTGGGTGATCACTTTGCAGGATTGGGCTGAGATTCGTCATCTTCATGGCGGCGAGCAGATGTCGGTCAGAGCGATAGCGGCGAGGTTGGGGATCTCCAGGGACACCGTCTCGCGGGCGTTGGCCTCCGATGCTCCGCCGAAGTATGTCCGCGGTCCGGCGGACTCGGCGTTTGATGAGTTCGAGGCGCGGGTTCGTGGACTGTTGAAGGACTTCCCTCAACAAGAAGACCTGGGACACCCGCGAGGAACTCCGCCTCGCGATCATCACTTGGATCGAAAGGACCTACCACCGCCGACGCCGACAAGACCGGCTCGGCAGAATGATACCCATCGAGCTCGACACGCTCCTCAAGGCCGCTCACGCGGCGTGACCCCACCTACCAACCAGAGTCAACGAGACTCTGGGCAGACCCGACCGTCGTAACGCCCTCATCGACATGGTCAACTCGTCGGACCCCGATGAGTACCTGCGTGACGTGCTCCTTGACCTTGCCCGCAGCAGCATGACGTGCGACCCGGATTTTGCGATCCCGGGTGAATGGCTCGATGGCATCGATTGGTTCCGTTCTGGCGTCTTGCAGATCGTCGGTCAGCAGCCTCATCCCGACGACACCGTCGTGTTCCGGGTTGGTGCCAGCTCGGTCCTGATGGGTGCCTTCCGTTGGAGCTCCTCGGAGTGCTTCGCCTGGATCTGGCCGAAGGCGACCCACGCGTGACGCGCTGTTCTGCCCGTCGCTAGCTGAGCCCACCCCGGCGAATCGCTTCGCAGCAATTGGGGGTGGGCTTTCCAGTTCGGTTCAGCGCCACCACCTGCCGCTCCTGGGGTTACTGGCCGCTCGGCGGGGGGAACTGGGTTGAAGAGATCAAGGCCCGTCTGGGGGTCGCTCTGCAACGCGCACATCGTGGCATGAGCGGTCGTTCCAGGCTCGCGTGACCGGCCGGGCAACGGCTTACTCGACTCGCGGGCTGGAAGGGGCCCTGATTCCTGGGCCCTGGGGAGGGGGCCACACGTATTTCTACGAGCTGGCGGCCGTCCCGCTGCTGGCTGCCCCAGGTCTCAGTCGTAACAGGAGAGCTGCCGCTTCGGTCCGCGTGCGTACGCCGAGTTTGGTGCGAATGTTCTCGATGTGCTTTTCGACAGTGCGGACGCTGAGGCAAAGCGTCAGAGCGATGTCTTTGTTGACTCGGCCGGCTGCGACCAAGGCAAGCACCTGACGTTCTCGCAAGGTGAGCACGTCCAGTTCGCTCGACGCGCGATCCACTTCCGCGGCTCGTAGCCGAGCGTGGTCATACGCAAGAGCGAGGTGGGGCTGCAGCAGACGGGCGACGCTCAAATCGCGGTCCGAGAAGTCACTCTGCCACCTGTTGAGGCCGATGCCTGCCAGTCGTCCTGGAGAGGTTGTGACCGGCATCCCGAGCTGATAGTTGGTCTCGAGCGGCCGGAAGACTTCGTGCCAGAGGTCGAGAGACTTTAGGCGCTGGAGGGAGATGAAGTCCGACATACGTCGCGGTTGCATGTCACCGTTTTCAGCCATGTCATTGACCAACGGGTGCTCGTGCAGCAACGCACTAAAGATCGGCTCGAGCGAAAGGCGAGGTACAAGTTCCGGTTCGAAGAAAGTCGTGGAGTCACCGGTTCCGGTCGTATCCATGTCGTTATAGCTGATCAGGTCGCAGGGGATCACGGTGCGCAACCGTTGCGTGAGTTGGTGGGCCAGGTCGTCGGGATTCTGTGCCTCGTGTAAAAGGCCGACGAGTTCAAGAACCTTGGCAACATCAGCAGCGCTCAACGTTGCCAAGGGGCCTCCGCTAGGTCTGGTACGAGTGAGAGCGACCCTACGGGCTGCGGCGTACGTATTTTTGCGTATTGCATGAGGTCGCTTGAGGATGTCAGGCTCTCCTCGCGCCGACTAGAGCGCTCGCGAACACTCGTCCGGAGGGTGCTTGACATCCTCTGCGCGTGGACGGGTCTCGTGGTCCACCTTGCTATCTGCCCGTCAACGCGGTTCGCACGAGGCCCCGGCACCGCTTCCCGTCGGGCCGAACTCGCGCGGCAGTCACGCCCAGTGCCGGCAGCGTCAGATGTAGAGCCTGGGCCGGTCAGTTCCGAACGAGATAGGGATGTGCAAGTGGTCTTCACCTCGACGACCGTGCGGGCCAAGGCCTTTGCGGCGGCTGTCACCGCCAGTCTGGCAATGGGTGGCCTGGGCGTCATGGTTGCGACTGCCGGCGCCGCCGAAGCTGTGAACGTCCTTCCGGTTCAGACCGTCGCTGACTCCGGTGATCTTTCCGCTGTTTCCTGCCCGAGCGCCACCGTGTGCGAAGCAGTCGGGGAAAACTCGGCCGGCCAGGGGTTGGTCACCACCATCACGAACGGCGTGCCAGGACCTGTGGATGTCGTGCCTAGCGCCCAGCAACTGTCCGGCATCGCGTGCCCTACTGCCACGGATTGCACAGCAGTTGGAATTTCCTCCAACGTGGGAATCGTGCTTCCCATCAGCAACGGTGTGCCCGACGTCGCCCGGGCGGTCTCGGGCACCACCGACCTGCGCGCCGTGGCCTGCCCCAGCGCTCAGTTATGTGTAGCGGTCGGCTTCGACACTGCGAGTCAGGGCGTGGTTGTCCCTCTGAACGCTGGGAGCGCCGGTAATCCCCAGTCTGTCTCGGGTACCAACGGCCTGCTAGCCGTGGACTGTGCCACCACCACGACCTGTCAAGCAGTCGGCGCTGCGCCAAACAGCAGCAACTCCTATGCGCTCGGCGCGGTGGTGGCGATCACCAACGGCACGCCTGGCCCTCTGCAGATCGTCCCAGGGGGCGAGCTGACGCTACTCGGCGTCTCGTGTCCCGACGCAACGACCTGCGAGGCGGTCGGCTCCGACAACGCTTCCCCCACAGGCATCACCGTCGCCATCGCCGACGGCCATCCAGGTAGCCAGCAGGCCGTGCCGGGCACGTCAGGGCTTATCGCCGTGGACTGCACCAGCGTCGCCGAGTGCGCGTCGGTCGGGCAAGACTCCTCAGGCCTGGGCACCATCGTCCCCCTCACAGGCGGCGCAGCCGGCACGGCGCAAACCGTCGCCGGCACCTATCAGCTGTATGGAGCGGCCTGCCCGTCTGCGACCTCCTGCGAGGCGGTCGGGAGCTCGTCCCCAGGTTTCGCCAGCAAGGGCGTGACCGTGGCCTTCGCCCCGGTGGCAACCTTCCCAGCTCCGGACCCCACCACCACCACGGTCTCCTCCACGCCCAATCCCAGCACAGCTGGCCAAAGCGTGACCTTCACCGCGCACGTCGTCGCCCAGAACAGCGGCGACAGCACACCGACCGGTTCGATCACCCTGAACGGGAGCCCGATCACCGGTTCGTGCAGCACCACCCCGTGCCCGCAACCTGCGGAGCTCGGCAGCGCTTCGCTGAACGCGAACGGCACCGCCACGATCACGACCAACAGCCTCCAACCCGGGGACTACGACGTGACCGCGTCCTACTCGGGCGACTCCTACGGCCCCCAGAACGCACACCACCTACCCAGCCAATCCTCGCCGAAACGGCAGACGGTCAACGCGGCCGGGAACGTTCCTCCGCCGACAGTGGCCAGCATTTCACCGGCTAGCGGTCCGCTTGCCGGTGGCACCACGCTCACCTTGAACGGCACCGGACTGGCAGGCGTCACCAGCGTCAGTTTTGCGAACACGTCCGCCTCCGTGATCCACGTGGTCTCCGACACGCAGATCACCGTCACCAGCCCGCCGGCCACGAGCCCCGGACCGGTACCCGTCACAGTGACGAGCCCGCAGGGAAGCAGCACCCCGGTCACGTTCACCTACACCCCGCCGTACCGCCCGCCGCTGCCGGAGATCGTCTCGGTCCTGCCTTCATCGGGATACCGCGGCGGCGGCGACACGGTCATCGTGACTGGCGGCTTCTTCACCGGTGCCACTCAAGTTCTGGTTGGCGCAACGGCTGCGACCTTTCATGTCGTCGACGCTGAACACATTCAGCTCGTCACACCCGCGCACGCCCTCGGACCCGTGCATATCCAGGTCGTAACCCCGGCAGGAAGTTCAGCGCCTGGCGCCACGGATCAGTTCGTGTACACGAATACTCGAACCCCCGCGGCGCCGAGGATCGGGAGCTTGACGCCGGCATCGGTGCCTGAGGCTGGGCCGGAGCCGGTGATCACGATGCGTGGGGACCGTCTGGACACGGTCACCCAGGTGCTGGTCGGTGGGCAGCCGGTGCCGTTTACTCAGGATGTGCTTGCCGGGGGAGGTCTGTTCGATACCGGGGAGTTCAACTTGAAGTTCACACCGCCCGCGCACACGCCTGGCCTGGTGCCTGTGGTCGTGATTGGCGCAGGCGGGGCTAGCAACAAGGTCTTCCTGACCTACCGTCCGCTGCCGGCGCCGAGGATCGGGAGCTTGACGCCGTCGTCGGTGCCTGAGGCTGGGCCGGAGCCGGTGATCACGATGCGTGGGGACCGTCTGGACACGGTCACCCAGTTGCTGGTCGGTGGGCAGCCGGTGCCGTTTACTCAGGATGTGCTTGCCGGGGGAGGTCTGTTCGATACCGGGGAGTTCAACTTGCAGTTCACACCGCCCGCGCACACGCCTGGCTTGGTGCCTGTGGTCGTGATGGGCGCAGGCGGGGCCAGCAACACAGCCATTCTCACTTACCGCTAAAGGGTCGCCCATGGCTGCTCACAATCTCGCTTACAGTCGCGCCATGACACGACCAGGATGATGAGGACTCGACGGATCTGATGTCCGCTCTGCCCGGCATCTTGCTGTCTCTTGGGGTGCCTAAGACCGGAGTGGATCGCTGGTAGCTCTCCGTTCAGGGACCAACCTCTGGCCCGGAGGGCGACGCGGCTTCACTGCGTCCCCAGGGGCCGACTCCCACCGTCTGATCTGGGTAACCCGTGTGCGCTGTCTGCAGTCGGTTGCGACCGTCGGGGCGTGATTCTCCTGAGGGCGCGCTTTTGGCGCGCTTTGAATCACGGTCAGTCGCAAAGCGGTACTGACGTAATGCGTGTCTCTTGCTGCAAAGCCGCAGGTCAGCGGCTGGTTTCGTCTCTGGAACGCAGTTGTCGGCAAAGGATCGCGCTTACGCTCAGCCGCATCAGTGGCTTTCCGATGACCCACCACGTGGAATGTGTCGCACTGCTGACACCGGGCCGATGAGAGTTTGATATCATTTATCTTGACATCAAGATAAATTGTTAGGGCAGCTTGCTTCCCCGGTGCTTCGCGGGTGGGCAAGATGGGCCGCACGACCTGCGAATCACGAGGAGAACGCGGATGGCGAGCGTCGACAGCTTCGGTGCCAAGAGCACCCTGGACGTCAAGGGCAAGGCTTACGAGATCTACCGGCTCGATGCCATCACGGGTGAGGGAGTCGACGTCGCGTCGCTGCCCTTCTCGTTGAAGGTGCTCCTGGAGAACCTGCTGCGTACCGAGGACGGCGCCGACATCACCGCCGACGACATCCGGTACCTCGGTGCCTGGGATGCCGATGCGCAGCCGGACAAGGAGATCCAGTTCACGCCAGCCCGCGTGATCATGCAGGACTTCACCGGAGTCCCGTGCGTCGTGGACCTGGCGACCATGCGCGAGGCGATGGCCGAGCTCGGTGGCGACGCCACCAAGATCAACCCGCTCGCTCCCGCCGAGATGGTCATCGACCACTCCGTGATCGCCGACTTCTTCGGTACGCCGGAGTCGTTCGAGCGCAACGTCGAGATCGAGTACGAGCGCAACCGCGAGCGCTACCAGTTCCTGCGCTGGGGCCAGGG
>JAOPXD010000186.1 GCA_025965315.1 Marmoricola sp.
CCGGCGAAGAATCCGCCGACGGCCCCGGGCGCGTTCGTCGCTGCGATGTAAGCCATCGTCGAGCTGCCCAGGACGACCGGACCGATCACGCTGGCCATCGAGGAGTTCACCTCGGTCAGCTCCATCAGCAGCGCGGTGCACTTGCGGCAGGTCTTCAGGTGCTCCTCGACCTTGGCCGCGTCGCGGCGCGACAGGCCCTTGCGCACGTAGGCGCCGAGCTTGTCGTGGGTCCAGCGGCAGTCGGCGTCGGTCAGGTCGGCGGAGTGCATCTGCAGGTACGCCTGGCGCAGGCCCTCGCGGGCGCGGTAGGCCAGGGCGGAGACGGAGTTCGGCGTCATGCCGAGCAGGGGAGCGATGTCGGCGGGCTTCTGGCCCTCGACCTCGAGGTGCCACAGCACCAGCTGCCAGCGCTCGGGCAGGCTCGCGTAGGCACGCGCCGCCGCGCCACCCTCGAACCCGGCGATCACGGTGTCGGTGAACGGCTCGCCCCGGTCGTACGGCGTCAGGTCGTCGGTGGGCGTCGCGCGGTTGGTCGCACGGATCTTGTCCACATGCAGCCGACGTACCGCGGTCAACAGGTACGCGCGGAACGCGACGTCCGGACCGCCGCCCGCGAGCAGGACGTTGAGGACCTTAGCGAACGCCTCGGAGACGAGGTCGTCGGCGTCGGAGTTGGAGACGAGCTGGCGAGCGAGTCGGGTGGCCGCATCACGGTGGCGCGCGAAGAGGTCGCCGTACGCCGAGACGTCGCCGGCACGGACGCTCGAGATCAGCTCGGCGTCGCTCAGCTCCCCCTGCGAAGAGGCGGTGTCCATAACGGTCATTTGTCTCTATAACGGTCTAGAGGTGGATAAGTCACGCCATTCTCGCACGTGAGCGCGTTCTGTGCGTGATTCGACGGTAGCGGGCTGGTGAAGGAAATATGGTCGGTTCTGCGTCATGAACGCTGCGGCCGACCGTTCTCCTAGATGAGTTCGATCGTCGGGGAGGACCGAACTTGTCAAGGAACAGTGAGCCCGGAGGATGGGTAATGGGACTCTTCGCGACGATGTCGAGCAGAGGTACCGGCACCACCGGCGGCAAGAGCCAGGAGTTGTCCGAACGCCTGCGGCAGAAACTGCCCGCACGCTTCGAGGCAGTCGGGGAAGCTCTGGCCGCCGGCTCCGAGGCCCACGCCGCCTGTGCCGTGGTGGGCAGGGACCTTGCCCGTGACGGAGTGGACCTCAGCGAGGCCCTCCACGGGCTCCGGTCCACCTTCGCCGTGGTCGTCGGGCGCGAGCCCGACTTCGAATCGACGCGCGCCCTGGGGATCGCCTGGAGCGACGAGACGCTCGGCTACCTGCACCAGGTCTCGTGCGAGAACCCGTTGACCGGTCTGGCGACGCTCGCGCACCTGCGCGGCCGGCTCACCGAGATCCAGCGCGGTGCCGAGTCCCGCGGGCACGCCGGGGACATCGGACATGCCCTGGTCGTCGTCGACGTTCCGGCGATGCCGGGCGCTGACCGCGAGGTCCGCCTCGGGGGTGCGCTCGTGATGGCCCAGATCGCCAGCCAGGTGCGCCTGGTCTTCGAGGGCGAGGAGAGCATCGGCGAGGCCAGCCCGAGCCGGCTGCTCGTCGTCGCCCGCCGAACCGACAACCTCGGTGCCCGGGTCGGTCTGCTCCGCGAGCTGCTCGCCGAGCTGATGCCGCCCGGCGCGATCGTCCGCCTCTGGATCGAGGGGTTGCCGGCCACGGCTGCTGCCACCTCCACCTTGCTCGACGAGCTGGCCCGCACCTGAGTCCCGCTGTCGGTGACGCCCTCTAGGCTCGTCGCATGTGCGGTCGCTACGCCTCGAGCATGGATCCCGACGACATCGTCGCGGAGTTCGAGCTGCATACGGCAGCGGACCTGCCGCGGCTCGAGCCCGACTTCAACGTCGCGCCCACGAAGGAGATCTACGCGGTCCTCGAACGCCCGCCGCGCTCCGAGGAGGGTGAGCCGGAACGGGCCGCCGAGCGCCAGCTCCGGGTCGTCAGCTGGGGCCTGGTGCCGTCCTGGGCCAAGGACCCGAAGATCGGCAGCCGGATGATCAACGCACGGATGGAGACGGTCGCCGAGAAACCGGCGTACCGGCGGGCGTTCGAGAAGCGGCGCGCGATCCTGCCCGCGGACGGGTACTACGAGTGGTACGTGACCGACGACCTGACCGCTGCGGGCAAGCCTCGCAAGCAGCCGTTCTTCATCCGGCCCCGGGACGGGTCGTTGCTCGCGATGGCCGGGCTCTACGAGCTGTGGCGCGATCCTGAGCGTGCCGCCGACGATCCGTTGCGCTGGAGGTGGACGGCCACGGTCATCACCACGGACGCCACCGACGACCTCGGACGGATCCACGACCGGATGCCGCTGATGCTGACCCCGGACGCGTACGGCGCGTGGCTGGACCCGGCGCCACGGCCGGCGGCCGAGCTCCTCGACCTGCTGGTGCCCGCGGCGCCCGGTCTCCTGGAGGCGTACCCGGTCTCCACCCTGGTCTCCAATGTCGCGAACAACGGTCCGGAGCTGCTCGAGCCGCTGCCGCTGGACGGGATCGGCTGATGCCGGTGAGCCGGCTCGTTCCGACCCCGATCGGCGATGCCCGGCTGCTCGAGCACCCGGCGAACGATGCAGTCGCGACCCTGGTGCTGACCCACGGCGCCGGCGGCGGCATCGATGCCCGCGACCTGGTCGTGCTCGCCGATGGGCTGCCCGGTGAAGGGGTCGCGGTGACCCTGGTCGAGATGCCGTGGCGGGTCGAGGGCAAACGCCTCGCTCCGCGTCCGGCCGTGATCGACGTGGCCTTCCGCGCGGTGCTGGAGTCGGTACACGCGACGGGTGCGCTGGTCATCGGTGGCCGGAGCGCCGGGGCGCGGTCGGCCTGTCGCGTCGGCAGCGAGGCCGGTGCCGCCGGCGTGCTGGCGCTCTCGTTCCCGTTGCACCCTCCAGGCAAGCCGGAGAGCTCCCGGCTCGACGAGCTGCTCGGGGCCGGGGTGCCCACGCTCGTCGTCCAAGGTGAACGCGATCCGTTCGGGGGCCCTGCCGAGTTCCCGGACCCGCGTCCGGCCGGCGTCCGGCTGGTCGGCGTACCGGGGGCCGACCACGGCATGAAGGTTCCGGTCAGGCAGACACCGACGTCGCCCCTGCGGCAGGACGCGGCGCTCGCCCTGATCGCGGCGACAGTTCTCACCTGGGTCGGGACCGAGATCGCCGGGAATCCCTGACCCGACCCCGGTGTTCTCTCCCTGTGCCGGTGCCACCGGCGCGCATCCGGAAGGAGACCGACGTTGCTGGCCACACTGGAACGCCCCGAGAGCAATGACCTGCGCCATGTCGGTTCCGGGGCGGGGTCGCTAGGCTTGGAAGCGATGACCGAATCAGTTGACCTCGAACTTCCCGGGGCGGACGAGACCGATGCCGAGCGTGAGCTCCGCTTCGAGCGCGACGCGCTGCCCTTCCTCGACCAGCTGTACTCCGCTGCGATGCGGATGACGCGCAACCCGCAGGATGCCGAGGACCTGGTCCAGGAGACGTTCGCCAAGGCGTTCGCGGCCTTCCACCAGTTCAGGCCCGGTACGAACCTGAAGGCGTGGCTCTACCGGATCCTGACGAACACCTTCATCAACACGTACCGCAAGAAGCAGCGTGAGCCGCAGCAGTCGATGGCCGAGGACGTGGAGGACTGGCAGCTGGCTCGCGCCGAGTCGCACAGCTCTACCGGATTGAAGTCGGCCGAGATGGAAGCGCTCGAGCACCTGCCCGACTCCGACGTGAAGGACGCGCTCCAGCGGCTGCCCGAGGACTTCCGGCTCGCGGTGTACCTCGCTGACGTCGAGGGTTTCCCGTACAAGGAGATCGCCGAGATCATGGACACCCCGATCGGGACGGTGATGTCGCGGCTGCACCGCGGGCGCCGTCAGCTGCGCGAGATGCTCTCGGACTACGTCCGTGACAACGACCTCACGCCACTCGCTCCCCGTGGCGGTGGGGCATGACCGACCAGGCCCACGAGACCGACTGCTCCCAGGTCATCCACCAGATCTTCACCTTCATCGACAACGAGATGCCGCAGGCGGACTGCGCGTTGATCCAGAAGCACCTCGACGAGTGCGGACCGTGCCTGGCCAAGTACGACCTGGAGCGCACCGTGAAGTCCCTGGTCGCGCGGTCGTGCTCCGAACAGGCGCCGAACGAGCTGCGCGAGAAGGTACTGATCCGGATCCGCGAGGTCCAGGTCCAGATCAGGTTCGAAGGTCCCTGATTCGCGCAGACGCGGATCACCTGAGAGGATGGGCTGCTGCTCCGCGTGATGGCGGGGTCGAAGCTTTTTCAAGGAGGACCGCATGGGTAAGACTGGACGCAAGCGTCGCGCTCGTAAGAAGAAGGCCGCGAACCACGGCAAGCGCCCCAACGCCTGAGAACTGTCACGGCTTTCGTGACTGACGGCGACAACACCGAGCTCCTGGGTCGTACGACGACCCGGGAGTTCGTGGTTTCCAAGACCGATACCGCGGCTGCCGTGGGATCTGGCTCGTTGCCCGTGCTCGGAACGCCGGTCCTGCTCGCCTGGTGCGAGGCGGTCACCTGCGACGTACTGGCTCTTGGCGATGGTTCGACGTCGGTCGGGACCAGGATCGCCCTCGAGCACCTGGCTGCTTCGAAGGTCGGCGCGACCGTCGTCGTGAGTGCCACCGTGAACTACGTCGACGGCCGGCTGGTCCGCTTCGACGTCGATGCTCGCGAACCCGGCGGCAAGCTGCTCGGTTCGGGTGAGGTCACCCGGGTGGTCGTCGACGCCGAGCGCTTCCTCGGCCGGTTGTGAGCACCTCGACGCACCAAAACTCCCGCCAGCACACCAATGTTTCAGTGTGGAGGCGGGAGTTACCCAACTTAAGTTGTGAAACTGGCCGCCGCGTCAGATGCCGAAGGTGGCGCGAGGGTACGCCGCGTTCACGTCGGTGATCACGTTGACCATGTAGGGCACGTCAGCAGCGAAGGCCCGGTCGATCGCCTCGCCGATCTTCGAGGGGTCGGTCACGGTCTCGCCGGCGCCGCCCAGGGCGCGCACCACGTCGTCGTACCGGGTCTGCGGTGCGAGGTCGGCGGCGACGTCGTAGCCGTAGAGGAACTGCATCGGGCCCTTCTCCAGGCCCCAGGCCGAGTTGTTGCCGCAGATCATCACCACCGGCAGGTCGTGCCGGACCAGGGTGTCGACATCCATCAGGGACATCCCGGCGGCCCCGTCGCCGTACAGGAGCACCACCTGCGCGGACGGCCGGTGCAGCCGAGCGGCGATCGCACCGCCCATCCCGGCGCCCAGGCAGCCGTACGGCCCCGGGTCGAGCCAACCGCCGGCACGCTTCGGCTCCACGAACTTCCCGGCGAACGAGACGAAGTCACCGCCGTCGCCGACCAGGATCGCGTCGTCGGCCAGCCGGGGCAGCAGCTCGCCGTAGATCCGCGCCGGGTGGATGTTCTCCGCCGTCGCACCGAGCAGGTCGGCGTCCCGGGCGGTGCCGGCCGCGACCGCGTCGGACAGGCTGCTAACCCAGGTGCTCCAGTCGGGGCGTGCCAGGTGGGCGAACGCCTCGCCGAGCCCGTCGAGGATCAAGGACAGGTCGCCGGAGGCCGATCCCGCGAGGGCGGCGTGGGCGGAGACCTGGCCGGCGGAGTCCGCGAGGTGCACGACGTCCGCGACCGGGGCGCCGTCCTTCCCGCCGAAGACGCCGTACCCGAGACGGAAGTCCAGTGGCGTGCCGGCGACGATCACCAGGTCGCTGGTGCCCAGCGCCTGGCCACGGGCCTTGGTGACCAGCAGCGGATGGCCACCGGGGATGACGCCGCGGCCCATCCCGTTGGTGATCACCGGGATGCCGAGGTCGTCGACGAGCCGCAGCGCCGCGACGTCGGCACCGTCGGCCCAGACGTCGGTGCCGAGGATCAGCACCGGTCGCGAGGACCGCGCCAGCAGGGCGGCGACGGCCGCGAGTGCGTCGGTGTCCGGTGCGGTCGGCACGGCGGTAGCGACGATCGGCGTGGCGCAGTCGGCGGAGTTGAAGAACTCGTCCATCGGTACGTCGACGAAGACCGGACCGCGGTGCGACGAGCCCGCCACGGTGAAGGCCTCGTGGAGCCCGGGAGCGACGTCAGCGGCGGTGTGCAGCGTGGCCGCGTACTTCGAGACCGGCGCCAGGATCGGCGGTTGGTCGAGCTCCTGGAGCGATCCCGTGCCCCAGCGGTTGGCCGGGGCGCGACCGCCGATCACCACCAGCGGGGAGCCGGCGAACTGGGCCTGGGCGATCGCGCTGACGCCGTTGGTGACGCCGGGTCCGGCGGTCAGGACGGCGAGGCCGGGTCTGCGGGTCAGCTTGCCGGTCGCTTCAGCAGCGAACGCCGCGGTCTGCTCGTGACGTACGTCGATGATCCGCATCGGTGGGTCCGCGGTGACCGCACCGTCGTACATCGGGAAGACGTGCGCGCCCGAGAGCGTGTACATCGCCTCGACGCCGTGGGCGCGCGCGACTGCAACGGCGTGCTTGCCGGCATGGGCCTCGTACGACGTTCCGGGGGTGAGCGCGTCAGTCATGCTCTGACGTTACAAGCCATCGGGCCGGTGCGTCAGTGGGCGCGGGGCGGGGTGAAGTAGGCGGGGTTGGTCGACCGCAGCTGCGCCATCAGCACGAGCAGCAGATCGGTCCGGACGGCCGGGTGCGGCGCGCCGAGTGCCAGCTGCAGGTGCAGGCTGCGCAGGTAGCCCTGGACGTTGCCCGCTGTGTCGAACGGGTTGCGCTGCGCAGTTCCGCGTCCGTGCGCGGCGGACGCGACCCGCGCCACCCAGGGCTCCAGCACGTCGAGCCCCAGGACGTTGCGGCGCAACAGGTGCATCGTCGCGAACGCGAGCCGGTCGTCCTCGCCGCAGACGAAGTGCTCCTCGGTCGGTGCCAGCAGCCGGTCGGCGATCACGTCCAGGATCACGGTCAGCTCGAGCCGACCCAGGTACGGCGACCGGGCCAGCGCGCCGAGCGCGTCCGCACCGTGGGCCAGGGCGTGTGCCCAGCCGTAGCCGGGGACGAAACCCCGTAGGTCCTGCTCCCGGGAGAGCCAGCCCATCACCTTGTCACCCCAGCGCATCACGACGTCAGGGCCGGCCAGTCCGGTCACGGTGCTCCGGTCGATGCACTCGGCGAGGATCAGCGCGGAGAAGCTGCGCCGGAACACGGTGTCGTCGTGGCTCAGACCCAGCCCGACCTCGAGCCCGTGGCACATCCCGTCGCCGAGCCCGATCAGCAGGTCGTCGTACACGCCCTCGTCGATCCAGGTCGCCATCGTCGGGAACGCGATCCCGTCGCGGATGTCCGGATCGGGGTCGCCGAGCATCCGGGTGAGCTCCTCGGTCATCTCGACCAGCGACCGGTCGGGAGGCACCTTCAGGCCACCGGCGACAACTTGCTCCCAGAACCCCGAGGTCATTGCAGCATTCTTGCACTGGTCCGCCGGACGCCCTCACGCCGTCTGCGACCACGGGTGCGGCCTACAGTGAGCCCGTGCCCTCGCTGCCCGAGCTCGCCCGCGACCACACCGACCTCACCGAGGGCGACGTCGCCTGGTTGGCCCTGCTACAGGCGGACTGGCAGATCATCGCGGACCTCTCCTTCGCCGACCTGGTCCTGTGGCTGCCCGACCGAGCGGGAACCGGCTACTGGGCCGCCGGGCAGATGCGACCGACCACCGGGCCCACCGCGCTGGTCGACGACGTGGTCGGCTCGTTCGTCGGTCAGGGTCGACGTCCGCTGCTCGATGCCGCGCTGCGCGAGGGCCGGATCGCCCGCGACGGCGACCCCGAGTGGCGCGACGACGTTCCGGTCCGGGTCGAGGCGATCCCGGTACGCCGCGGTGACCGGGTGATCGCCGTGGTCGCTCGCAACACCAACCTGCAGGGGGTCCGGACGCCGAGCCGGCTCGAGATCTCCTACCTGCAGACGGCGAGCGAGCTGACCCAGATGATCGCGCACGGCACGTTCCCGTACCCGGGCCAGCGTTCGGACCACGTCGACTCACCCCGGGTCGGGGACGGCTACATCCGGCTGGACGCGACCGGGAAGGTCACCTACGCCAGCCCGAACGCGCTGTCGGTGTACCGCAGGCTCGGGCTCTCCACCGACCTGACCGACCAGGACCTGGCCGCAGTGACCCGAGCGCTGATCCCGCCGGACCAGCGGCCCGACGAGGAGACGATCAGCGCCGTCCTCGGGGCCCGGATGCCGCGGGACTCCGAGATCGGCAACGGCGAGGCGACCGTGATCGTCCGGGCGATCCCGTTGCGGCCGACCGGCAAGCTCACCGGGGGACTGATCCTGCTGCGCGACGTGACCGAGCTGCGCAGCCGGGACCGCGAGCTGGTCACCAAGGACGCGACCATCCGCGAGATCCACCACCGGGTGAAGAACAACCTGCAGACCGTGGCTGCGCTGCTGCGCCTGCAAGCGCGCCGGATCGAGTCGGTCAGCGGCCGGGAAGCGCTCGAGGAAGCGGTACGTCGGGTCGGTGCGATCGCGGTCGTGCACGAGACCCTGAGCCTGAGCTACACCGAAGCCGTCGAGTTCGACACGGTCGCCGACCAGCTGATCGGGCTGGTCAGCGAGGTCGGAGCCCACGAGGGGTCGGTGGTGATCCGGCGTACGGGTTCCTTCGGGACGCTCAGCTCGGACACGGCGACCCCGCTCGCGATGGTGCTGACCGAGGTGCTCCAGAACGCGATGGAGCACGGGTACCCCGACGGACGCCCTGGCTGCGTCGAGGTGCACGCAGCCAAGGACGCGTCGGGTGCACTCGCTGTCAAGGTCACCGACGACGGCATCGGGCTCCCGGCGAGCTTCGATCCCGAGGGCACGAAGAGCCTCGGGCTCTCGATCATGCAGACGCTGGTGGCCGAGCTGGGCGGGACCCTGGAGATCGGTCCTCGCTCGGACGGCGAGGGGACCGCTGTCGAATTCGCGTTCTCGCGCTAGACGTCGGGGAGATCAGGCGGTGCGCACCCGGGCGCGAGCGTTCCGGCGCTTGAGCGCACGACGCTCGTCCTCGCTGAGTCCCCCCCACACGCCGTGGTCCTGGCCGGCTTCGAGCGCCCACGCGAGGCACTGCTCGCGCACGTCGCATCGGCGGCACACCTGCTTGGCCTCCTCGATCTGGAGGATGGCCGGCCCGGTGTTGCCGATGGGGAAGAACAGCTCCGGGTCTTCTTCGAGACACGCGGAGCGGTGGCGCCAATCCATGGCCAGGAACTCCTGTTCTGAGGTGTGTGAACGCGTTCACTAGGTCGCTCCTGGGTCCGGGCCGATCGGGTCCGGGCAGGGAGTTTGGTACCGGCAGCAAGTGCTTGGGCGCAGGTACCTCTAGATGTTGGCAACATCCGGGGCTGGATACAAGACCCCGCGCAGGTCACGTTGGTCACAAAAGTCGCATTCGTGGGCGTTGGCCGGGGCCGAACGGGCCTCGGACTACGCTGCCGTCTCGTGAACGTCACCCCGCCGACCGATCCGGAGCAGCAGCCGTTGACTGCGCCCGTTCCGCTGCTCGTCGCAGCGGTGGTGGTGGCTCTCGAAGGCCTCGGCACCGCCGTGTACGGGCTCGCGGAGGCGTTCCACACCACCTCGGCCCGGGTCGTGATGGGGACGACCACCTCGCTCTTCTTCGTGGTCTACGGCGCGGGCATGGTCGTCTGCGCACACGGGTTGCGCCGCGTCCAGGGGTGGGCACGAGGACCGGTGCTGATCGTGCAGCTGATCTCGTTGGGGCTCGCCTGGAACTTCCGGGACAGGTCGACGCTGCCGATCGCACTCCTGCTCGCGATCCCCGCGGTGGTGGTCCTGGTCGCGATGCTGCACCCGGCCACGCTGGCGGCACTGGACCCGATGGGCGACGACACCGACGACACCGACTGAGTCGGCGCGCGCGGATCAGTCGATCTGTGACCGCAGGTTCTCCAGCGTGCGGGTGAGCAGCCGCGAGACGTGCATCTGGGAGATGCCGAGCTGCTCGGCGATCTGCGACTGGGTCTGCTGGCGGAAGAACCGGAGCACCAGGATCCGCTGCTCGCGCTCCGGCAGGCTCTGGATCAGCGGACGCAACGACTCGCGGATCTCCACGTGCCCCAGCTCCTCGTCCTCCTCGCCGAGCGTGTCCAGCCAGGACGGTCCGGAATCGTTCTCACCGCTGTCCCCGACATCGAGGGACAGGGTGGTGTAGGCGTTCGCCGATTCGATGCCCTCGAGGACCTCCTCGACCGTGACCTCGAGGAGGTCGGCGATCTCGCGCGGTGTCGGGGACCGGCCCAGGGACTGGGCGAGGTCGCCGGTGACGCCCGCGATCGCCATCCGCAGCTCCTGCAAGCGACGGGGGACGCGGATCGCCCAGCCCTTGTCGCGGAAGTGCCGTTTGATCTCACCGATGATCGTCGGGGTCGCGTACGTCGAGAACTCCACGCCCCGCCCGGTGTCGAAGCGGTCGACCGCCTTGATCAGGCCGATGGTGCCGACCTGGACGAGGTCCTCGAGGGGCTCGCCGCGCTGGGAGAACCGGCGGGCGCAGTGCTCCACGAGCGGGAGGTGGAGCTCGATCAGCGCATCACGGACCGCCTTCGTCTCGGCTGCCCCGGTCGCGGCATCGAGGTCGCCGAACAGCTCCCTGCTGCGTGCGCGCAGGGTGGAGAAGTAGGTCGAGCCGTCGTCGCTCATGCTCAGGCGGGTGAATCCGTCGCGGACGAGGGCACGGTGAAGGAGATCATCACCGTGTCGGGACCGACCGCTGCGCTGACCGCGCTCGCCGTCGTGCTCAGGACCTGCCAGCCGAAGCCGTCCTCGTCCGGGCTGGCGGGATTGTCCGCGTCGGCCGAGACGCGCACCTCCATCCGGTCCGGTGCCAGGAAGAAGCTGGCAGACATGGTGCCGCCGGGGGAGGCCTGGGCGAGAACCATCGAACAGGCCTCGCTGACGGCCATCCGGAGGTCCTCGACGTCGTCGAGCGTGTAGTCGAGTCGGGCCGCGATCCCTGCGGCGGCCATCCGGAGCACGGCGACGTACGCGCTCTCGGCCGGCAGGCGGACCTCTGCGTCGGGCTGCATGTCGTCGAGACTAGGCGAGGGTGCCCCGGCTTGCCGAACGGGGCCCGACCAGATCGACGACCTTTTCACTGTCATACGGCGCCTGCGGATTCAGCGCCTCGCTGTGTCTGCCTCCGTGAGCGAGGTGGCCTGCTCCTGTCGGCCCCGGCGCTAGTAGTTTCAACACCGGGGCCTGGACCAGGGACACGCGCGCGTGCCATCAACCCTGCTTCCATAGTGACCCCCCGCGCGACCATTTGCCCAACCGAAAACGGTCGGACGGTGCACAGCCGACCCCGCCGTCTCGGTGGGGTCGACTGTTCTGCGTGGTCGGAGCAGGTACAGGAGTACTCAGCGGCCGCTGAGCCGTGAGAAGACTCCGACAGCGAGGCTGGCCAGGAGCACTGCGATCGGCAGGGAGCCGTTGATGACGTCGTCCCTACGACATGGCCGGTCGTTCACAGGCCTCGGCCTCCGCGGACCCGGCCGACGATGAAGAGCACGAGGGCGATGATGGCGAGTACGACGAGAATGGTCCACAACATGGTCAGACTCCGATCGGTTGGCACGAGCCGAAATCGCTCGATGGCCGGGTGGCCGTGCCCTCCTCAGTGCCCGCTGCGTCGGTGTTGAAACGCGACGAAGCGGCTGTGGCCCCGGGCGAGACCAGGAGGACGGACGGTGACCACTTCGATCGGCAACGAGCCAGATGTGGGCCCCGAGGTCCCGGAGACGCCGGATGATGCTCCGGACCCGGCAAGACCTGCTGAAGCTCCGGGTCCGGGCCCCGCGGGGGACGAGGACAAGCCTGGAACACGATCGACGCCGTCCCGGATCCGTTTGCGGACTGCAAGCGAACCAGAACGGCGTCGATGTGATGATCACTGGCGGGCCAGACGGCCCGTCGGTTCAGCTAGGCCTTCTTGGTCGGTCGCGCCTTCGCAAGCTCAGGCGCGCTCTGGACGGCGGAGGCCAGATCTCGGCTGCTCCTCCGTCGCTACCGAATCAGGCCTTCTTGGTCTCCCAGAAGATCTCGGCGATCTCGTCGATCTTGGCGAGCAGGTCGTCCGCGGCCGCGGCGTCCAGGCTGCCCTTGGTGCCACCGGCACCGGCGAGCTTGGTGGCCTCGTTGACCAGCGTGTGCAGCTGCGGGTACTTCTCGAAGTGCGGGGGCTTGAAGTAGTCGGTCCACAACACCCAGAGGTGATGCTTGACGAGCTCGGAGCGCTCTTCCTTGATGATCAGGGCGCGGGTACGGAAATCGGGGTCGTCGTTGTCGGCGACCTTGGCGATCAAAGCCTTGATGGACTCCGCCTCGATGCGGGCCTGGGCGGGGTCGTAGACACCGCAGGGCAGGTCGCAGTGCGCGGAAACCTCGACGGTGGGGGCGAACAGACGCGCGAACATCCTCAGGTCCTCTCAGATAGCTGACTGCTGACTTTGTGCTTCTGCTGCGAGACTACTCCGCGTGGAACAGAGCCGTCGGTGGGGTCTCGCCGTGGTCGCGGGCCGGTCGATGGAGCCGACCCTGCGGGCCGGTGATCGGCTGATCGTCAGGTACGGAGCTCCGGTCGCCGTCGACGACCTGGTCCTGGCCCGGTTCGCCGACGGCACCCTCGCGGTGAAGCGGGTCGCGTACGCCGCCGTCACCGGTACGTCGCGACCGGGCTGGTTCCTGCTCAGCGACAACGCCGACGAAGGGGTCGACTCGCGGCACCGGGGGCCGCTCGCAGCCGAGGACGTCATCGCCGTCGTACGGGCCAAGGTGTGGCGGCTGCGACGCCAGGTGCGTCCCTGAGGCTCGGACCCGATGTCTGTTCGGCCACATTCCCGGTGCCCCGCTGGGGACCGGGGACCGCGTTGTGAGACGATCAGTGCGGGAGATCCCCCAGTTCTGGCACTCCGTCGGCTCACTCAAGGCCGATGTTCGAGCAGCCTCAGCGTCGCTGCCCTTCACCAAGCCTTTGTCACCCGCGTCTGCACGCCTGCACAGACGTCCCCGATGTCACGAGAGAGCCACCCCCATGGTTGCGTTCGACCACCTGCCCGATCTGGACCCGGCGACCGAGATCGCCCGCGGACTGGACCCGATCTTCGCGCTGCACGCCGGCGGAAAGATGGAGATCGCCTCGACGGTCGCCCTGAACGGTCCCGACGAGCTCTCGATGGCGTACACCCCTGGTGTCGCCAAGGTGTGCGAGGCGATCGCCGCGGACCCGTCCCTCTACGGCGACTACACCTGGGTCTCCAACACCGTCGCGGTCATCACCGACGGCACCGCCGTCCTCGGGCTCGGCGACATCGGCCCGCGTGCTGCGATGCCGGTGATGGAGGGCAAGGCGGTGCTGTTCAAGCAGTTCGGCGGGGTCGATGCGATCCCGATCTGCCTGGACACCACGGATACCGACGAGATCATCGAGACCGTGGTGCGGCTCGCGCCGAGCTTCGGCGGCATCAACCTCGAGGACATCTCGGCGCCGCGCTGCTTCGAGATCGAGGAACGTCTCAAGCAGCGCCTCGACATCCCGGTCTTCCACGACGACCAGCACGGGACCGCTGTCGTCGTGCTGGCAGCGCTCGAGAACGCGATCAAGCTGACCGGCAAGTACCACGACACGATCCGGGTGGTCGTCTCCGGGGCGGGTGCCGCGGGCGTGGCCGTGACCCGGATCCTGCTCGCTGCCGGGATCAAGGACATCGCCGTGGTCGACCGTGGTGGCGTCCTGCACCGCGACCGCTCCGACCTGAACCCGGTCAAGCGGGCGCTCGCTGCCGACACCGCGGACACCACCGGTCGCTGGGGCTCGCTGGCCGCCGTGATGGACGGAGCCGACGTCTACATCGGCCTGTCCGGCGGCACCGTGCCCGAGGAGGTCGTCGCCTCGATGGCCGACGAGGCGATCGTCTTCGGCCTCGCGAACCCGACGCCCGAGGTGCACCCGGACGTCGCGCACAAGTACGCGCGGATCGTGGCGACGGGTCGTTCGGACTTCCCGAACCAGATCAACAACGTGCTCGCGTTCCCCGGCATCTTCCGCGGTGCCTTCGACGCGCGCGCCTCGGCGATCACCGAGGGAATGAAGCTGGCCGCAGCCCAGGCGCTCGCGGCGATCGTGGCCGACGACCTGCGCGACGACTTCATCATCGCCTCGCCGTTCGACCCGCGGGTCGGGCCGACCGTGGCCGCTGCCGTGGCCGAGGCGGCGAGGCGCGACGGCGTCGCCCGCCGCTGATCAGCTGCCCTCGATAGGGTCTTCCTATGTTCGCCGTCTACGCCGAGAAGTTCTCGTCCGAGGATCCCCTGTCCGGCCTGGTCATCGGGGAGCGGCCCGATCCGGTCGTCCCCGACGGGTGGGCAACGGTCACTGTCAAGGCGGCCTCGCTGAACCACCACGACCTCTGGTCGCTGCGCGGTGTCGGCCTCAAGGGTGAGCAGCTCCCGATGATCCTCGGGTGCGACGCAGCCGGGTACGACGAGGACGGCAACGAGGTCGTCGTCAGCGCGGTGATCAACGACCCGTCGTGGACCGGTGACCAGACCCTCGACCCGAAGCGGTCGCTGCTCAGCGAGCGCCACCAGGGCACGTTCGCCGACTACGTGATCGTGCCGAGGGTGAACGTCATCGCCAAGCCGGCGTCGCTCTCGTTCGCCGAGGCCGCAACGCTGCCGACCGCCTGGTTGACGGCGTACCGGATGCTCTTCACCCAGGGCGGCCTCAAGGCCGGCGACACCGTGCTGGTCCAGGGTGCCGGGGGCGGGGTTGCCACGGCACTGATCACCCTCGCCCGTGCCGGTGGCCTCCGGGTGCTGGCCACCAGCCGCGACGAGGCCAAGCGCGCCCGGGCGTTGGAGATCGGCGCCCACGAGGTCTTCGAGTCGGGTGCCCGGCTGCCGGTCAAGGTCGACGCCGTGATGGAGACGGTCGGACGGGCGACCTGGTCGCACTCGATCCGGGCGCTGCGTCCCGGCGGTGCGATCGTGATCTCGGGGACGACCTCCGGCCCGAACCTCGACGACGCCGAGCTCACCCGGATCTTCTTCCTGCAGCTGCGCGTGATCGGCTCGACGATGGGTACCACCGCGGAGCTGGCCAGCCTGGTGAGCATGCTCGACGCGACCGGGGCCCGGCCGCTGATCGACACCGAGATGCCGATGGAGCAGGCACGCGACGGTTTCGCGGCGATGGCCGGGGGCGACGTGTTCGGCAAGATCGTGTTCACTCGGTAGCACCGAGCTGTCGAACGAACCCGCCCGAGACGGAGAACCCGATGGACCTGTACGACGTGATGCGGACCACCGCAGCGGTCCGGGAGTTCACCGAAGATCCCCTTTCCGACGAGACCCTGCACGCGATCCTCGAGAACGCCCGGTTCGCGCCGAGCGGCGGCAACCGTCAGGGCGCCGACATCATCGTGGTGCGCGACCGTGCGACCCGCGAGGCGCTGGCCCGTCTGACGGTTCCGGGAGCGCGTCGCTACTTCGCGCAGAGCATGGCCGGTGAGGGCCCGTGGAACTCGGTCATCCCGACCGAGCTCAGCGACGCGGCGATCGCGGCCACCGAGGTTCCCGAGAGCTTCACCGATCCGCTACGGACGGCTGCCGTCGTCCTCGTGGTGTGCGTCGACCTGCGCAAGGTCGCCTCGTTGGACAAGGACCTGGACAGGGTCGGCGTGATCAGCGGTGCCTCGGTCTACCCGCTCGTCTGGAACATCCTGCTCGCTGCGCGCAACGAGGGCTTCGGAGGCACGATCACCACGATGGCGGTCGCCGAGGAGCCCGGGATCAAGGAGCTCCTCGGCATCCCGGACGCGTACGCCGTTGCGTGCGTGGTCCCGATGGGCAAGCCTGTACGGCAGCTGACCAAGCTGAAGCGGGTCGAGGTCTCCGAGCTCGCCCGGCACGAGACCTGGGACGGAGAACCTTTCGATGCCTGAGATCGATCTTGCTGCCGTGAACGCCGAGCGCGATCGGATCCAGGCGGCGTACCTGATCGCCGACAGCGAGCGGCCGGCGTCGACGGCCCGCGGCCTGCACCACTTCGCGATCGTCTGCCGCGACGTCGAGGAGACGGTGCTGTTCTACTCCGGGCTGCTGGGGTTCCCGCTGACCGACATCTTCGAGAACCGGGACTACCCGGGCTCCAACCACTTCTTCTTCGACATCGGCAACCGCAACCTGCTCGCGTTCTTCGACTTCCCGGGCCTCGACGTCGGCCCGTACGCCGAGGTGCTCGGCGGTCTCCACCACGTCGCCATCTCGGTCGAGCCCGAGCAGTGGCTCGTCCTGCGGGACCGGCTCGAGCAGGCCGGCGTCGAGTACCAGAGCCAGAGCGGGAGCTCGATCTACTTCCGGGATCCCAACGGTGCCCGGCTCGAGCTGATCTCGGACCCGCTGGGGGAGATGTACGGAACTCGTGTCCTCTGACGGCGTGGCCCGTACCCACGTCGTGACCGGAGCCGGCTCCGGCATCGGAGCCGATCTGGCCGATCGTCTCGAGACACGCGGTGACCGGGTCGTCCGGCTGACCCGTGACGTCGTCGATCTCGCGGACGCGCGAGCGGTCCGCGTCTGGGCGCAGGACTTCGCTGCCGGCACCGAACGCCTCGACTCGTTGCACCACGTCGCCGGCACGGTCGAGCTGGCCGACGTGGCCGACCTCGACCTGGCCGACTGGCAGCGCCAGCTGGACGTGAACCTGACCGCGCCGGCCGTGCTCACCGCAGCGCTGCTCCCCGCGCTGCGGGCAGCGCGGGGGACGGTCGTCTTCGTGAACTCGTCCGCCGGACTCGTCGCGAACGCGACCTGGTCGGCGTACGCGGCCTCGAAGTTCGGTCTCCGGGCGCTCGCTGATGCGCTGCGTGCGGAGGAGGCTCCGAACGGTGTCCGGGTGACGACGATCTTCCCGAGCCGGACGGCCACCCCGATGCAGGAGAAGGTGCACGAGCAGGAGGGGCGGACCTACGACGCGACGCGCTGGATCCAGCCCGGGACCGTCACCGACGCGATCTTGCACGTGCTGGACCTGCCGGGGGATGCGACCGTGCCGGAGATCACCCTGCGTCCGCGGTGAACTGATCGTTAATCGGTCGAGGTTGTCGGTGAGCTCACCTAAGATTTTGATACCAGCCGGTGTCGTAGTCGTTCGATCCCGTTCGTCGTAGGTATGACAGACGGATCTGGGCGGAGCCCAGCCCCGGCCGCAGACGATCTCCTAGGACCCCTCATGGCCCACAACGCTCCCGCCTCCGCAGGTGGCACCAAGACCAGCGCCGGCGACATCGCCGTGCTGCGCTGGCTGGTCGGTGCGACCTTCATCGTGATCCTCAACGAGACGATCCTGGTCAACGCGCTGCCGCACCTCCAGGCCGAGTTCGGCGTCGGCGAGCGCACCTCGCAGTGGCTGACGACGGCCTTCCTGCTCACCATGGCAGTGGTCATCCCGGTGACCGGGTTCTTCCTGCAGCGGGTCACGACCCGGCAGGCCTTCGGCCTGGCGATGGCCGTGTTCTGCACCGGCACCCTGTTGGCTGCCCTCGCCCCGACGTCGATGTTCTGGGTGCTGGTCGTGGCCCGGGTGATCCAGGCCTCGGGCACCGCGGTGATGATGCCGCTGCTGATGACCACCTTGATGTCCGTGGTCCCCGAGAACGATCGCGGCCGGGTGATGGGCAACGTGACCCTGGCGATGTCGGTCGCGCCGGCGATGGGGCCCGCGGTCTCCGGGGTGATCCTGCAGTACTTGTCGTGGCGCTGGATGTTCGGCCTGGTGCTGCCGATCGCCGCTCTGATCGCGATCGCCGGGCTCTCCCGGTTGAAGAACATCGGCGAGCCGACTCCGGGTTCGATCGACGTCCCGAGCGTGATCGCGTCGGCGCTCGGTTTCGGTGGTCTGGTCTACGGTCTCAGCCTGATCGGTGGCAAGCACCAGCCTGTTCCGCCCGCCGTGCTCATCGTCGCAGGACTGCTGGTGGTGGCGCTGTTCGTGGTCCGGCAGCTCCGGCTGCAGCGCAAGGACGCGCCGTTGCTCGATCTGCGCACCCTGAAGCACCGCACCTTCACGCTGTCCGTAGCCCTGATGGTCTTCGCCTTCATGGGCTTCCTGGGTTCGCTGGTGCTGCTGCCGTTCTACCTGCAGAACGGGCGTGGTCTGAGCATCCTGCACACGGGTCTGCTGATGATGCCCGGCGGGCTCGCGATGGGCCTGCTCGGTCCCCAGGTCGGCAAGGTCTTCGACCGTGTCGGCGGGCGACCGCTGGTGATCCCCGGCTCGATCGGGATCCTGGTCGGGATGACCTTGTTCACCCAGGTGGGGGCGGACACGCCGTACTGGCAGATCATCGCGACCCACGTCCTGGTGATGGTGAGCCTGGCCTGCGTCTTCACGCCCGTCTTCACCCTGGGCCTCGGGGCCGTGCCGCCGAACCTGTACTCGCACGCCAGCTCGCTGCTCGGCGCGCTCCAGCAGGTCGCAGGTGCGGTCGGGAGTGCGATCTCCTTGACGATCCTGGCTTCGTACATCGCGGGCATCCACGCGACGAGCTCTGCCTTCACCCCGTCGCTCATCAACGGTGTCGACCGCGCGTTCGTCGTCATCGCAGGGTTGTCGGCGGTGGTGGTCGTGCTGGCGATCGTGCTACCGGGCAGACTGCCTGCGGGCAGCGACCCGGATGTCGGACCGATGCTCGAGGTGGGGGAGCTGCTTGGCGAAGCCGAGGCAGTCGTCTGATCAGCCGGAGGGCGTCGACTTCCAGTTCAGCGCGCCGACGATCACCATCAGCAGCTGGGTGCGAGCCCGGTGCCGGATGTCGGGCAGCTCGCGGGGCTCGGCCCGGAGAATCTCCTCGGAGGTCGTGATCATCGCGCTGACGATGAGGTTGGAGAGGATCTGCAGGTCGTCGCTGGACCAGTGATCCATCGGCAGCCGGGCGAGGTCGGTGGCAAGCTCCCGCTCGAAGAAGCCGAACTCCCGGCGTACGGCGACCCGGACGACCGCTGAGCCGCCTGACTTCTCGCGCGCGATGAAACCGAAGTGCGGCCGGTCCTCGCGCACGTGCACGGCCAGGACGTCGACGGACCGGTCGACGATCTGTCCCAGCGTCGGCGTTCCCTGGCGTACGTCGCGGATCATCGCGCGCAGCGAGACGAAGGACTCCTCGACCAGGGCGAGCCCCAGCTGGTCGATCGAGTCGAAGTGCCGGTAGAACGCGGTCGGCACGATCCCGACCTCCTTGGCGACCTGCCGCAGCGACAGCGCCGCCAGACCGGTGTCCTCGGTCAGCCGGAGGGCTGCGTCCAGGATCGCGCGGCGGGTGCGCTCCTTCTTGTCGCTGCGCGTCTCCGACACGGGAGCGTCCGGGTTTGCGGTCACGGGGATCAGGGTACCGACAACCGTTTGCACGCGTTTCGGTGTACGGATGTGCACCGTGTTCGGCATCACGTCCCCACCTCCTTGACCGAGCATCGGGCTGACAGTCATAGTTTCAGTGTACGCACGTTCACTGAAAGGAGGCCACCTGATGACTCTCACCACCAAGCTTCTCGGCTCCAGGGCCGTTGCCGCGATGACCTCACCGCACGGCGTGGACCGCTACCTCGAGATGTTCAACCCGATGTGGGTCGTCACCGAGGTTCGAGCCCGCGTCGTCGACATCCAGCGTGAGAATCCCGCTGCCCAAGGCTCCGCGCCGGTTGCCACGATCACCCTCCAGCCGACCAGCACCTGGCGCGGACATCGCGCCGGCCAGTACGTCCAGGTCGGCGTCGAGCTGCCGGGATCCGCTCGCCGGATGACCCGCTGCTTCTCGATCTCTTCCGCCGCATCGCTCCCCGGTGAGCGGATCACCCTCACCATCCGGGCCAACGACGAGGGCCAGGTGTCCAAGTTCCTGGTCAACGAGGCCAAGGTCGGACAGATGCTGCACCTGAGCCAGGCCGACGGGGACTTCACCATCCACGAGAGCGCGGCCACCCCGACGGCCAACCACCTGGTGATGATCTCGGGCGGGTCCGGGATCACTCCGGTGATGTCCCAGATCCGCACCCTGCTGCGGGACGGGTACGACGGCCGCGCCAACCGCAAGGTCACCTTCATCCACTTCGCACGCTCGCCCGAGGACCAGATCTTCGCCGACGAGCTCGCCGCCATCGCCGAGGGCGACAACCACATCGACGTCCACCTGCGCTACGGCGACGCGACCTTCAGCGAGTTCGAGCTGCGACGGCTGATTCCGGACTTCAGGAACACCGACACCTGGGCCTGCGGCCCCGGCGGGCTGATCGAGCTCGTCAAGGAGGCGTACGGCGACAGCCCCCGCCTGCGCGTCGAGTTCTTCAAGCCGCCCGCAGTCTCCCTCGGCTCGGCCGAAGGTTCGGTGTCGTTCACCCGGGCCGGAGCGAGTGCCGAGAACACCGGCGCCTCGCTGCTCGAGCAGGCCGAGGCCCTCGGGCTCAAGCCGGAGTTCGGCTGCCGGATGGGCATCTGCTTCTCCTGCGTCAAGACCAAGACCGACGGCACCGTCCGCAACATCCTCACCGGCGAGGAGTCCTCGCTGCCCGACGAGGAAGTCCGGCTCTGCGTCTCCGCCCCCGTAGGCGACTGCTCCGTAGACCTCTGACCCGTCCCTCCCACCGAAGGAGTCCCGACATGACCATCACCGACATCCCCACCCAGGCCCAGAAGACGGCCCAGAAGACGACCAAGAAGAAGGCCACGGTCGCGGCCTCCGACCCGAAGAACCCCAACCTGACTCCCGAGCAGCTCGAGGAGTTCGGTACCGAGCTGGACGCCCTGCGCCAGCGGGTGCTCGGCAAGCTCGGCAAGGACGACGCCGACTACATCCGGATGATCGTCAAGCGTCAGCAGCAGTTCGAGATCGCCGGCCGCGCGCTGTTCTACCTGCCGCCGGCCTGGCCGCTGGCGGTCGCGGCGCTCAGCGTCTCCAAGATCCTGGAGAACATGGAGATCGGCCACAACGTCATGCACGGCCAGTACGACTGGATGGGCGACCCGAAGCTCAACTCGCGCATCTACGACTGGGACACGATGGCCCCGGGTGAGAACTGGAAGTACGGGCACAACTACATCCACCACACCTACACCAACATCCTCGGCAAGGACCGTGACATCGGCTACGGCATCCTGCGGATGGACGAGGACCAGAAGTGGCGCCCGTACTACCTGGGCAACCCGCTCTACGCCTTCCTGCTGATGATGCTCTTCGAAGAAGGTGTCGCCGTCCACGACCTTGAGGTCGACCGGATCCTGTCCGGCGAGCGCACCTGGGAGGAGACCAAGAAGGTCGGCAAGCCGATCGTCAAGAAGGTCGGCAAGCAGGTCTTCAAGGACTACCTGCTGTTCCCGGCGCTCACCGGTCCGCTGTTCCTGAGCACCCTGACCGGCAACGCCGTCGCGAACGTGGTCCGCAACATCTGGACCTTCAACATCATCTTCTGCGGTCACTTCCCGGCGGGCGTCGCGACGTTCACCGAGGAGGAGTGCGAGAACGAGTCGCGCGGCCACTGGTACTACCGCCAGCTGCTCGGGTCCGCCAACATCACCGGCAGCAAGCTGTTCCACATCATGTCGGGCAACCTGTCGCACCAGATCGAGCACCACCTGTTCCCCGACATCCCGGCACGCCGGTACCCGGAGCTCTCGGTCGAGGTGCGGGCGCTGTGCGAGAAGTACGGCATCGAGTACAACACCGGTGGCCTCGGCAAGCAGCTGTTCAGCGTGGCGAAGAAGATCGTGAAGCTCTCCTTCCCGACGCCGAAGCGCACGCCGGCCCCTGCTCCCGCCGCCGCGTCCGACGACGTGGTGGCAGCCTGAGAGCGGACTCACGTTGCCCCGACGCCGATCGCCCCTGAGACTGGTGCCCATGAAGGATCACATCAGCAAGTCCGAGATCCGCAAGGACGCGATCCAGGGCGGCGTCGAGGCCGCCACCCACGCGGTGGGCCAGGTCAGCAACATCGTGGTCAGCGCGGTGGGCGACGTAGCCAAGGCGGTCGGCGGCCTGGCCACCGACCTGTTCGAGATCCGTGAAGCCACGAAACGCGCCGCTGCTGATGTCGCCGTGTCCGAGGACGTCGCACCGACCGACGAGGTCTAGCCGAACGACATCGTGAAGTCGGCCTGGCGGAACGACGCGATCGAGCGCCTACCGGCGAGCCAACCCAGCGCGCCGTCCGGGTTGAAGTCCCACCGGGCACGACACGGAGCCGCCTTGGACGATCCGACGAGCGCTGCGCTGACCTCGTCGCCGTTGGCCCGCTGCTGCCAGGTCCTGCCCTTGAAGGGCAGTCGCGGCACGGCCCGGGAGATGTCGGAGAACGACGCGGTCACGATCGGTACGCCGTCCAGCTCGGTCGCCCACAACGTGCGGGTCACGAGACCCTTCTTCTCCGTGGTCACGCTGAAGTCGCAGAGGTCCTTCGGGATCGCCCACAGGTCGCGGCCGCCGTGCATCGAGGCGGCCGAGTCGACCCAGATGTCGGTGATGGTCACGGCGCCGTTGATCGGCCGTGCGACCAGCAGCTCGCCGTAGGTGAGCGGGCTCGGCTCCTCGTACTTCACCAGCGCGACCCCGTACATCCCGGGCTCGCGGTCGGGGTGGTCGCCGGCCCGGACCTTGAACAGCGAGAGCCACAGCTGCCCGTGCATGTTCCAGGGGGCGTCGGGGTAGCTGATGTCGCCCGAGGTCGGCGAGGAGATCCACTGCACGGTCATGGCCGCATGCTAGAACACGGCTGTACCGGAACCAGCGACTCGGGCCCGGAAACTGAGTAGCGTGCCGGACA
>JAOPXD010000028.1 GCA_025965315.1 Marmoricola sp.
TGAACAACCTCTGCACCAAGCTCAGCACCGCGGCCTTCTACCAGAGCTACGGGCCCACCGCCCCCGCGGCCGACGCGACTCTCACCGTCGGCACGTTCGGAGCAGGCGGCACCAACAGCTCCACGCCCACGACGGTCAGCAACACCAGCTCGTCCCCGTCCACGCTGCACGTCTCCGAGGTCGGGACAGCCTTCCTCGTCCTAGAGGTCGAGGGCACCGACAACGGCAACGACATGTACCTGGGTGACCCGAAGGTCTACTGCAACGCCGACGCCCTGCCGACCTGGAAATCTTCCGAGATCGACTAGGACCTCGTCTGCCCTCATCACATCCCCTTCGGTTCACAGGATTGCTCCGCATTGGCGATCCGGCTCTTGGCTCGTGAAACCGTTGTCACGCAATCTTTGGTGAGTCTTGACAGATGGTGGAACGCTGTTCTAACGTCAGGATGTAACGTCATTCCAGCATGTAGTTACATGTTATCCCTCCCGTTGGTGCACCTCGCAAACGATCACAGTTACCTGCTGAACTCCAGACACCCCAACACCATGTCCGCACACAACGCCCGTCGACCAGATCGGATCACACCATGACTACTTCCCAACTCGCCCGCACCATCGCCGCGGTCGCCGTCAGCGCCGCCTTCGTCGGAGGTGCGGCCACGTCTGCCACCGGCGCCCAGGCCCGCCCAGCCTCGACGGTCAAGCCCTTCTCGACGGACCGGATCGTGGTACAGAAGTCGATCGGCGGCATCCGTATCGGCGAGTCGGCCGCGGCCGCGCGCAAGGGCTTCCCGGCCAAGTCCTGCGACTCCTACCAGTGCACCTACAAGGGCGCGGGCTACCAGGTGTACTTCGAATTCGACGCGCCCAAGCCAGGTGCAACGAAAGTGGTGAACAACATCACGATCGCAGCCAGCAAATCCGGCACGTCCGCGACAAAGGTGCGCACCAAGGCGGGTATCGGCATCGGTTCGACGGCCGCCGCCGTGCACAAGGCGTACCCGAAGGCGCGCAAGGAGCAGGGCGTCTACTTCATCGGCTCCGGCAAGCCGAACACAGTGCTCACCTTCTTCGCGCTCGACGACGCCAAGAAGCACGTTGCTCAGGTCACGGTCGCCCTGCAGCTCGGGCACTGATCACCAGTTCCGGGCGGGTGCTTGCTTCCGCGCGGACGGAGCTGGCATGCACAGATGCAGTCTCGCAACGTCCGGCGCGAGCCAGGGGGACCTTCCAGTCAGGCCCTCGACTCACCACCAGCTCTGGAACCCCAACGGTGGGTCAGGTCAAGCTGTGACCTGCTCGTGCAGCAGACCCCGGGAGTGTCACCAATCAACCGAAGTAGGCGTAACCCATCACCCGAAGGTGAGTCACCTATCAACCGAAGCCCGACTGTCACCAATCAGGCGGAGTCATACAAACACTAGGTAGGGCGGGTGGGGCTCGAACCCACGACCCAAGGATTATGAGTCCTCTGCTCTAACCGACTGAGCTACCGCCCTGTGAGCACGACCCGGGTGAAGGTCGATGCGGAGCGAGCCTAGCGGCAATCGCCGATGGGCCTGCCTGGCCCGGGTCGAGAAACATGTCCGATCCCGGCATTGCCCAGGTGTGACAACGGCGGTTCAATGCAAGGGCCTGCTCACGCCACATCCAATCGGGAGGAACAACCATGGTGCTCAAGAAGTCTCGCGTCACTTATGCCAACGTAGCCAGCACGCTCGCGCTGGTCATCGCGATCGGAGGTGGGGGTGCTGCGAGCGCCGCTGCCATCCACCTCGCCCACAACTCGGTGGGGTCACCCCAGATCATCAACGGTTCGGTGAAGCAGGCCGATCTCGGCGCCAACTCCGTCGGTACCGGGAAAGTCATCAACCACTCCCTGACGCACGCGGACTTCACGAAGCACCCGGTCGGACTCGTGCAGGGTTACGCCTGGGACAACGTGGAGACCGCGACCCTCGGCTCCACCGTGACGCTGCACAACGGCTACGAGTACAACAGCGCCGGTCACCCGGTCACCGTCAACCGGTCCGCTACAGGCGTGTACACCGTGACGTTCGTCGGTCTCAACTTCGACCCGGGTAACGTCCAGGTCACCGCCTACGGCTCTGACACGGCCACCTGGTGCAAGGTCGGCGGCTGGGAGCAAGGCGAGGTCAGCGTGTACTGCTACGACGGCAGCGGCGCAGCCGCAGACAGCAGGTTCGACATCTCGGTCCTCAAGTAGGCCCGATCCAACGACGACGGCCCGCGACCCCCTCGGTCGCGGGCCATCGTCGGCTTACGGGTTGTTGACAGCGAACGCGGAAGCCGCCCCGTAGATCTTGTAGAGCGCGAAGGCACTGGCGTAGCCCGACGTGCAGCGCTGGTTGAAGAGCTGCGCCGTACGACTCGCTCCGAGAACGTTGCCGTAGCCGACCAGCTTGTCGCCCTCGACCGCTCCCCCGGTGAAACGCTGCAGCCGCTGGATCAGCCCGGCCTGCTGGGACGCACCGGCCTTGAGCCACCAGCCGCAGGTCAGCGTGCCGAGCGGCTGACGACTGCTGCCACCGCCGGCAGCAGCCTGCGTCGAGGGCATCAGTGGACGCAGCGCCGTGCCGACGTAGGTGATGCTCGCCAGGGCCCCGACGAACGGTGCGCAGGTGCGCGACATCGGCCCGCCCGCGCAGAGCTCGGCGAAGGACCTCTTCTGGTAGGTCTTCAGTGCCGCTACCGCCTCGGCATCGACCTTGGCCGACGTACCGGGCTTCTTCGGCGTCTGGGTCCAGTTGCAGATGTACTTGTTGCCCGCCGGGTAGCCGGACAGCTGGTAGCCAGCCAGGCAGGCGACCAGCTCGGCCTCGTTGCCGATGTTGCCCAGACCGATGCTCGAGGACGGCTTGGTGCCGTTTGTGCAGGCCGGCAACGATCCAGGAGTGCTCGTCGCCTTCGAGCCACCAGGACCGGTGTTGCCCCACCAGCAGTTCCCGGTGTTCGTCGGGAACGAGTCCCACCAGAAGTCGACGCCGTTGGGCTTCGAGACTCCCGAGGGCGTCACGCCCATCACGTTGTCGTGGATCTTGTTCCCGTACGACGTCGAGATGCTGGTGATGCTGCAGCCGGGGATCTTGGTCTTGGTGTCGCCCAGGATCGGGCCGCACACGGTCGCGTCCGGGACGGCGAAGAGCATCATGCCGCGACGCCAGTTGTCCCAGAAGTGGTTGCCCGACACGACGTTCTGGTTGCCGCCGGCCAGCCACAGGCCGGTCCCCACAGGAGCTCCGATGAAGGGCTCGACGTCCGAACCGGCCTGGAACGGGTTGAAGTTGTTGGAGTAGAAGTTGTTGTCCGCGATCACGTTGCCGGTCTGCGGGAAGCCGGGGTGGCCGGCCGCCGTGAAGACGTCGGTGGTGAAACCCAGTGCGTTGTCGTAGAAGTTGTTGTGCGTGATCAGCGTGCCGTGGCTGTCGGTCCCGGAGAAGCCACCGGTGTTGTGGTGGATGTCGCAGTCCCGGATGACCTGGCTGTAGCGGGCCTTCGGGTAGAACGCCACATCCCGGTTGACCAGCGTCGGCGCGCCCGAGCCCGGGTAGATCCCGGAGTCGCCGTTGCCGACCGAGTCGCAGTTCTGGATGACGCCGTGGTCCTCGACGAAGGTCAGCACGCCGTACGAACCGGCGTAGTAGGTCTTGAACCGGTCCATCAGGTAGCCGTCGGTCTCGAGCATGTAGATGTCGTGCTCGCGCGCGTGCCGCACGGTCAGGTTCCGCAGCACGAAGCCGTCGGCCTGGTCCACGAAGATGCCGACGTCCTTCTTGTGGCCGACTGCGGACGGTCCGCCGTCGCCCGCGCTGGCGTCACCGGCGTCGACGACGACGTCATCGGCGCTGACCCCGGAGCCCTCGAGCTGGAAGTTGCAGCGGATGCACTTGCCGAGGTTCGGGATGCCGTGACGGTCCACCAACGGCGGGTCCGGGTCCTTGCCCGGACCGATCCCCCGCCCGACCACCGAGATCAGGTTCGCGTCGTTCGGGCAGTGCACCTGGTAGGCGTGCGACAGCGCGCCTGGGTCACCGGCATCCGAGTGCGTCCGGTACTGCACGCAGGCCGGGTCGAACGTCGGCTTCGACCGTGAGGTCGGCTCCGTGTAGACACCGGGCATCACCACCACCCGGTCGTTGTTGCCCGATGCCGTCACGGCCGCCTGGATCTGGTGGTAGCGGCAGAGCTTGGCCAGGGCCTTGTTGACGGTGATCAGCTTCGCCGCGGCCCGGGCACTGAGCGAGCGGTGATCCGTGGGCCGGATGTGGTACCCGTTCTTGAGCGCGCTGTGCACCGACTTCTCCAGCAGCCGCATCGAGTTCGCCTTGCAGACCACCCGGGTGGTGCCGACAGCGCTCACGTCCAGCGCCGAGGCCAGCGACTTCGCGGTCGGGACCTTGCCGCCGGCGCAGGGGCTGATGCTGCAGTCCGGTTTCGGGTCCGGCCAGTACGACGGCCGCTCCACGTGCGCGGCGGCGAGCTGGGGCAGCGCGAGGACGGCGGTCAACGCGAGCACGAGTGCGAGGAGGGAGCGCCTCATGGCAGATCAGTCCTGTCACGTTCGGTGCACCGGAGTGCATCGGGCCCTCACCCACTCGCAAACTAGGGGCGCTGGCAACTCGTGTCAATCACCTGGGTGACGCGTGTCAGAGACCGCCCACGAAGGGGAGCACCGTCGAGCAGACGAGCGGGCGCGGGTGCGCCGGGTCGAGGGCGTTCAGCACGAAGATCGAGGCGTTCTTGTCCGCCGCCATCTCGAAGTGCTCGGTGTAGTCCTGCTTGCAGTGGTCCTGGAGCACGACATTCGTCATCCCCGCCTCAGAACCACTCGTGTACGGCTTCACCAGCTCGTCGTACTTGGTCATGATGTTGAGGTACTTGATGCCCGGCACGGCCACCCCGGCCGCCTGCATCTTGGTGATCAGCGCGGACCCGGCGCCCATCTGGCCCAGGGCCGGCCCGACCAGGTCCAACGGGTTGATCCCCGGCGCGAACGCCGCACCGGACTTCGCACTGGGCCCGGTCGCCGTCGTTCCGTGCCAGAGCGGTGAGAGCGAGATGTACGAGCCGATCTTCGAGGCTCCCCCGAGGAACTCGGCGTAGTAGTCCGGCATCAGCGTGCCCTGCGAGTGCCCGACGATGTCGACCTTGCTCGCGCCGGTCGCGGCCAGCACCCGGTCGATGAACGTCGCCAGCTGCGCCGCGCTCGCGGGGATGTCGCCCAGACCGCCGAAAGCACCCGGGTACGGCACTGGCAGCGTGGCCCCGTAGGTCAGGGCGAAGACGCAGTAGCCGTTGTTCTTCAGCAGCGGTCCGTAGGTCTGCCAGTTCGTGGCCCGGTTGCCCAAGGTGCCGTGCACCAGGACGACCGGTCGCGGGTGCGCTGCGCTCGGCTTGCAGCTGAAGTCGTTGGTGCCGGGAGCGTTCGAGTTCGGTACGCCGCCCAGGACCGCGGCCGGAAGGAAGTCGTACGGGACCGGCAACGGCTTGGCGGCGGTGGCAGGTGCCGCCAGCGCAAGGCTGGTCAGGAGCAGAGCAGCAAGAACGGTGAGTCGACGCATGGCGTCGATCCTAGGGCGCCGAGGCTCAGGCGTCGCGGTTCTTGTGGCGCGGCTTCTTCGTCCCCGAGTACGACGACCCACCGGTCGCGCTCCAGGACTTGTTCGGGCTGCCCGTCGGTCCGGTGTGACCGCGCTTGTGGCCGCGGTCGAACTTGTCGGGCTTGATGTTGATCAGGACACCGGAGATCCGGGTCCCGGACAGCTTCTCGAGCACCGCCGGGTCCAGGTCGACCGGGAGCTCGACGATGGTGAACGCCGGCTTGATCTCGATCTTGCCGAAGTCCTCGCGGGACAGACCACCCTCGTTGGCGAGCGCGCCGACGACCTGGCGGGGCTCGACGTTGTGACGCTTGCCGACCTCGATCCGGTAGCTGGCGAAGCCACGACGGTCGCCGCCACCGCTGCGCGGACCGCGGTCGTTCGACCGTTCCTTGGACGCGACCCGCAACGGCTCGGGCATGTCCTCGAGGAACAACGGCTGGCCGGCCTGCGACAGCACCGCGATCGCGGCCGCGATGTCGAGGGCCGGGACGTCGTTGTTGCGCTCGTAGTCCTCGATCAGCTCACGGAACTGGCCCAGCTGCGGGTCGTTCATCGCGTTGCTGATCGCATCGGTGAACTTGGATACCCGGAAGGCGTTGACGTCGGAGACCGACGGCAGTCGCATCTCCTCCAGCGTGGTCCGGTTGGTCTTCTCGATCGCCCGGAGCAGGTGGTTCTCCCGCGGGGTCACGAACGAGATCGCCACCCCCGGACGACCGGCGCGGCCGGTGCGACCGATCCGGTGCACGTAGGACTCGGTGTCGGTCGGGATGTCGTGGTTGACCACGTGGCTGATCCGGGGCACGTCGAGACCACGGGCGGCGACATCGGTCGCGACCAGGATGTCGAGCTTGCTCTTGCGGAGCTGGTCGATGGTCCGCTCGCGCTGGACCTGGGCGACGTCACCGTTGATCGCGGCAGCCGAGAACCCACGGGCGCGCAGGCGCTCGGCAAGCTCCTCGGTGGCGTGCTTGGTGCGGACGAAGATGATCATCCCGTCGAAGTTCTCGACCTCGAGGATCCGGGTCAGCGCGTCGAGCTTCTGCGGGTGGCCGACCTTGAGGTAGCGCTGGCTCACGTTCGCCGCGGTCGTCGAGGTGGCCTTGACCTTGATCTCGACCGCGTTCGGCGCGTGCTTCTTGACGATCCGTCGGATCTGCGGCGGCATCGTCGCGGAGAACAGCGCGACCTGCTTGTCCTCGGGGGTGCCGGCGAGGATCTGCTCGACGTCCTCGGCGAAGCCCATGTTGAGCATCTCGTCGGCCTCGTCGAGGACCACGAAGCGCAGGCCGCTGAGGTCCAGGGTGCCCTTCTCGAGGTGGTCCATCACGCGGCCGGGAGTACCGACGACCACGTGCACGCCGCGGCGCAGCGCCGAGAGCTGGACGCCGTACCCCTGGCCGCCGTACACGGGCAGGACGTGCAGACCCTTGATGTGCGCGGCGTACTTCTCGAACGCCTCGGAGACCTGGAGCGCGAGCTCACGGGTGGGCGCGAGCACGAGGACCTGGGGCGTCTTCTGCGACAGGTCGATGCGGGACAGGATCGGGAGCGCGAACGCGGCCGTCTTGCCGGTACCGGTCTGGGCGAGCCCGACGACGTGGTGCCCGGCGAGCAACGGCGGGATCGCCTCGGCCTGGATCGGGGACGGCGTCTCGTAGCCGACGTCGCTGAGGACCTTCAGGACTTTGGGGTCAAGACCGAGGTCGTCGAACGTGAGGCTACCCGCGAGGGGCTCGGAAAGTATCTCGGTCACTGATCAAGGGTAGTGGCGCCCGGCAGCCCTGCCTATTCGGGAAAACACCGGTGAGCGCAGAACGTGCCGCGCGCGTGACGCGGAACACCGGGGGATATCTTGTCGGAGCAGGATCTGGTCCGCAGCGTCGCGGAGCAACGACCTCGGGGGTCCTGGTTCGGCACGTCCCGTTCGCGACCACGGAGGAACGCCCAGGTGTCCCGCAAAGCCATCGGCTTCATCGCACTCGGCCTGGTCGTGGTGGTCGCCGCCCTCGGAGCCGGTTACGTCCTCGGCCGCGGTACGACGCCGTCCCTGCCCACACCGAAGCCGAAGACGTACGCCGGCGCGCACCTCGGCGGCAGCAGCCCGGGTTCCCTGGTCAGCGCGACCGCGGTCGTCGACGAGGATCCGACCCTGAGGGCAGCCGGCGTGACGGCCGTGCACATCCGGTACCGCTCCACCGACGGCAACACCGGTAAGGGCACGGTGGTGTCCGGCACCGTCTTCATCCCCGGCGGAGCGCCACCGATCGGCGGCTGGCCGGTCGTCGCGATCGGGCACGGTACGACCGGAGTCCTCAACGGCTGCGGCCCTTCGGCGTCCGCGAACTTCGACGGCGAAGCCACCGATATCGCCCGCCTCACCGGGATCGGCTACGCGGTCACGCTGGCCGACTACCAGGGCCTCGGTACGGCGTCGTCCGGCGTGCACCCCTACCTGGACTCGCGCACCGCCGGCTACAACATCATCGACTCGGTGCGGGCGCTGCGGAACTCGTTCAAGCACATCTCCTACCGCTGGGCCGCCATCGGCGGATCCCAGGGCGGCGGGGCCGTCTGGTCGGCCAACGAGCAGGCCGACAAGTACGCCCCGGGGCTCGATCTCGTCGGGACGATCGCGGTCGCGCCCACCGCAGACGTCGCCCCGCTGGTCAACGAGGCCGCCGCGGGCACCCTGGACCAGGACCAGCTGGGCGCGTACCAGTGGCTGCTGGTCAGCCTGCACCGGCTGCACCCGAGCCTGGACCTCAACCTCTACCGGAGCACGAAGGCAGCCGCTGCCTGGTCGACGCTCTCGGACTGCACGATCGCGAACGCGACCGAGCGCGACCAGGTTCTGAGCAAGCTCACCCCCGCGGACCTCAAGCCGCTGAGCATCGACGCGGCCAAGCAGGTGCAGTCCTACCTGACCGCCTGGGCGCTTCCGCAGCACATCCTCAGCGCGCCGCTCTTCGTCGTCTACGGCGGCCGGGACCCGTTCATCAACCCGGCCTGGACGACCGGCGCGGTCGCTCTGGCCTGCCGCAAGGGCGGCAACGTGGCCCGGCTCTACGACCCGAACGGCGGCCACGACGTGACCGACCCGGTGAACCTGATGCCGTGGGTGGTCCAGCGGTTCGCCGACAAGAAGGTGATCAGCCAGTGCCCCAAGGGCGAGACCAAGCCGCCGACGACCTGAGTCAGACCAGGTCGGACGGATCGGTGTTGGCGCCGCACAGCACCACCACGACGCGTTCGTCCGGCACGGGGACGTACGCCTCGCTGAGCAGGGCCGCCAGGGGCGCCGCAGCGCCGTGCTCGACGACGATCCGGCGGTAGTCCCACAGGGTCCGACGCGCGGCGAGGAGATCCTCGTCGGTCACCAGCACCGAACCGACCCCGGTCGCCACGGCGACGTCGTACGCGATCTCGCCGAGCCGACGGGCGCCCAACGAGTCCGCGGCAACACCGCTGACGGCGACGTCGACCGGTCCCCCGGCCGCCAGCGCCTCGGTCAGGGTCGGTGCGGTCACCGGCTCCACCCCGACCACCCGGGCATGCCCGGCCAGCGCGGTCGCGACCCCGGCCATCAGGCCGCCGCCACCGACGGCGACCAGCACGGTGTCGAAGCCGTCCACCTCGTCGAGGAGCTCGAGGCCGATCGTCCCCGCGCCCGCGACGATCGCCGGCTGGTCGTAGGCATGGCAGAAGAGTGCTCCGCTGTCCTCGGCCTGCACCACCGCAGCGTCGTACGCGTCGGCGTACTCGGTCCCGACCTGGATGATCCGTGCGCCCTGGCGCTCGATCCGGGCCAGCTTCACCGCGGACGCCGTGGTCGGGACGAACACCGTGCAGGGCACCCCGAGCTCGGCCGCGGCGAAGGCGTGCGCGAGCCCGGCGTTGCCGCCGGAGGCCGCGACGGTGCCGACCGCAGGGTCGAGCTCCCCGTCGGCCAGAGCGGCAAGGATCCGGTTGAACGCTCCCCGTGCCTTGAAGCTCCCGCTGTGCTGCAGGAACTCGAGCTTGACCCAGGCCGGGCCGGCAAAGGTGCCGGGGTCCACCCCGATGACCGGCGTCCGGCGGATCCGGCCTTCGATCCGGGTCCGGGCCTGCTCGATGTCAGCGCGGGTGATCACCCGGTCATCGTGCCATCGCGCGGACGGTCAGGGAGCGATCAGTCCGCGCTCGATCGTCATCAGCAGGTCATCGAGCGCAGCCTCCCGCTCGACCATCGGCTCCCCCGGGGACGGCACCTCGACGCCCGGTCCGGTCAGGTGCAGCAACGAGAACCCGTGAACCGCGGACCAGCAGCTCATGTCGGCGCTCGGACGGCGCTTGGCGGGCATCGCCCCGCTGGCCAGCAGCTCGTCGAGGACCTCGTTGAGCAGGGCGTACGGGGCGACCATCTCGGCAGCACGCTCCTCGGACGGCTCTCCGTGCATGACGGTGAAGGCGATCGTGAACAGGCCGGGATTCTCGAGGGCGAAGTGCACGTAGGCACGACCCACCTCGCGCAGGCTGTGCCGGGCACGCACCTTCGGATCGCGGCTCCGCACCGTCGCGATGCCGGACCGCATCGCAGCCTCGAGCTGGCCCATCCCGAAAGCAGCCACCTCGGCCATCACCTCGTCGCGGTCCGAGAAGTGCCGGTACGCCGCGTTGTGCGAGACGCCGACCAGTCGCGCCATCTCGCGCAGGACGACGGCGTCCGGGCCGCCCTCGCGCGCCAGGCCGACGGCGGCGTCGATCAACGCCGCCCGCAGGTTCCCGTGGTGATAGCTCTTGGTCACGGCGTCACCCTACCTTGATGTTGACAACGCCAACATAGGCTGTTTCACTTTCTATGTTGTCACCGTCAACTTTGGAGATCCGATGAACACTCCCGCTACTCCCCTGAGCCGGGCACACCGCCTCGGCGTCCTGGCCGCCGTCTGCATCGCCGTGCTGGCGATCAACCTGGACACCACGATCGTCAACGTCGCGCTGCCGAGCATCTCCCGCGAGCTCGACGCCGGTACCCGCACGCTGCAGTGGGTCGTCGACGGCTACAACCTGGCCTTCGCCGCCCTGGTGCTGGCCGGTGGCAGCCTCTCGGACCGGTTCGGTCGCCGGCCCGCCCTGATCACCGGGCTGCTCGGCTTCGCCGCGATGAGCGCCGTCGGTGCGATGGTCGGCTCCGGTGGCGCGCTGGTCGCGGCCCGCGTCGGGATGGGCATGTTCGCCGCGCTGATCTTCCCGACCACGCTCTCGATCATCAGCAACACCTTCAGCGAGCGCCGCGAGCGCGCCGCCGCCCTCGGCGTCTGGGGTGCGGTCGTCGGCATCGGCGTCGCGGCCGGACCGGTCACCGGAGGCTGGTTGCTCACCCACTTCTACTGGGGCAGCGTGTTCTGGGCCCTGGTCCCGGTGGCCGTGCTCGCGGCCGGCCTCGCCGTCGTCCTGGTCCCCGAGTCGCGCGACCCGGGTGCGCCGCGGCTCGACCGCCCGGGCCTGCTGCTGTCCGGGGCGATGCTGACCGCGCTCACCTACACGATCATCGAGGCGCCGGAGCGCGGCTGGGCGTCGGTGGCGACGATCGGTGGCCTGGTCGCAGCGGTGGCCCTGCTGGTCGTCTTCGTCCGGCACGAGCGCGCTGCGGAGCACCCGATGCTGGACGTGACGCTCTTCAAGGACCGGCGGTTCAGCGCTGCCAGCGCTGCCGTGACGCTGACCTTCTTCGCCCTGGCCGGGTTCATCTTCCTGATCACCCAGTACTTCCAGTTCGTCCGCAACTACGGCACCCTCTCCACCGGCGCCCGGATCCTGCCGGTGGCGACCTGCATCGCGATCGCCTCGGTCCTCGGCGCGATCCTGGCTCCGCGGATCGGCACCAAGGTGGTCGTCGCCAGCGGGATGACGCTCTTCGGGGCGTCGTTCCTCTGGATCGCCTCGGTCGACGTGAACACGTCGTACGCCCACGTGATCGTGCCGCAGATGATCCTGATGGGCCTCGGGATGGGCTTCATCTCGACCCCCGCGACCGAATCGATCCTGCTGGTGCTGCCTCCGGCACGCGCGGGAGTCGGCTCCGCCGTCAACGACGCCACCCGGGAGCTCGGCGGCACCCTGGGGGTGGCGGTCGTCGGCTCGGTGTTCTCCTCGGTGTACGCCGCCCACCTCAGCGACGGCCTGTTCGGACGCCTGCCCGGTGGCGCGCTCGCCCAGGCCAAGGACTCGGTCGGTGCCGCCACCGCGATGGCCGCCAACGGCCAGCTGACCAGCGCCTTCCAGAGCGCCTTCATGGCCGGCCTGCACACCTCGTGCCTGGTGATCGGGATCGTCTGCTGGGTCGGCGCGATCGGTTCGGCGGTGTTCCTGCCCGGCCGGATCCGGCCGCTCGAGCCCGCTGAGGACGACCTCGACCGCGAGGCACTGCCTGCCTGATCGCAGGGACAGCAAAGGCCCGCATCGGACGATGCGGGCCTTTCTGGTGGCTCCCCCGGTTGGACTCGAACCAACAACCCTCCGATTAACAGTCGAATGCTCTGCCAATTGAGCTACAGGGGATCGCGCTCGCAAACATTAGCAAGGCCTGCTGGCGGCCCGCCAATCGGATCGCCTCTACTCGCCGACGTCGGCCCGCGCCTGCACGAGCGCCTCGGCGGCCGCAGCAGCCACCGCAGGATCGGCGGGGTCGACCGCGGCGTCGTACTCGTGCATCCAGGAGATCGGGCCACCGTCCGGAGAACGCCTGCCGATCACCTTGAACCCGGTCCGGCCGTTGGTCAGGTACCCGCGCTGGAGCACCACACTGGCGGTCACCCGCTCCCGGACGAGCTGGAGCAACAGGGCCGGGTTCTCCAGCGTGAAGACGTACGACGCGCGCGAACGGCCGAACTCCCCCACCTCGGTGACCGTGAGCGTGGCCGCGTCCTGGTCCCAGTCGGCCGCCTGGACCGCCTCCCAGCGCAGCCGGACGGTCGGCTCGCCGGGAGTCACGACGAGCAGCGCGAGCCTGGTGCCGAGCAGCCACCGGCGTCCGTCCGTGACGAACGCCAAGACCTTCTCGCGACGTTCCAGCCCGGCCAGGTCGACGACGGCCTGCGGAGCGCGCTCGGTCCGGGCGAACAGCCTCACGGAGCCTGCTCCACGGCGAGGTCGTGCAAGGAGCGCCGATGCTGCTCGAGGGCCACCAGCTCGCCGAACATCTTGTTGTACTCGGTGGTCTCGTCGATCGGGTTGGTCCGTTGCAGCTTGGACTTCAGGTCGTTGATCCGCCGCATCGCGGCCACCTCGCGCAACCGGTACACGTGCTGGGCCGCGTACGCCGCGTCCGGCTCCTTCTTCGACAGGATGCCCTCGACGCTCAGCGCGCTGAGCAGCGCCTGGACCCGCTCGTCGGCGGTGTTCGCCTGGAGGCGCGAGGCCCACAGCCCGTCGGCCGCGGCGACGCCACCGGCGAGCGTGACGACCGCCCAGACCGCCCGGTACGCCGGGTGGGTGAAGTCGTCCGCGTCGACGTCGACGAGCGCCGGGGCGATCAGCACCGGCTGCTGGATGACCAGCTTCAAAGTCTCGCGCTCGAGCGCGAACCGGGGGTCACGCGCATCGGGCAGGTCGTGCAACGCGGTCGCTGCAGGTGCTTTGCCGGCGTTCTGGGCCGCACGGTTCGCCGTACGCCGGACCTCGCGCTGGACGTCGTTCGGGTCGATGCCGAGCATTCCGGCGAGCTCGCGGGCGAAGGCGTCGACCTTCGAGCGGTCCCGGATCGCGGTGACCAGCTTGGCGGCCTCGCGCAGCGCGTCGACGCGACCGTCGGCTCGGTCGAGGTCGTAGCGGCTCACCACGTTGCTGAGCACGAACCGGTACAGCGGGACCCGGCGGGCGACCAGCTCACGGACCGCCGCATCTCCTTCCTGGAGCCGCAGGTCGCACGGGTCCAGGCCGGACGGCTCCACCGAGACGTAGGTCTGGCCGGCGAAGTTCTGGTCGCCCTCGAACGCGCGCAGGGCCGCCTTCTGGCCGGCCTCGTCTCCGTCGAAGGTGAAGATCACCTCGCCGCGGAACTCGTCGTGGTCCTGCAGCAGCCGGCGGATCACCCGGCCGTGGTCGTCGCCGAACGCGGTGCCGCAGGTCGCGACAGCGGTCTTCACCCCGGCCAGGTGGCAGGCCATCACGTCGGTGTAGCCCTCGACGATGACGGCCTGGCTGGCCTTGGCGATCTCGCGCCGGGCGAGGTCGATCCCGTAGAGCACCTGGCTCTTCTTGTAGATCGGGGTCTCGGAGGTGTTCAGGTACTTGGCCGCGATCCGGTCGTCCTCGAAGATCCGGCGGGCCCCGAAGCCAATCACGTCCGCGCTGCTGTCCCGGATGGGCCACATCAACCGACCCCGGAAGCGGTCGTAGAGGCCTCGGCCGCCGTCGCCGGACAAACCGCTGGTGACCAGCTCGTCGTCCTTGAAGCCCTGCTGGCGCAGGTACTTGGTCAGCTCCTCACCACCGCGCGGCGAGAACCCGACCCCGAAGGTCTCGGCGGCGTCCTGGTCGAAGCCGCGTCCGGCGAGGAACTCCCGGGCCGTGGCTGCGTCCGCGGTCGCGAGCTGCTCGGCGTACCAGGCGGCGGCGAGCTTGTGCGCCTCCACCAGCCGAGGCCGTTGCGGTCCGCCGCTCCCCCGCGCCGGTCCCGGACCGTCCTCGTAGCGCAGCTCGACGCCGACCTTCTCGGCCAGGCGCTCGACGGTCTCGCTGAACGAGGTGCCGTCCATCTCCATCACGAACTTGATGACGTCGCCGCCGGCCTGGCACCCGAAGCAGTGGTACAGCTGGCGACTGGGCGTCACGTTGAACGACGGAGACTTCTCGTCGTGGAAGGGGCAGAGGCCCTTGAGGTTGCCGCCGCCAGCGTTCCGCAGGGTGACGTAGGCACCGATCACCTCGTCGATGCGTGCCTTCTCGCGCACCGTCGCGATGTCTTCTTCCCTGATCCGGCCCGCCACGGCGGTGAGTCTATGTCGGTCCGCGGACACGTGCGTCGCGTCCGGATCCCGGATGGGGATTCAACAGCGCCATTGCGGGTACTGGTCTGGAAAGGACCCTTGAAGGGAGTCGCATCGTGAGCAAGTCCATGACCGCAGAGATCGGTGGCCAGATCGCCGAGCACCGCGACAAGCTGACCGAGACCATCGGCGGGTTGGCCGACCAGATCGACACCAGCGAGCTGCGCAGCCGCGCGGAGTCCGGGGCCTCGGAGCTCCTCGACTCGGCCGGCACCAAGGACGGCAAGCGCGGCCTGATCATCGGTGCCGTGATCACGCTCGGCGTGCTGGTCCTCGTCCGACGCCTGCTGTCCTGAGGATCGGACGATGATCAAGAAGGCGCTCGCCGTCACCTCGTTCGGGGCGGGCTACGTGCTCGGTGCCCGGGCCGGCCGCGAGCGGTACGAGCAGATCAGGCGGATCGCGCTGCGGGTCAAGGACGACCCGCAGGTGCGTCAGACCGTCGAGGACGTCAGCGAGTTCGCCAAGGACCAGGGAGCCGCTGCCGCCGACAAGTTCATGCCGGTGCCGTTCAACAGCACCGCAACCCCCTGAGGTACGTCACCGGCAGAGCTCGTCGTGCCAGGTCACCGCGCTCGCATCCGTGAGCGAGGCGATCTGGTCGATGACCACTCGGGTTCTGCCGGCGTCGTCCGCAGCCTCGGCATGGTCCTGGCGCAACGAAGCGTCCAGGGCCGTGCCGTTCGAGGCCACCAGCGCCTCGAACAGCTCCTCGATCAAGGTGCGCTGACGCTCCATCAGCAGGCGCCGCTCCTCGGTCCGCATCACGTAGTGCGCGGCGATCCCCTTGAGCACGACGATCTCGTGGAGCGTCCCGGTCGGGACGACCAGATCGCCTTCGTGCCGGACCAGCGGGTCAGCGCCGTACCGCTCGCGGGTGGCGGTGTGCACGCTCCCGCAGAAGATCCCGATCAGGTCGCTGGTCAGGTTCTTCAGCGAGGCCAGCCCGGCGCGGGTGCCGTCGTACCCGCGCGGCCAGCCCCGTACGCCGCGGACCCTGCCCAGGGCCGCCGCCAGGTCGTCGTCGATCGCGGCCGGGAGGTACCAGTCGCGCACGGTGTCCCAGACGCCGGAGAGCTCGGCGGACGAGTCCAACCGACCCAGGTCGATGTGGCCGCCGACGATGCCGTCCTCGAGGTCGTGCACCGAGTACGCGACGTCGTCGGCGAAGTCCATCACCTGCGCCTCGAGGCACTGACCACGCCCGTCGGCACCGGCACGCAGCCAGGTGAAGACGTCGAGGTCGTCGTCGTACACGCCGAACTTGCGGGTGCCGCCCGGTCCCTGGCCACGGCGCCACGGGTACTTGGTGCAGGCGTCCAGGGTGGCGCGGGTGAGGTTCAGCCCGAGCGACCGGCCGTCCGCGTCGAACGACTTGGCTTCCAGCCGGGTCAGGATCCGTAGCGTCTGGGCATTGCCCTCGAAGCCGCCGCAGTCCGCCGCTAACCGGTCCAGGGCCTCCTCGCCGTTGTGTCCGAAGGGCGGGTGGCCGAGGTCGTGCGCGAGCGCGGCCGTCTCGGCGAGATCGGGATGGCAGCCCAGCGGGTACGCGAGGTCGCGGGCGACCTGGGCCACCTCCAGGCTGTGCGTGAGCCGGTTACGGACGAAGTCGTCGGACTGCGGACCGAGCACCTGGGTCTTCGCCGCCAACCGACGCAGCGACGCCGAGTGCACGACGCGGGCCCGGTCACGCTCGAAGGGTGTCCGCTCGGGAGCCGGGACCCGCTTGACGGGCTCGTCGACGAAACGGGCTCGCGCCGCGTCGTCGTACAGGTCGTCCCAGCTCATGGGGCGAGGGTAGCGAGGTCCTCCGTCACAGCCAGCCGTTGCCCGAGGCAGCCAGGATCGCCTCGGCCCGGTTGGCCGTGTTCGTCTTCCCGATCGCAGCCGAGAGATGGTTGCGGACGGTGCCCTCGGAGAGGAACAGCTTCCCGGCGATCGCTGCCACCGACGAACCGTCCTGCGCCGCCTGGAGCACCTCGGTCTCGCGCGCGGTCAGCGGCGACTCCCCCGCGATCAGGCTGTCGGTCGCGAGCGTCGGGTCGACCACCTTGAGACCGGCGTGCACCCGACGCACGGCGTCGGCGAGCTCTGCCGCCGGAGTGTCCTTGACGACGAAGCCGGAGGCGCCGGCCTGGAGCGCACGACGCAGGAAACCGGGGCGGCCGAAGGTGGTCACGATCAGCACCCGTACGTCGGGGAACTCGGCACGCACCAGGGCGGCGGCGGAGATCCCGTCCAGGCCGGGCATCTCCACGTCCAGCAGCGCGACGTCGGGACGGTGCTGGCGGACGGCATCGAGGACCAGGTCGCCGGCACCGACCTCGGCGACCACCTCGAGATCGGACTCGAGATCCAGCAGCGCCGAGAGCGCGCCGCGGACCAGTGCCTGGTCGTCGGCGAGCAGCAGCCTGATGGTCATCCGCCCAGCACCTTCAGCGAGAAGCCCGGAGCGAGGGCCGCGGTGACGACGGTCGCCCCGACCGCGGCTGCCCGCTCCCGGAGGCCGACGAGTCCGTTGCCCGACATCGATCCGGTCGGCCCGCGGCCGTCGTCGACGATCTCCACGCTCGACGCCGTCAGCCGGACGCCGCAGCTGCTCGCTCCGCTGTGCCGGATCACGTTGGTGACCCCTTCGCGGATCGTCCAGGCGAACAGGTCGCGTACCTCGGTCGGGATGTCGTCGGTCGCATTCGGTAGGTCGGCCTCGATCTCCGCGGCTGCCAGCGCCATCCGGGCCCGGGCGAGCTCACCGGGCAGGGTCAGCTCGCGGTACCCCTCGACAGCACGCCGTACGTCGGCCAGGGCGTCGCGCGAGAGCCGCTCCAGGTCGGCCACCTCGGCCTTGGCGCGCTCGAGGTCGACGCCGATCAGCTTCTGGGCGAGCTCCGCCTTCACGGTGATCACGGTGAGCGAGTGCCCGAGGATGTCGTGCAGGTCGCGGGCGAACCGGTTGCGCTCGTCGTTCAGCGCCAGCTTCGCGTTCTCCTCGCGGACGCTCAGGACCTCGATGTTGCCGCGGATCGCCTGGGAGATGCCCCAGATCGCCAACCCGGCGACCAGGATCCCGAACAGCAGTCCGCGATCGGCGGTCCAGCCGTCGACGGTCAGGGTCGCGCCGTAGGTGACCGCCGCTATCGCGATCGTCGTCGCCCAGGCCCACCGCGACGGCAGGCACATCATCGCGGTGACAGCCAGGTAGACGGCGGTCGCCGTCCCGGACTGGCCCACCGCGACGCAGATGATCACGCCGAGCAGCACCTCCACCGCGACGATCGCGAACCCGACCTTCAGGCTCATCGTCGCCCGGAACGGCGTACCCATCGTCCGCCGTGCGCGCATCAGCAGGAACATGGCGGCGTACACGACCGCGAAAATGATCGTCGTGACGATCCCGACCCACCCGGACACGGTGTCGCGCTGCTTCCAGGCCGCGTCGAGCGGGTTGAGCAGGTAGAAGAGCCAGACCAG
>JAOPXD010000051.1 GCA_025965315.1 Marmoricola sp.
AGGGTCTGCCGCTGGTCCCCGGCGTGCTGGCCCGACTTCTGGAACCGCTCGCTGCCGGGCGACCGGGGAGCTACCGCGAGTGGGACTGGATCGGTGGCGGGCCGGGCGATGACCGCACCGTGCAGCCGGCTCCCCTGCTGATCGTCGAGGGACTCGGCACCGGGGCGCGGAGATTGCGCGGCTGGACCACCGCGCTGGTGTGGATCGATGCGGATCCCGAGCACCGACGGGTCCGGGCACTCGACCGTGACGGCGACTACTTCCGTGCGCAGTGGGCACCGTGGGCCGCGTCCGAAACCGCCTACTTCGAGACCGAAGGACTACCGGGCCGCGCGGACCTGCACTTCTGGACCGGCTGAGCCTTCCGGACCGGATGAGAGCCGACGTTCCCTCAGCACGAAGACCACGACCGCGAGCCCCAGGAACAGCAGATCGAGGCTGAGGGTGCGCGCCGCGGGGCGACGCGAACGCGTCCACCACGAACCGGCGCTCAAGCCTCCGGGTCGGTCTCGGCAGCGGGACCCCGGTCGATGTGGGTGTTCTCGGCGACCAGCCGACGAAGGCTCAGGACCGCCTGGATCGCACGGTCGCCGTCGGAGCCCTGGATCGCGAGCGCCGAGATCGAGGTCCCGTCGGAGAGGTCGATCCCGGCCCACGGCGCTCCGCGACGCAGGTTCACGGCGATGATCTGCGACCACGCGAACTCCCGGCGGCGGTAGCCGTTGACCACCGTCACGCCCTCGGCCGTGACCGAGACCCGGGACCGCATCAGCGCGAACCAGACCGCGAGCGCGATCAGGCCGAGGAAGACCAGCGTCGCTTCCTGGAACCCGGAGAACTTGCCGCGGACGTGCGGGCCGAGCGCGATCCAGCAGGCGGCGACCAGGATCACCAGCATCCCGCCGAAGATGCCACCGGCCATCCGGGCACCGAACGGGCGCCAGGTGTGCGGCACGGTGACCTCGGGCCTGCTCATCGTCGTCCTCGGGCTCTCGGCCGTCACAACCGGCAGGCGTGGATGTCGGTGAGCAGGATCGCGCGCGCACCGAGCTCGTACAGGTCGTCCATCAGCTGCTGGGCGCCGTCGCTGGGAACCATCGAGCGGACCGCGACCCAGCCTTCGCGATGCAGCGGCGAGATGGTCGGACCCTCCAGGCCCGGGGTCAGCTTGATCGCGTTCTCGAGCTCGCTGCTCGGGATGTCGTAGTCCATCATCAGGTACGCACGCGCGACCAGGACTCCCTCGAGCCGGCGCTTGAACGTGGTCAGGCCGTGCGGTTCGGCGCCCGCGCGGCTGATCAGGACCGCTTCGGACTCCATGATCACGTCGCCGACGATCTCGAGACCCGCCTGCTTCAGGGTGCTGCCGGTCTCGACCACGTCCGCGATCACGTCGGCCACCCCGAGCTGGATGCTGGTCTCCACCGCACCGTCGAGCCGGACCACCTCGGCCGAGATGCCCTGCTCGGCGAGGTAGCTGCGCACCACCCCGACGTACGACGTGGCGATCCGCTTGCCGGGCAGGTCCGCGAGCGACCCGAGGACACCGGGCCGCGCGGCGAACCGGAACTTCGAGCGGCCGAAGCCGAGCTGCATCGCCTCCTCCGCCTTCGAGCCGGAGTCGAGCAGCAGGTCGCGGCCGGTGATGCCGATGTCCAGGGTGCCCTCACCGACGTACAGGGCGATGTCGCGGGGGCGGAGGTAGAAGAACTCGACCCCGTTCGCGGTGTCGAGGAGGCTGAGCTCCTTGGAGTCGGTGCGCTGCCGGTAGCCGGCCTCGCGCAACATGTCCGAAGCAGCCACCGAGAGCGCGCCCTTGTTGGGCAGAGCGATCCGGAGAAGCCGTGAGCTGGGAGCCATCGGGTGTCCTAGAGGTGGGAGTAGACGTCGTCGAGCGAGATTCCGGCGGCGAGCATCAGCACCTGTGCGTGGTACAGCAGCTGGCTGATCTCCTCGGCCGCCCGCTCATGACCCTCGAACTCGGCAGCCATCCACGACTCGGCGGCCTCTTCGACCAGCTTCTTGCCGATGGTGTGCACGCCGGCGTCGAGCGCCTTCACGGTGCCGGAGCCCTCGGGGCGCGTCTCAGCCTTCTCGCTGAGCTCGGCCCACAGCTCTTCGAACGTCTTCACGCCCTCAGCCTAGATGTTCGCGTCGCCTGATTTTCCGCAAGGTGGCTGCGGTGAGAAGCGCGGCGCTGGTGGCCTCGTAGCCCTTGTCCTCCTTCGAACCCTCCAGACCCGCGCGATCCAGTGCCTGCTCCTCGTTGTCGCAGGTCAGCAGGCCGAACCCGATCGGGACCCCGTGGTCGAGCGCGACCCGGTTCAACCCGTCGGTCGCAGCGGTCGACACGAACTCGAAGTGCGGGGTACCGCCGCGGATGATCACCCCCAGGGCGATCACCGCGTCGAAGCCCTGGCGGGCGACCGCGTCCGCGACCACCGGAAGTTCGAAGGACCCCGGGACCCGGATCACCACCGGTGACTCGACCTGGTGCTGGGCCAGTGCGTCGAGGGCGCCGGCCAGCAGTCCGTCCATCACCGTCTGGTGCCAGCTGGCCGCCACCACTGCGACCCGGAGGTCGTGGCAGTCGAACGGCTTGTCGAGGGGGCTTCCGTCGCCGCTCACGAGGTCGCTCCGGTCACCGAGGCCCGGTCGACGGCCCGGTCCACGGCCAGACCTGCCGCCAGATCCGCGGCGAGATCGGGCAGGTCGTGGCCCATCCGGTCCCGCTTCGTGCGGAGGTAGGCGATGTTGTGGTCGTTGGGGCGCGGGGTGAGCGCGACCTGCTCGGTCACCGCGATCCCGTACGACGCCAAGCTGGAGGTCTTGTCCGGGTTGTTCGTCAGCAGGCGCACCGACCCGACGCCGAGGTCGCGCAGGATCTGGGTGGCGGCGCCGTAGTGCCGCGCGTCCGCCGGGAGTCCCAGATCGAGGTTCGCGTCGACGGTGTCGCGGCCGCCGTCCTGGAGCTGGTAGGCCTGCAGCTTGGCGAGCAGCCCGATACCGCGACCCTCGTGGCCGCGTAGGTAGATCACGACGCCCCGGCCCTCGGCGGCGATCCGCTCGAGCGCCTCGTCGAGCTGCGGGCCGCAGTCGCACCGCGAGGAGCCGAAGACGTCCCCGGTCAGGCACTCGCTGTGCACCCGGGCCAGCACCGGCTCGTCGGTCCGGAGCGCGGCGGGCTCGCCGTACACCAGGGCGATGTGCTCGGAACCGTCGACCGTGATCCGGTAGCCGAACGCGGTGAAGTCCCCGTGACTGGTCGGCAGCCGGGTCTCGGCGACGCGCAGGACGTGGGTCTCGGTACGACGGCGGTAGTGCACCATCTGCTCGATCGAGATCATCTTCAGGCCGTGCTCGTCGGCGAAGGCGCGCAGCTCGGGTCCGCGCTTCATGGTGCCGTCGTCGTTGACGACCTCGACCAGGACACCGGCCGGGGTCAGCCCTGCCATCCGGGCAAGGTCGACCGCTGCCTCGGTGTGGCCACGACGTACCAGCACTCCACCTTCGCGGTAGCGCAGCGGGAACACGTGACCGGGGCGGGTGATCTCCCACGGCTCGGTCGCGGAGTCGGCCAGCACCCGGGCGGTGTGCGCCCGGTCCGCCGCAGAGATCCCGGTGCTGACGCCGTCACGGGCGTCCACCGAGATCGTGTACGCCGTGCGGAGCTTGTCCTTGTTGTGCGGCGTCATCAGCGGGATCTCGAGCCGGTCGAGCATGTCGGCGGGCATCGGCACGCAGATCACGCCGCTGGAGTACCGGATCGTGAAAGCCATCAGCTCGGGGGTCGCCTTGGAGGCCGCGAAGATGATGTCGCCCTCGTTCTCGCGGTCCTCGTCATCGACGACGACGACGGCCTTGCCGGCCGCGATGTCGGCGATCGCTGACTCGACGTCGTCGAGCCGGATGCCGGCGTGCTGGCCCAGGGCGGGGTTCTGTTCGGTCATCGTGGGGTCACCATCTTCTCTACGTACTTCGCGATCACGTCCACCTCGAGGTTGACGACGTCGCCGGGTTGCTTGAGGCCCAGCGTGGTGCGGGCCAGGGTCTCGGGGATCAGGGAGACGGTGAACGTCTCGGCGTTCACCTCGGCGACGGTGAGGCTGATGCCGTCGACGGTGATCGAGCCCTTGTCCACCAGGTAGCGGTTCAGCTCGACCGGCAGCGAGATCTCGACCAGCTCCCAGTGCTCGCTCGGGGTCCTGCTGACGATCTCTCCGGTGCCGTCGACGTGGCCCTGGACGATGTGGCCCCCGAGCCGGGTCGCCGGCGTGACCGCACGCTCGAGGTTCACCCGGCCACCGGTCTTCAGCGCGCCGAGGGACGTGTTGGACAGCGTCTGCAGCATGACGTCGGCGGTGAAGATCCCGCGCTTGTTCGCGACGACGGTCAGACAGACCCCGTTCACGGCGATCGAGTCGCCGGCCTTGGACCCGTAGGCGACCTCGGGCCCTTCGATCGAGAGCCGTACCGCCTCGTGGAGCGGCTTCATGCCGTGGACGTAGCCGAGCTCTTCGATGATTCCGGTGAACATGTCAGAATCCCTTTCCGTCGACCGCGTTGCGCGGTCGTCCGATCACGCGGATGTTGTCGCCGAACACCGTGATGTCGTCGACATCGAGGTTCAGCGCTTCAGGCATCGATCCGATTCCCAGCTGCTGCACAGCGTTGATCCCGTCGCCGAGGAGCGTCGGCGCCAGGTAGGCGACGACCTCGTCGACCATGCCGTCACGCAGGAACGACCCGGCCAGGGTCGGACCACCCTCGAGGAACACGTGCTGCACGCCGCGGGAGTTCAGCGCCGCCAGGACGCCGCTGGGAGGCTGGTCCCGGACCTGGATCGTCTCGGCCGCCTCGTTGTTCGTACGTCGGCCGGCCGGGATGTGCCTGCTGCCCACGATCACGCGCAGCGGTTGCAGCTCACGAGGGAGCGGATCGTCGAGCGCGTCGCGCACCGTCAGCTCGGGGTCGTCGCGCATCACGGTGCCGGTCCCGACGACGATCGCGTCGCACTCGCCCCGCAGCCGGTGCACGTCGTGACGCGAAGCCTCGTTGGTGATCCACCGGCTGGACCCGTCGGCCGCCGCGCTGCGCCCGTCGAGGGTCGCTGCGAACTTCCAGGTGACGAACGGGCGTCCGTGCTCCGTCGCGAAGGTCTGGGCGCGGTTGAGCAGGCGCGCCTCGTGCTCGAGCACCCCCGACTCGACCACGATCCCGGCGTCGCGGAGCGTCTGCGCCCCACCGGCCGCGACCGGGTTGGGATCCACCTGGGCGAACACGACCCTCACCACGCCGGCCTCGACGAGCGCCTGGGCGCACGGTCCGGTGCGGCCGGTGTGGTTGCACGGTTCCAGCGTGACGACCGCGGTCGCGCCCCGGGCCGATCCGCCGGCCTCGGTCAGCGCTGCCGCCTCGGCGTGCGGCGTACCGGCTCCGCGGTGGAACCCCTCGGCGATCTCGGTGCCGTCGGCCGCGAGCAGGACGCAGCCGACGCGCGGGTTCGGGCCGCGCGGGACGCCCGGGGTAGCGGCGATCTCGAGGGCGCGACGCATCGCGCTCTCGATGTCGGTCCCGCTCATGTCCCACCTCTCGATCCGGCCCGCGGGCTCGGAGAGGGTGGGGGAAGCGCAGGGTTGTCCGTCGCAGACGTCCGGGGACGCCGACCACTCACAACCCAGCGTGCTGCTTCCCATCCGGACTTTCACCGTCGGTCCAGGAGTTTCACCTGGTCAACCGATCGCTGGCTGCGAACGGGTCGCGGACTTTAACCGCCGGCTCGGACTTGCACCGATCCCAGAG
>JAOPXD010000060.1 GCA_025965315.1 Marmoricola sp.
GTGACGTCGGTGCGTGCCTCGGAGCTGCTCGACTACACCGACTACGAGGGCGACTACGAGGACGAGATGGGCATCGGTCGCCCGCCCGAGTTCGCACCGCTGCTCGAGATCCCGGACATCCTGATCATGGCCTGGGGCGCGACCGTCCCGATGATCGCGCACGCCGCCGGCATCGAGCTCGACGACATCACCACCACCTGGGACAAGTGGGTGACCCCGACCGACCGCCCGACGGCCAAGGGCGTGGTGAACGCCGGCGACGTCGCCGCGATCCGCTTCACCATCAACGGCGTCTTCAAGGGCCGCGACGTGATCACCCTGGAGCACGTGAACCGGATCGGTCTCGATGCTGCTCCGGACTGGCCCGCAGGCTCGGCCGACGACGTCTACCGGGTCGACATCGAGGGCTCGCCCTCGATCGTCCAGGAGACTGCTTTCCGGTTCACCGACGGCTCGGGTCGCGCGCCCGCCGTGGCCGGCTGCCTGGCGACCGGTCTGCGCGCCCTGAACGCCGTACCGGCCGTGAACAACCTGCCGGCCGGCTGGGTCACCGCGCTCGACCTGCCGCTGATCCCGGGGGTCGGCACCATCCGCTGACGGTCTCACCGGGCGTCGCGGGTTCGACGAGTTCCATGTTTCACGATAAAGTTACTAGACTTTATCCTCCCGCGAACCGAGACTGCATTGACCACGCCCTCCCTGCTCGCTGAGCTGACGCTGCCGGCCGCGCCGCCGGTGGTGCGGGCGAGCGCAGCGCCGGTACGTCGGCGACGGGCCCCGGCGCTGGTGCTCCTGGTGATCGGGTCGCTGCTCGTGGTCGGGCCGATCGCGGGCGGCCTGTTCGTCAAGGTTGCGTCCGGGCAGCAGATGATCGACGCCTTCGCGCCGTACATCACCCTGGACTCACTCGACCAGTACGACGGCGACCTACGGACGCTGAGCTCCGGGGTAAAGTCCGTCGACGCCGTGTACGCCGACCAGAAGATCCCCGCGGCCAAGTACCCGGGCGTTACCGCCTACCGCACCGACGGGCCGGCGATCGACCGGCGCGCGACGACGCTGCTGACCCGGATCCGAGCGGCCCAGCCCGACTACCAACGGGTCTCCGACATCGGTGGCTTCGACCGGATCCCGTTCCTGCTCGTCCTCTGCGGACTCGCCCTCGCCCATGCGGGGGCGGTGCTGCTCGGCGGCCGTCGACAGCGCGCCGGAGGGGCCGTCGTACTGGCACTCGCTGCTGCCGTGGTCCTGATCGCGTACCCGCTGGTCGGCAGCCTGCCCGCAGGCACCCGTGCCGGCGAGCGTCTCCAGCACGCGCTGGCCCCGGTGATGACCAGGGCGACCGTGCGCCAGGAGCAGGACGACTTCGTCGTCCTCGTCCAGGCCGTGGGTGAGCTCGACACCGCGTTCCGCGCTGAGCCCCGCACCCCGCAGGCTCACGCGCAGCTGAACACCCTGGTCAAGGCCTGGCCGAGGATCTCCTCCGACCTCGCGTCCCTGGTCGGCACCATCAACGACAACCTCACCGACTACCAGGCGCTCTCCGACCTCGACGCGACGACCAGCGACGTAGGCGTCTCCGGACTCAAGGCGCTGCCCTGGTTCCTGGTCGGGGTCGGGGCCGTCAGTGCGCTCGCCGCCGGCGCAGCCCTGGCATCCCAGAAACGTCCCCGAAAGGCACTCGCATGAATCTCAGTACCCGCACCGGCCGCGTCCTGCTGGCAGCGACCGTCACCCTCGGACTCGCTCTCGGAGCCACCGCCTGCGGTGGCGGCTCGAAGAACGCCACGAGCAGCAAGGGCACCGAGCTCGTCGGCATCCTGCACATCACGCCCGGCTCCGCGCAGGGCAGCAAGCTGTCCGGCACCTGGTTCCGGATGCAGGAGATCGGCAAGGCGGGCAAGTACATGGTCAACGCCAACTCGAAGGCCGACGGCGGCCACGCCACCCTGCTGGCCCCCGGTACGTCGGGTGGTCTCCGGTTCGGCGGCTACCAGTCCGCGCCGACGCCCGCGTTCGACGCGAAGGGGAACGCGCTCGCCGCCGCGATCACCCGCCCGACCAAGTTCTTCGGCGTCGACTTCAGCATCTCGACCAACCCGACCGACCCCCAGACGAAGACCCAGGTCGCTCCCCCGACGGTTTACCTGAAGGACGGCAAGATCACTGCCGACCTGTCGGCCTGGGGCGTCACCTGGAACAACCAGGTCTTCAACCAGGGCGCACCGAAGCCGGTCACCAGCACCGGCGCGAAGGCGATCGGCCAGGAGAAGGCCGAGAAGGTCTGGGACTGGGTCGCCGGCAAGTACCTCGAGAAAGCCCCGGCCGCCACGATCACCGGCAAGGGCGCCACCGGCACCTACGACCCGACGACGGGAAAGTTCGTCCTGCAGTGGCGCAGCCTGATCGTGGGCGGTCCGTTCAACCAGTTCACCGGAATCTGGCACCTCGAGGGCGTCTTCAAGAAGGCCGCGGCGGCTCCCAGCAATGGCTGAGCCCGGGGTCGGCCAACGCAGCGGGCTGGGCATCGAGGTCGCTGACGCGTCCAAGGCCCTCGACGGTGTGGTCATCCTGGACGGGGTCTCCTTCGAGGCACGCCCCGGTCGGGTGACCGCGTTCCTGGGGCCCAACGGTGCCGGCAAGTCGACGACCCTGCGTGCGATCCTCGGCATCGACCACCTGGACGGCGGCCGCGCCCTGATCGGCGGACGGCCGTTCCACGAGCACGCCCGACCGCTCACCGTCGCCGGTGCGCTGCTGTCCCCGGACGCCGCCCACCCAGCCCGTACGACGCGTGGTCACCTCCGGGTGGTCGCCGCGAGCAACGGGTTGCCGCGCACCGCGGTCGACCGGGCGATCGAGCTCGTCGGGCTCGGCGATGCCGACAGCCTTCCGGTCGGGCAGATGTCGCTGGGCATGCGGCAGCGGCTCGGCCTGGCCACCGCGCTGATCGGCGACCCGGCGGTAGTGATCCTCGACGAGCCCCACAACGGCCTCGACACTGCTGCCATCCGCTGGCTCCGCGTCGTCCTGCGGACCCTGGCCGACGGCGGCAGGACGGTGCTGATCTCCAGCCACCTGATGGCCGAGATCGAGCGGGTCGCGGACGACGTGGTGGTGATCGACCAGGGTCGGATCCTGGCGGCCGACACCCTCAGCGGCTTCCTCGCCGGTGGCGGCGCCCTCGAGGAGCGCTACCTCGCCGAGCTGGACGCCTCGTGAGTTCGGTGAAGTCGGTGAGGTCGGCCTGGGAGGCCGAGCTGGTCAAGATCCTCACCGTCCGCGGGCTCCGGGTCGGCGCCGCGCTGGCCGCGATCGCGATCCCGCTCGCCTCGTTGCTGGTCGCCTCGACCGGCGGACTCGGTAGCGCGGACACCATCACCAGCGGTGCCGCGAGCGGATCGGTGCTCGGACTGCTCGCGTTCGGGGCCTGGGCCGCGGCTGACTCCGCGAGCGAGTACGTCCACGAGACCATCACGGTCAGCCTGTCGACCGTCCCGCGCCGACCAGTCCTCTTCGGCGCCAAGATCGCTGCGGTCGCTACCGTCAGCGGAGTCGGAGCGCTCCTCGCAGCGGTCCTGTCCCTGCTCCTGGTCCAGCTGGCCACGCCGTCCGGGACGCACCAGGTCGGCAGCCCGGCGACCCTGTTGAGCATCGTGCTCGCCGCTGTTGCCGTTGCTGTCGTCGGGGCCTCCGTCGGCATGCTGGTCAGGACGTCGACGGCCTCGATCGCGATCGTGGCGGCCGCCGTCCTGCTCCCCAAGGCTGCCGCCGGACTCCTCGGCGGACTGCAGCCGTGGGTCGTCGGCGCCAGCCCCGGCACGGTGATCACCCAGTCGGTCCGGGGCGCCCAGCTCGCCAGCGACCAGACCTATCCGGGCGGGACGGTGCTCGCCGCGCTGTCGATGCTGCTGGTCGCCGGGATCGTGGTCGTCGGCAGCGGCTACGCGTTCGCACGCCGGGACGGCTGAGGGGCGTCGACCCCGAGCGTTTCGCTATCCAGAAGGCCCGCGTTCCGCTACGTTGCGACGAACTCGTCGCCTCGGAAGGTCGTCATGTCACGCACCCGGATCCTCGCCGTACTCGCTGCCCTGCT
>JAOPXD010000071.1 GCA_025965315.1 Marmoricola sp.
ACTACTCGCTCTTGTCGCCGACCAGGGTCGCGCCGGCAACGATGCCCGCCTGGGCGTGCTCGGGCTCACCGACGAGATGCGCCTCGATCTCCTCCGCCGACACCTTGGGGATCGCCAGGGCAACGACCGCACACACCAGCATCGCGACCATCAGGGCCAGGAAGCCATGGGTGTAGCCGGACTCGTGCGGGACGTTGTCGGGGTAGACCTTGGCCGTCACCAGGGTCGCCATCACGGCGCCGCCGATGGATCCGCCGATGGTGCGGATGTTGGCGTTCATCCCGGACGCGACGCCGGTCTGGTGCGGCGGGACGGCCGCGACGATGAGGTTCGACAGGCAGGCGAACACCAGGCCCACTCCGGTACCGAGGATCCCGCTGGCCAGCGCGAGCTGCCAGATGTGGTCGTGGGCGAAGGCGATCACGCCCATCGAGAGAGCAATGATCAACGAACCGGCGACGACGACCGTCTTGGCGCCGAGGCGCCGTGCGGCCGGTGCGGAGTACAGGCCGAGGAAGAACATCGTCACCGAGGACGGCAGCAGGATCAGGCCGGACTTGGTGATCGAGGCGTCGAAGCCGTAGCCGTGGGTGCTGACGGTCTGGCTGAACTCCGGCAGGAAGCCGAAGGCGGCGTACATCCCGAAGCCGACCAGCAGAGCGACCAGGTTGGTGGTCCACACCGCCGGCAGCCGCATCATCTCCATGTCGATCAGCGGAGACGCCGAGCGCTGCTCCACGAAGATCCAGAGATAGGCCAGCACCGCTGAGACGGCGATCAGCCCCAGCGTCCGGCCGGAGGCCCAGCCCCAGGACTGTCCCTCGCTCAGCGCCAGCAGCAGCGCCACCAGCCACGCCGAGAGCAGCACGGCGGGCAGGACGCTGATCTTGCCGGGGGTGCGCACCGGCGACTCAGGAACCAGGATGACGGTGGCGACCGCGGCGAGCGCGGTCACGATGGCCGGGATCCAGAACAACCAGTGGTAGTTCAGGGCCGAGACGATCGGACCTGCGAGGACCAGGCCGGCTCCGGCGCCGACGGCCAGGAGCGAGGCGATCAGGCTGACGGCTCCGGGGATCTTGTCCTCGGGGAACTCGTCACGGATGATGCCGAACGCGAGTGGCAGCACGCCGCCACCGATGCCCTGGACCACCCGGGCCAGGATCATCATGTCGATGTTGGTCGCCACGGCTCCGATGATCGAGCCGACCGTGAGCGCCACCAGAGCGAAGACCATCATCCGCTCCTTGCCGACCTTGTCGCCGATACGACCGATGATCGGGGTCGACACCGATGCGGAGAGCAGGTACGCGGTCAGTACCCAGGTGACGGTGGTCTGCGTGGTGTGCAGATCGTGCTGGATCGTGGAGAGCACCGGGATCACCAGTGACTGCAGCAGCGTGTACGACGACACCGACACCGCCATCACGACGAAGGTGACCTGGTGGTGCGACCGCTTCTTGTCGGAGGACACCGGTGACAGCTCGAGCGACGACATCATCTGAACTTTCGATCGGGGGACGAGGGCTCTATCGTACGGCAACCGGAGGGGGCATCCGCTTTCGGGTGCGATCGAGACTTGTCGGGCTCGAAAGTTGCGAGCGGCAGCCGGATAGTCTGCGCCGCGACCCTGGAGGTAATTGATGACCGTCTCGACCGCAGACAGCACAGCAGCCCGTCAGCAGCGTTTCACCGGACGACGGGTCGTGGTGACCGGAGCCTCCGGAGGCGTCGGCCGCCAGGTGTGCGACCTGTTCCGCGCCGAGGGCGCCCAGGTGCTCGGGATCGACGTCGTTCCGGGCGAGGGAGTGCTGGAGGCGAACCTCGCCGATCCGGCATCGATCACTGCGGTCGTCGGACAGGTGCTTGCCGACTTCGGTGGCCTCGACGTGCTCTGCAACGTCGCCGGCGTCCAGACGTTCTCGCGCCTCGAGGGCCTGACCCCCGAGATGCTGCACCTGCACCTGAGCGTCAACACGGTCGGCCCGATCCTGCTCACCCAGGGATTCCTGGACGCCCTCACCGAGTCGAAGGGCAACGTCGTCACGGTCGCCTCGATCTCGGCACTGATGGGCCAGCCCTACAACGCGGCGTACTGCGCCAGCAAGGCCGGCGTGCTGCTCGGGATGCGCGCGCTGGCCGTCGAGCTTGCCGCGAAGGGGATCCGGGTCAACTGCGTCTCCCCGGGAGGGATCGACACCCCGATGATCGAGGGCGCCGCGCACAGCCTGCCGGCCGACGTGGACTGGGCCCTGATCGCGAAGAGCCAGAGCGTGATCCCCGGCTTCATGCCGCCCTCCGACATCGCCGAGGCGATCCTGTTCCTCGCCTCGGACGCGGCGTCCTCGATCACCGGGTCCAACCTCGTCGTCGACCGGGGCGTGATCTGGTGAGCGATGATGGGCAGGAGCAACAGCTGACGGGGAACGGGGCGAGGATGTCGAAGCGGAGCTGGCGAGCCGGGGGAGTGGCCCTCGTGGCCGCCGTCACGATCGCGACCTGTCTGCAGCCGGTCACCGGCGGTGCTGCCGCTGCCGCTGCCCCGGTCCCGTTCGGTACCTACACCGGATCCAAGCCGCTCGCGGAGATCCCGAACGGAACCGTGCTGAAGACCCGGACGCTGCCGTACCACCTGCGCAGCTTCGAGGTGCCGCTCAAGGTCGTCCAGCTGCTGTACCGCACCACCGACGCCCTCGGCCGCCCGACCGTCAACGTCACCTCGGTGATCAAGACGCCGTTCCAGGCGAAGACCAGCCGGGCGGTCGCCTACGGGTCCTTCTACGACTCGCTGAACCCGTCGGACAGCCCTTCGGACGGCATCTCCGGAGGCAGCAGCCCCGGCACGGTGATCATCAACGTCGAGACGGCCCTGGTCGTTCCGCTGCTGCTCGAGGGGTACAGCGTCGTGGTCGCCGACACCCAGGGCGCGACCGCAGACTTCGCGGCCGGTCCCGAGTACGGCCGGACCACGCTGGACTCGATCCGGGCGGTGCTCCAGGCTCCGAGGACCGGGGTGCGGTCGAACGCACGGTTCGCCCTCGCCGGGTACTCCGGCGGTGCGATCGCGACCGAGTGGGCCGCTGCGCTCGCACCGTCGTACGCGCCCGAGGTCAACAAGCGCCTCGTCGGTGCCGCTGAGGGCGGAGTCCTGGTCGACCCGGACCACAACCTGCACTACATCGAGGGCAGCAAGGTCTGGGCCGGTGTGCTGCTGATGGCGCTGGTCGGGGCGTCTCGTGCCGCCGACATCTCGCTGGAGCCGTACCTGAACCCCTACGGGCTCTCGGTGTTCAAGAAGGTCGAGAACGCCTCGATCGCAAACGTGCTCGGTCGTTACCCCGGGCTGACCTGGAAGAAGATCGCCAAGCCGCAGTACGCCACCCCCGAGGACGTCCCGGCCTTCGTACGCGTCGTCAACACGCTGAACATCGGGAGCGCTCCGACCCCGACGATCCCGATGCTGATCGGCCAGGGCGCCAACGGCGTCCTCGAGGGCACCGAGAAGTCCACGACGTACGGCGCCGGGGACGGCGTGATGGTCGCCGGGGACGTACGGGGCCTCGCTCGTCAGTACTGCGCCCACGGAGTCAGGATCCGCTACCGCCAGTACGACGCCACCAGCCACTTCACCTCGGTCCCGCTGTGGGTCCCCGAGGCCGTGACCTGGGTGACCCAGCGGTTCGGCAAGGCACCTGCTCCCTCGAGCTGCGCCACCATCAAGCCGGGCAACGCCCTGACGCCGTTGCCGGTTCCGGCGGGCTGACCGGTACGTCGGTCAGGGCGGAGTCAGCCGCTTAGGGCAGCAGGCCCCTCATCACCACGTCGAGCAGCTCGCCGGCCAGGTCGTTGGGAACGTCAAGATCGTCGGCCGGGGCGATCACGGTGACGAGGATCGACATGATCACCGAGCCGAAGATGGTCATCGAGCCGAGCAGCGGGTTCGCGATCGCCCGCAGCGAACCGTCGCCCGCCCCCTCGATCAGCAGGTTCTCGACCGGCGTGTAGAACGCGCTCTGCAACGAGTCCACCAGCGCGGGGGACCGGGAGATGCGCCCTAGGTCGCCGATCAACGCGGAACCCAGGGCCCGGTTCTGGGTGAGCAGCCGGATCTGGGTGGCGACCACGGCCTCGAGCCGCTCGACCGCCGTGCCCTCGGTGCCCATGGCGATCGAGGCCTCGTCGGCGATCGCGGTCAGCATGTCCTCGAAGAGGAACGCCAGGATCTCTTCCTTGCCGCTGAAGTAGTAGTAGAGCGTCGCCTTCGGGATCCCGGCGGTGTCGGCGATCTCGTCGATCTTGGTCTGCTCCAGACCCTGCTCCGCGATCAGCGGGAGTGCCAGATGCAGCTTCGAGGCGATCTGTGCCGGTACCTTGCGCATGGACGCATCCTCGCGTGCAATCGTCTCGGGCACAATTGAGCGCTTGGAGCACAGGGCAAACGCTAAGTCTGTACTCGCAGTACAAACATCGTGTATAAAGGCCCTGTGGACACGAACGAGAGCAGCACCGCACCCAAGCCCAACGGAGTCATCCGAGCGATCCTGCGGATCCCCCTCCTGACCATGGGTCTGTGGATCGCGCTCGGTGGCGCCGGGATGCTGCTGCTCCCCAGTGTCGACCACGTCGTGGCACAGCAGAGCACCGGAACGCTCCCGGCCAACTCGCCCACGCTCAAGGCGCTCAACGTGATGGACAAGGCCTTCGGTACCGGCAAGTCGCGCACGTTCGTCTTCGTCGTCTTCGAGAGCAAGAACGCGCTCTCCACCCAGGACCAGGCCGACTACCGCGACCTCGTCTACCGCCTCAAGAGCCGACCCGCCTACGTCTCCGAGGTGTCGGACTACCTCAACGACGCCAACGTCCAGAAGGCCCTGACCAGCAAGGACGGCGAGGCCACCTATCTCCCGGTAGGGCTCACCGCCGACCTCGGTTCGTCCGCGTCGGTGACCCAGGTCGCCTGGGTGCGTGAACAGGTGAAGGCTGCTCAGGCCGAGACAGCGTCGGACGCCAAGACCTACGTCACCGGCGATCCCGCGAACCTCGTCGACATCACCAAGCTCGCCACCGACTCCGGCAAGAAGACCGGCTACTACTCGGGGATCCTGCTCTTCGTGATCCTGATGCTGATCTACCGGCGGGTCAGCAGTGTCGTCGTTCCGCTGATCACGATCGGTGTCGCGACCATGTGCACGCTCGGCATGCTCTCGCTCGCCGGGCAGCTCGGGATGGGGCTCTCGACGTACACGGAATCGTTCTGCGTCGCGATCGTCCTGGGAGCGGGCACCGACTACAGCATCTTCCTGATATCCCGGTTCCGGGAGGAGTATGCGAAGGGCGGTGACGTGCGTACCGCCGTCGGAGCCGCGGTGAGCAAGATCGGTGCCGCGCTGCTCGCCTCCGCCGGTACGGTCGCGATCTCCTCGATGGTGCTGCACTTCGCGAAGCTCAGCGTCTTCTCGACCACCGGTCCGCCGATGGCCGTCGCGGTCAGCACCACGGTGCTGGTCAGCCTGACGATCACCCCTGCTCTGCTGCTGATCTTCGGCAAGAAGATCGGCCCGGCACGTCCGCCGACGGGCCGGAGCTGGTGGACCCGGGTCGGCGAGTACGTCGCGTTGAAACCGGCCCGCATCCTCGTCGGCGGCACCGCGTGCCTGCTGGTGCTCGCTGCGTTCGCCCCGAGCGCCGCGATCGCCTACACCCAGCGTCCCGGTGATGCCAAGGCAACCGAGAGCAACCGGGGTGCGGCAGCGCTCGACCGGCACTTCGGCAAGTACACGACCCAGCCGAACTACGTCCTGCTGCTGGCCAACCACGACATGCGCAACTCCAAGGACCTCGCGGTCCTCTCCGACGCGAGCCGGGACATCAACAAGCTCCCGGGCGTCTCCTCGGTGCGGTCCGCCTCGCAGCCGTCGGGATCGACGCTGCAGGCGTCGCGGATCACCTCGCAGATCTCCAAGGTGGCGACCAAGCTCGGATCGGCGTCGCAGAAGATCAACAACGGCAAGGCCGGTCTCGACAAGCTCAAGAACGGAAGTGCGTCCCTGGCCAACGGTGCCTCGCAGCAGGCCAGCGGGCTGAACCGGGCTACCGGTTCCCTGCCGAGCCTGATCAGCGCGATGCGTCAGCTCGAGCACGGGTCGTCGAAGTCCTCCTCGGGCGCCAGCTCGCTGGCCAACGCCGCGGTCAAGATCCGTCGGGGACTGCGCAACCTCGCCAATGGTCTCGAGCAGACCCGCTCGGGTGTGAACCGGGCCACGCAGGCAATCGGTCAGATCGTCAACGCACTGAACTCGGACTCGGCCTGCAGCTCCGACCCGGTCTGCAGCCACTCGCGCAGCAACCTGGCGCAGATCTACCAGGGTGAGGCGAACAGGCTCGTTCCCGGCCTGGCCCGGACCGCCAATGCCGCCAACCAGCTCGCCGATGGGCAGTCCCAGGTCAGCGACGGTCTGCGCAACCTCGCCAACGGCCTGCAGTCGACCGCGAACGGTCAGGGTCAGGTCGCCGACGGTCAGCAGAGCTTCTACAACGGACTCCGAGCGCTTGCAAGCGGTAGCCGTACCCTGGCCGACGGCCTGGACACGCTGCCGGCGGGCATCGGCAAGATGGTCAGCTCGACCCTGGACATCTCCAAGGGCCTCGGCAAGACCAGCAACTACCTGACCCAGGTCAGCCAGCAGTCCGACACGGCTGAGGCTGGTGGCTTCTACCTACCGGCCTCGGCGCTGGACTCGACGCAGTTCAGCACGGCGATCAAGCAGTTCCTGAGTCCCGACGGCCGGGTCGCCCGGATCCAGGTGCTCGGCGACTCCGACCCCGGTGGGCCGGCCGGAATCACCCGGTACGACGCCGCCAAGGCGCAGACCCTGAACGCGATCAAGGGCACCACCCTGGACGGCAGCCAGGTGCTGCTCACCGGTGCCGGCGGCGGCTCGGCGGACCTCAAGCAGTACTTCCGCTCGGACTTCAAGCTCGTGCTGATCGCGGTCCTGCTCACCGTGCTGATCCTGATGATGATCGTGCTGCGGGCCCTGGTGGCACCGCTGTACCTGCTGGCCTCGGTGATCGTCTCGTACGCCGCCGCACTCGGCTCGACCGTGATCGTCTTCCAGAAGATCCTGGGTCAGGGGATGCCGTTCAACGTACCGGTGCTCAGCTTCGTGCTGCTGGTCGCCGTGGGAGCGGACTACAACATCCTGCTGATGAGCAGGATGCGGGAGAACCGCGGACGGCTCACCCCGCGCGCCGTCGGCCAGGCGGTCACGGCCACCGGCCCGGTGATCACCTCGGCGGGCATCATCTTCGCCGGTGCCTTCCTGCCGATGGTGACCTCGTCGCTCTCCGCGGTAGCCCAGCTGTGCTTCACCGTGGTGATCGGTCTGCTGCTCGACACGATCATCGTGCGCACGCTGATCGTGCCCGCCTGTGCGGCCATGCTCGGTGACCGCAGCTGGTGGCCGGGACGTCGTCCCGGGACGTCAGCGAACACGGACAACGCAGGCAACGCGGGCAACGTCGGCGGTGTCGCGACCGCTGGTCCGGCAACGGCGTAGCACGCGATCGCTCAGCGCAGCGAGTCCATCCAGGCCTCGATCGCGTCCGGATCGCGGGGGAGCGCGGCCGAGAGGTTCCGCGCACCCTCGGCGGTAACCACGATGTCGTCCTCGATCCGGATGCCGATCCCGCGGAGCTCCTCGGGGACGAGCAGGTCGTCCTCCTGGAAGTACAGCCCGGGTTCGACGGTCAGCACCATGCCCTCGCCGAGGGTGCCCTCGGGGTAGACGTCGGTGGCGGACGCAGCGCAGTCGTGCACGTCCATCCCGAGCATGTGGCTGGTGCTGTGCAGCGTCCAACGGGCGTAGACCTTGCTGTCCGGCGCGAGCGCCTCCTCGGCCGAGCACGGCAGCAGTCCGAGGTCCTCCAGCGCGTGGGCGAGGACCGCCATCGCGGCGTGGTGCGGGTCGCGGAACTGCGCGCCGGGCCGCACCGCGTCGATGCCGGCCCGCTGCGCGGCCAGGACGACCGAGTAGAGCTCGCGCTGGAGCCCGGTGAAACGGCCGTCGACGGGGAGGGTGCGGGTGACGTCGGCGGTGTAGAGCGACGAGGCCTCGGCGCCCATGTCGAGCAGCACCAGGGTCCCGGGCGTGATCGGGCCGGAATTGTCGGTCCAGTGCAACGTCGTCGCGTGCGATCCGCCGCCCACGATCGAGTCGTAGCCCAGGTCGTTGCCCATCGTGCGGGCGCGTCGGAAGAAGGTGCCTTCGATCCAGCGCTCGCCGTACTCGAGGACCCGGTCCCACTCCCGCACGGAGTCCTCGAAGCCCAGGGTGGTGATGTCGCACGCGTGCGCGAGCTCGTCGAGCTCCCAGGCGTCCTTGACCAGCCGCAGCTCGGAGAGCACCCGGGCGAGGTCCTGGTCCCGACCGCCGTCGGCAGGGACGGCACGGTCGACGCGCTCGTCGATCCCGCGCAGCACCCGCGTCTTCGCCGGTCCTGCGAGGACGTCGCCGAGGTCGTCGATGTGCCGGGTCTCCAGACCGAGCGAGGTCGAGAGCTCGCCGAGCGAGGGGCGCCGTCCCGCCCAGAGCTCGCCGTACTGGCGGTCCCGGAAGAACTCGTCGGTCTCGCGCGAGGACCGCGGCCTCGCGTAGAGGACCGAGGTGCCGTTCTCGATGACCAGGACGGCGTCGCTGGTCTGGTTGCCGGTCAGGTGGGTGTGCGCGGTCTCGGCGCGGAAGCGGTAGTCGGTGTCGTTCGCGCGGGCCTTGAAGGTTCCCGAACCGATCACCAGGCGTTCGTCGGGGAACATCGCGGCAAGTCGGTCGCGGCGCGCCGCTGCCCAGGTCGCGACCGGATGGACCGGCAGGTCGAGGCTGCGTTCGCCCCAGCCGGTACGCATGAAGGCGGCGTACTTCTCCGGGACCGCTTGGTCGTGGCTGCCTGTCCCTGCTGCGGTCTCGGTCACGGCGTCGTCGCTCACCGGTTGCTCCATCACCCCACTGTACGACGGCAGACACGCCGCAATCGCTAGGCTTCGGCCCATGCGGAAGCCGGGGAGCACAGTTGCGTTCACGCTGGGCGTGGGCGCGGCCATGCTCGTGGGAGCCGGTGCGATGGCCCTGGTGCTGCTGGCCTCGGGGGCCCCGAACGCGATCGCCATCGGGGTGGTGCTCGCGGCGCTCCCGGTCGGTCCGGTGATCGGCTGCTACCTGTGGCTGGACCGCTACGAACCCGAGCCGCGCTCGCTGCTGCTGCTCGCGCTCGGCTGGGGCGCCTTCGTCGCGACCAGTGCGGCGCTCTTCCTGCAGGCCTTCGACGCGTTCGCGATCGGCTCGAGCGAAGCCACCCAGTCCGTCCTGGTCGCGCCGCTGACCGAGGAGGCCGCGAAGGGGTTGTTCATCCTGCTGCTGCTCTTCTTCCGGCGCGCCGAGCTCGACGGGATCCTCGACGGGATCGTGTACGCCGGGATGGTCGGCGTCGGCTTCGCGTTCATGGAGAACATCCTGTACCTGAGCCAGGCCTACATCGGCTCGGACGGCCGGTCCGGCGGTATCGAGAGCGCCGTCTCCCTGTTCGTCGTACGGGGCGTGGTCAGCCCGTTCGCGCACCCCTTCTTCACCGCGTTCACCGGCATCGGTATCGGCATCGCGGTCTCGAGCCGGAGCACGCTGGTCCGCTGGCTGGCTCCCGCCCTCGGCTACTGCCTTGCCGTGGCCGCCCACGCCGCCTGGAACGCCTCCCTGCTGCTCGACAGCGGGCAGGGCGCCGCGTCGGCGTACCTTCTGCTGATGGTCCCCGCGTTCGTCGTCATGGTGATCTTCGCGATCTGGGCACGACGGCGCGAAGGGGCGCTGCTGGCCAACTCGCTGACAGACTGTGCTCGTCGCGGATTCCTGGAACCGCAGGAAGTCCCCTGGCTGACCCGGATCCCGGCGCGCAAGGTCAGCCGCCGGTACGCCGGCAAGGTCGGCGGGTCCGACGCCCTGAACGCGATGAAGCACTACCAGTCGGAGGCGATCGAGCTCGGCTTCCTGCACCACCGCTACCTGCGCGGCACCGCGCCGGCGCACTACGAAACCCTCGGTCAGGCGCACGTGCAGCGCATGTTCGCCCTCCGGCCACAGCTGTTGTGGCCGACCACAGCAGGAGCCGTCCGATGAGTTCGACGCCACTTTCCGGCCAGGGAGCCGTCCAGATGGTCGCCACCCTGGTCCGCCTGCGCGAAGCCCTCGAGCTGACCCGGCTGCCGCTCTCGATCCCCGACGTGGAATCGGCGCGCGCAGCGCGCACCGAGCTGGTCGACCAGCTCGAGGACTACATCCTGCCGCGCCTGATCCAGATCGACGCGCCGCTGCTCACCGTCGTCGGCGGCTCGACCGGTGCCGGCAAGTCGACCCTGGTGAACTCGCTGGTCGGGGAGCGGGTCACCGAGCCCGGTGTCCTGCGACCGACCACCCGGTCGCCGGTGCTGGTGCACAACCCGGCCGACGCCGACTGGTTCGAGCACGCCCGGATCCTGCCGGACCTGCGCCGTACGACGGGGGCCACCGCCGATCCGGGTGCCCTCCAGCTCGTCGCCTCGACCGCGATCCCGCCGGGCCTCGCCGTCCTCGACGCCCCGGACATCGACTCCGTCGAGCAGCAGAACCGGGTGCTCGCCGCACAGCTGCTCGGTGCTGCCGATCTCTGGCTCTTCGTGACCTCGGCAGCCCGGTACGCCGACCAGGTGCCCTGGGAGTTCCTCAGGAAGGCCGCCGACCGCAGCGCGGCGGTCGCGATCGTGCTGGACCGGACCGACCCCAAGGCCGTCACCGAGGTCAGCTCGCACCTGGCACGGATGCTCAGTGCCCGCGGGTTGCGCGACTCGCCGTTGTTCGTCGTGCCCGAAGGTGAGGTCGACGAGGCGGGGCTGCTGCCGTCGAGCGCGGTCCGCGAGATCCGCGGCTGGCTGAGCTCGCTGGCGATCGACGCCGAAGCGCGCGCCGGGGTCGTCCGACAGACTCTCGAAGGCGCGATCCGGACGCTCTCGACCCGGAGCTACGCGGTGGCCGACGCCTGCCACGACCAGTACGAGATCCAGGCGCGGCTGCGGCGTGACGCCGAGGCCGCGTACGAAGCGGCGCTGAACGAGATCGACCTGGGCGCCGCGAACGGCACCCTGCTGCGCGGCGAGGTGCTCGCGCGCTGGCAGGACTTCGTCGGCACCGGCGAGATGCTCAAGGCCGTGGAGTCCAGGTCCGGCTGGGTCCGGGACCGGGTCAGCAACGCCGTCAAGGGTCAACCGCAGCAGGCCGGGCTGGTGATCGCTACCCTGGAGTCCGGGCTCCGCGACCTGGTGCTCGAGCAGGTCGAGAAGGCGGCGGCGCGAACCGATGCTGCCTGGCGCTCGATCGCTGCCGGCCGTGCCCTGCTCGACGTGACGGCCCACGACCTCGCGCGCGCGTCGGGCGACCTGCCGTCGCGCAGCGAGACCGCGGTGCGCGAGTGGCAGCGGGTCGTGCACGACCTGGTGCGTGACGAGGGTGCCGAGAAGCGCTCCGCGGCCCGTTTCGGCGCGCACGGGGCGAACGGTCTGGCCGTTGCCCTGATGGTGTGCGTGATCGCCACCCCGGACGCCGTCACCGCGGGCCCGGCCCTGCTCGGGCAGAAGCTGCTCGACGGCGTGTTCGGGGACGCTGCGGTACGGCGTCTGGCTGCGCTGGCCCGTGCCGACCTCAACGACCGGATGCTGCATCTGGTCGACAGCGAGCAGCGCCGCTTCGGCGATCTGCTCGACGCGCTGGAGATCACGCCCTCCCTCGAGGAGGAGCTGCGCAGCGCGGCGCGCCACATCGACGACCTGAGGTTCGGGGCCTACACCTTCTGAGGTCGGTAGGCTGGAGTCTCGGTCAACCGATCTCAGAGGGAGCGCATGACGTCAGTGGTGGAGGGTGCCAAGATGCCGGCGACCCGGGGGACCGACATCGGTGCGCGGGTCAAGGCGCTCGATGTTGCCGTCGGCGCTGCCCGTGGCCGCCTCGACGACACCCTGCTCGACGGCGCGGCTGAGGTCGTCGTCCGCGCCGCGGACCGGTTGCGGCTCTCGGCCGATCACACGGTCGTCGCTCTCGGCGGCGCGACCGGCTCGGGCAAGTCCTCGACGTTCAACGCCCTGGTCGGGCTCGAGCTCGCCTCGACCGGCGTACGGCGACCGACCACGTCGTGGGCCACGGCGTGCACCTGGGGCCGCAACGGCGCTGCCGAGCTGCTCGAGTGGCTCGGGATCCCACCACGGCACCAGACGGTCCGCGACTCGATGCTGGACACCGGTCGGGAGGCCAAGGACCTCGACGGCCTGGTGCTCCTCGACCTGCCGGACCACGACTCCACCGAGGTCTCCCACCACCTCGAGGTCGATCGGCTGGTCCGCCTGGCCGACCTGCTCGTCTGGGTCCTGGATCCGCAGAAGTACGCCGACGCCGCGATCCACGACCGCTTCCTGAAGCCTCTGGCCGCCCACAAGGGCGTGATGATGATCGTCCTGAACCACATCGACGAGGTCGCCGAGGAACGTCGCGACGGCATGGTCGCCGACCTCCGGCGCCTTCTCGACGCCGACGGCCTGGACGGGATCACTGTCGTCGCGGTCTCGGCTCGGGAGGGCATCGGCATCGACGAGCTGCGCCGCGCGATCATTGCCCGGGTGGCCGACAAGGCCGCGACCCGGGCCCGGATCTCGACCAACCTCGCCGACATCACTGCGCAGCTGGCGGTGGCGAACGGTGACGCAGCACCGCCGCACCTCGGCGAGGTCGACCGCTCAGCACTGCGTGATGCCGTGGCCGAGGCCGCCGGCGTTCCGGTGGTGGTGCGCACGGTCGAGCAGGCGAGCCTGATCCGCAACCGACGGGCGACCAGCTGGCCGGTGACGTTCTGGATCTCGAGGCTGCGCTCCGATCCGCTCAAGAAGCTCGGACTGGACCTGTCCGCCTCCGATCGTCAGTTGGTCAGCGCTGCGCGCTCCTCCCTGCCCGACGCCAACCAGGTCCAGAACGCCCGCGTGGACGCCGTCGTACGCCGGATCGGTGACCGGCTCTCCGCCGATCTGACCCGGCCCTGGGCCACCGCCGTCGGACGGGCAGCCAGCGCCGGGCTCGTGGACCTGGAGACGAGGCTCGACCAGGCAGTCGGCTCGACCGACCTCGGGATCGGCAGGATCCCGGTCTGGACCCGGATGGTTCGCGGGATCCAGTGGCTGCTGCTGCTGGCGACGATCGCCGGCGGTGCCTGGACGATCGCCCACGCGGTTTCGACCTCGACCAAGCTGTCCTGGCCCCAGGAGGGTGGCGTGCCGCTCGCGGTGCTCCTCCTTGCCGGTGGTGCTGCTCTCGGGCTGCTGCTCTCGTTGAGCTGCCGGCTGCTCGTCGCGAAGTCGGCCAAGCGCCGGGCGAGCGCTGCGGACGCGTCGCTGCGCCGCGCGGTGACGGCGGTCACCGATGAGCTCGTGGTCGACCCGGTCAATGCCGAGCTCGAGGCGTACCGGCGCACGACCGAGGCCTTGGGCACCGCGCGCGGCTGAGCGTCCGTCCACAGCAGGCGTCGGTCCTGGCTTCTCCACAGGCCTGATCTGCGGTCGCGCGACCAGTTCCGTTCCCGGGCAGTCTCGTCCCACCACGAGACCAGGAGGACGAGATGAACGAGGCATACGTGACCTTGCAGGGCTGGGTCGGCAACGAGGTGGACCAGCGGGAGGTCGGCGACACCCAGTGCAGCTCCTTCCGGCTGGGCTGCACCCCGCGCTACAACAAGGGCGGCAACTGGGTGAACGGCGAGACCTCCTGGTTCACGGTGAACTGCTGGCACACGCTCGGTCGCAACGTGGCGGACTCGATCGGTCGCGGCGATGCCGTGATCGTGCACGGTCGGGTGAAGGTCGACATCTGGGAGCGTGAGGGCCAGCCGCCGTCGGTCTCCTGGATCGTCGAGGCAACCTTCGTCGGCCACGACCTCAACCGCGGTACCAGCGCGTTCGCGAAGACGCTGCGGACCCCGGCGGCCGATCTCGGCGAGGACCTGGCCGTCAGGGAGATGCTGCACGGCCACGAACCGAAGGGCCCGCAGCTGGACTCGAGCGGCAACGAGGTCGAACCCGCTGCTTGAACAGGCCTGTTCTGCCCGTAGGGTTGCCCACCATGGGTGAGTACGTCTACACGTTGCACAAGGTCCGCAAGGCACACGGCGACAAGGTGGTTCTGGACGGCGTCACGCTGTCGTTCCTGCACGGCGCGAAGATCGGCGTGGTCGGTCCGAACGGAACCGGCAAGTCCACGCTGCTGAAGATCATGGCCGGGCTCGACAAGGCCAACAACGGTGAGGCCGGTCTCGACCCGGGCGCCACCGTCGGGATGCTGCAGCAGGAGCCGCCGCTGAGCGAGGGCAAGACGGTCCTGGAGAACGTCGAGGAGGCCGTCGGCGAGATCAAGGCCAAGCTGGACCGCTTCAACGCGATCGGTATGGAGATGGGCGAGCCCGACGCCGACTTCGACACCCTCGGCGAAGAGATGGGCAACCTGCAGGCGGACCTGGACCACGCGAACGCCTGGGACCTCGAGAGCCGCCTGGACCAGGCCATGGACGCGCTGAGGTGCCCGCCGCCGGACGCCATCGTGGACACCCTCTCCGGTGGTGAGCGCCGCCGGGTCGCGCTGTGCAAGCTGCTGCTGCAGCAGCCGTCCCTGCTGCTCCTCGACGAGCCGACCAACCACCTCGACGCCGAGTCGGTGCAGTGGCTCGAAGGGCACCTGGCCACCTACCCAGGGGCTGTCCTGGCCGTGACCCACGACCGCTACTTCCTCGACAACGTGGCCAGCTGGATCCTCGAGCTCGACCGTGGTCAGGCGCACCCGTACGAGGGCAACTACACGACGTACCTGGAGACCAAGCAGAGCCGGCTCAAGATCGAGGGCCAGACGGACGTCAAGCGCGCCAAGATGCTCGAGCGCGAGCTCGAGTGGGTCCGGTCCAACGCGAAGGCGCGTCAGACCAAGAGCCGCTCGCGGCTCGCCCGTTACGAGGAGATGGCTGCCGACGCCGATCGG
>JAOPXD010000083.1 GCA_025965315.1 Marmoricola sp.
CCGCATGATCGGGCCGAACTGTCCGGGCATCATCACGCCCGGTGAGTCGCTGGCCGGCATCACCCCGCACACCATCGCCGGCACCGGCCCGATCGGGCTGGTCTCGAAGTCGGGCACGCTGACCTACCAGATGATGTTCGAGCTCAAGGACCACGGCTTCTCGACGGCCATCGGCATCGGCGGCGACCCGATCATCGGCACGACCCACATCGACTGTCTGCGGGCGTTCCAGGACGACCCGGACACCCGGGCCATCGTGATGATCGGTGAGATCGGCGGCGACGCCGAGGAGCGGGCGGCCGACTACATCAAGGCCCACGTGACCAAGCCGGTCGTCGGCTACGTCGCCGGTTTCACCGCCCCCGAGGGCAAGACGATGGGCCACGCCGGCGCCATCGTCTCCGGCTCCTCGGGTACCGCGCAGGCCAAGAAGGAAGCCCTCGAGGCTGCCGGGGTCAGGGTCGGCAAGACGCCGTCCGAGACCGCCGAGCTGATGCGGGAGATCATGAAAGGCCTCTGAGCCTCAGATCAGCAGCGGAAGGCCCCGGGGACTCGTCCCCGGGGCCTTCCGTCGTTCTGGCGAGGCGCTAGGGACTATCGCCCTCGGACAGCTTGCGAAGAACAGCAGCCGCCTCGGCCTCGCGGAGTGCGTGGTCGCTGTCGGGGGTGGGCGTCCCGCGGACCCGGCGACCGGTGCCCCTCATCGCCATCCGCCAGGTGATGACGCGCAGGGACCCGAAGACCACCACGATGGTGAGGATCAAGATCGGAAGGAACATGGGTGCCGCCTCCTTCGGAGACGTCGAGCATGCGCCGGATCACGTCGCCGATCAAGGTTGCGGGTAGGTACGGTTCCGGTCTTCTCGAGCTCGCGCACGAGCAGGTGGAAGGCACCGAACGGGCTCACCACCGCGGTGATCAGGATCGTCAGGAACACGACGCCAGCGCTCAGAATCCGCCGGGGACCATGCCGCCGGAGATGTTGCGGGTCGATCGCGCTGCCCTGGCCTCCGCGACGGTCGGATCGTTGTACGACGGCTCGATCCGGTGGTCCTTGCGGCCGGTACCCCGGCGGTCGACGAGCCAGCCGACCAGCAGGACGAGCTCAACCACGATGCCGACGATGGACCAGAACATGATCTCCACTCCTTCAGAGAATTCGAGCATGCTCCTGGAACGGGTCCTGCACAGCATCTCAGGCGGGCGTTCCGATGGCCGGTTGTGAGTTCTCGTCGACACCAGCCTGGTGCCGACGCTGGCGCTCGACCGTCGCGGCGTAGAACGCCCAGCCGAAGGTGAACGAAGCGAACAGCGTCGCCACGAAGTACAGCCACGGCCGGTTGATGCCTCGACGGCGACCGTCGACGATCGTGACCAGGGGGAGCAGCAGCACGTTCGCGATCGAGAAGTCGATACCTGCTGAGCCGGCCGCCGGGTTGGCGAACATCAGCTTCAGGTACTGCTGCCAGCTGCCGTCGCCGACGAACGGGTTGGTGAAGAAGCTGTCGGTGTTCTGCGCGACGAAGGTGATGTTGAACGACCAGCCGGCGATGATCGAGGCGATCCCGATCGCGTAGAGGCCGATCTCGAGGGTGGTCAGCGCGGGGCCGGAAGCAGGCCTGCGGAAGATCGCCTGGTTGGACCGGACCAGGAACCAGATGGTCCCGAGGCCGAGGCAGGCGTGCACGATGAGCGAGAACATCTGCCCAGCGTCGTACCGGTCCCGGGTTTTGTCAAAGATGACATAACCCGGGCGGCGCGGCTGCGGTACCTTCTCCGGCATGGCCCGCAACCCGCAGACCGTGCGCAGTGAGCGCACCCGGGAAGCGTTGCGCCGTGCCGCGATGAGCCGCTTCGGCGCCCAGGGGGTCGAGGCCACCTCCGCGGAGCAGATCGCCGAGGACGCCGGCGTCACGCTGCGTACCTTCTACCGGCACTTCCCGTCCAAGCACGACCTGCTGTTCGCCGACTACGACTCCGGGCTGCAGTGGTTCCGCGGCGCGCTGGCTGCCCGGCCGCCGGGCGAGCCGATCGTGGAATCGGTGCGTGCTGCCATCTTCGCTTTCCCGTACGACGTGGAGGCGCTCTCGCAGGTGGCCTCCTTCCGCGCCGCCGAGCTGGATCCCGAGCGGATCGTGACGCACATGCGCCGGGTGGAGGCGGACGTCTTCGACGCCGTCGTGGAGCACCTGGAACGCCGGCTCGAGGACGCGTCCACCCGTCGGCTCGACATCGTGGTCACCGCTCGCTGCGTCGCAGCAGCGCTCTTCGGGACGATGGAGGTCTGGATGCAGCGCGAGGAGCGCTCGATGTCCGACCTGGCAGAGCTGAGCCACGCGACCTTGTCGTCGCTCGAAGCCGGTCTCGACGAGAGTGGAATGTTTCGTCACTATTGACGAAACCTTGGGCGGGTGCCAGCGTGCTCCCATGCCCCAGAAACCTCAGAACCCGTACGACGTCGTCATCGTGGGCGCCGGCCACAACGGCCTGACCGCTGCGCTGCTGCTCCAGCGCGCCGGCCTGCGAACGCTCTGCCTGGAAGCCAAGCGGTACGCCGGCGGGATGGCGTCGACCGTCGAGCTCTTCGACGGCTACCGGTTCGAGATCGCCGGCTCGGTGCAGCTGCCCACCTCCGCGGTGGTCAGCAAGGAGCTCGGCCTCGACACGCTGCCGCAGGTCGACCTGGAGGTGATGTCGGTGTCGATCATCGACGAGGGTATCGAGCCGCTCGTCTACTACACCGACCTCGAGGCCGCGGCGAACCACATGATCGAGGTGCACGGCATGGAGGTGCTGATGGGCATGGCCGAGATGGCGGGCTGGAGCGCCGCTCCGACCCGTGCCCTCGGCCGGTTCGAGGAAGGCACCCTGCCCAAGACGATCGACGAGATGTACGCCTGTGCCACGACCGACGCCGAGCGCGCCAGCATCACCGAGATGCTCTTCGGCTCCGCTAGCGACGTCCTGAACCGGTACCTGCCGGACAAGGTCAAGCACGCAGCGCTGCGCGGGATGCTCGCGTTCCTGGCGGTGAACTCCACCTACCGTGGCCCCGAGAGCCCGGGCAGTGCCGCCGGCCTGGCCTTCGGGATGGCCGTTCCGGACGAGAACACCGTGCTGACCAAGAAGCTGAAGGGCGGCATCGGGGTGCTCACCCAGCACCTCGTCACCCAGTACGCCGAGGCCGGCGGTGAGCTGCGCCTGGACGCGTCGGTCAGCGAGATCACCGTCGCCGACGGTCGGGTCGCGGGCGTCGTGCTCGAAGGCGGCGAGCGGATCGGTGCTACCTCGGTCGTGTCCGCGCTGGCCCCCGACCTGACGCTCAACACGCTGGTGAGCGCCGACGCGGTCGATCCCGCCTTGCGCAGCAGGCTTGCCGGGATCGACCACCGCGGCTCGTACGTGCAGATGCACTTCGCCCTGGACGGCGTCCCGGAGTTCGTGGCGCCGTACGAGTTCCTCAACGACCCGCAGATGCAGAGCGCGATCGGCTTCTTCGCCACCCCCGAGAAGCTGCAGACCCAGTTCGAGGACAGTCGTCGCGGGATCGTGCCCGCCGAACCGGCGATCGCGTTCCAGATCCCGTCGGCATCCGATCCGGACCTGTGTC
>JAOPXD010000108.1 GCA_025965315.1 Marmoricola sp.
CGGGTCGTACGACGGCAGCTGCTCGCTCATGGGTACCTCCAAGCTGCGGGAGCGGCCGCACCGACCGCCAGGATGGTCGAGCACTCCCGAACGAAGCACTCCCGGGCGAGGACACGGCCCGGTGTCAACGGCGCGGTGCGACCCGCCGTAGCTGTGCCGGCAGGTACGCCGCGCCGGGGGACTGGGCCGATGCGATGTCGCCCGGGTTCGAGAACGCACAGCGCTGCAGCGAGAGGCACCCGCAGCCGATGCAGCTGTCCAGGCCGTCCCGCAACCTCTCCAGCGCGGCGATCTGGTCATCGATCCGGGTGCGCCAGTGCCGGGAGATGCGCTGCCAGTCAGCCTTGGTCGGGGTCCGTGAGGCAGGCAGGGTGGCGAGCTCGTCACGGATCTCCTGCAGGCTCAGCCCGATGTTGCCGGCTGCGCGTACGAACGCCAGCCGCCGCAGTACCCCGCGTTCGTAGCGGCGTCGGCCGCTGCTGCTGCGGCCGGCGGTGATCAGGCCCTGGTCCTCGTAGTACCTCAGCGCCGAGGCAGCGAATCCGCTGCGCCGGGCGACCTCGCTGACGCTGAGCACGTCGTGGGTGTCCATCGGTCCTCCGGTCCGGACAACAAGCTTGACCTCAAGTTCACTTGAACTTGAATGATGGCACGAACAAGCCATCCATTCAACACACCCAGGAGCTCCGCATGTCTCTCGCACTGATCACCGGAGGGTCCGCCGGTCTTGGCCGGGCCCTCGCGCACGCCCTCGCCGACCAGGGCTGGACCGTCGTCGTCGACGGTCGCGATCCCGACCGGCTGACGGCAGCCACCGACCGACCGGGGATCCTCCCGGTCCCGGGGGATGTCACCGACGCCGGGCACCGGACCCGGCTGGTGGCCGCCGTCCGGCTGCACGGGCCGCTGGACCTGCTGGTGCACAACGCGAGCACCCTGGGGCCGGTCGGCCTGCCGACCTGGCTCCCCGAGCTCGCGGACGTGACCGTCGACGACCTGCAGCACGTCTGGCGGACCAACCTCGGTGCACCGCTGGTACTGACCACGCAGCTGCTGCCCGACCTCGTCGCCGGCAACGGCATCCTGATCGGGATCTCCTCGGACGCGGCCGTCGAGCACTACCCGGGCTGGGGCCTCTACGGCGCGTCGAAGGCTGGTCTCGACCACCTGGTGCAGACCTTCGCCGCCGAGAACCCGGAGATCACGGCGTACGCCGTCGATCCGGGAGACATGCGTACGCAGCTGCACGCGGATGCGTTCCCGGGCGAGGACATCTCCGACCGCCCGGAGCCCGACAGCGTGGTTCCGCACCTGCTCGCACTGGTGGCGACGCGTCCGCCCTCGGGCCGCTACCGGGCAGCAGCGATCCCGGTCGGGTCGGAGGTCTGAGATGCGCGTCCTCGACGAACGTCCCACGACCGTCTTCCACCTCGGCGCGGACGTCGTCGCACCCGCGCCGGCCGAGGCGCGCGGGCTGGAGCGAGACGCGGTACGCCTCCTGGTCGCCGGCCCGGACGGGGTGACCCACGGACACTTCCGCGACCTGGCGGGGCACCTCGCCGCTGGCGATCTGCTGGTGATGAACGACTCGGCCACGATCGCGGGCGAGATCGATGCGACCGGACCCACCGGTCCGGTGGTGCTGCACCTGGCCACGCCGCTGGACGACGGCAGCTGGGTGGTCGAGGTGCGCGCTGCGCCGACGGCGGACCGAGCGGTCCTCGACGCCGAACCCGGTGATGCGTTCGTCGCCGGCGAGGTCGCGGTGACGCTGCTGACGCCGTACCCGGTCGACAGCTCGCCGACCGGGCGCGGCAACCGGCTGTGGCAGGCCCGGGTCGACGGTCCGCTCGAGGCGCACCTGAACCTGGTCGGGCGGCCGATCGCCTACGGCTACCTGCCCCGGAGGTACCCGTTGGCGGCGTACCAGACCATCTTCGGGCTCCGTCCCGGCAGTGCCGAGATGCCGTCGGCGGGTCGCGGGTTCACCCCGCAGCTGGTCACCGACCTGGTCACCCGAGGCGTCGCGGTCGCACCGATCACGCTGCACACCGGGGTCTCCTCCCAGGAAGCCGGCGAGGCGCCGCAGGCCGAGAGGTTCGCCGTCCCCGAGGCGACGGCTCGGCTGGTCAACGCGGTCCGCTCCGGCGGGGGCCGGGTGGTCGCCGTCGGGACAACCGTCACCCGAGCGCTCGAATCGGCCGTCGACCTCGACGGGCGGGTCGTCGCGCGGCAGGGTTGGACCGAGCGGGTCGTCACCCCGGCGGACCCGCCGCAGGTGGTCACCGGCCTGGTCACCGGGTGGCACGACCCGCAGGCGTCGCACCTGCTCCTGGTCGAGGCGGTCGCCGGACGCGAGCTGGCTCAGCGTGCGTACGACGCCGCGGTCGGGAGCGCCTACCTCTGGCACGAGTTCGGGGACGCCGCGCTGCTGCTGCCGTGAGGCTCCGGGTCGCACGGCGTGATGGGTGACTCGGGTCCATCCTCATCGCGATCGCGCAGGTCAGGAATTGAGTACCGGGACCCGGTGGCGCAGCCCGTGGATCAGCGAGAAGGTCGAACCCCAGCGGGCGGTCATCGCCAGCAACGTCAGCGTCGCGAGGAGCGAGACCCGACGTGCGCGACCGGGGCTCACTGCGGCCGGAGGCCGTCCATCACGATCCGGAGGATCCGCTGCGTCTGCTCGCGGTCGAAGTTGGGCATCATCGTGCAGCCGCCGACCAGGCGGAGCACGTCCTGGGACGTCACGTCGCTGCGGATCTCGCCGGCTTCCTGCGCACGCGAGACGAGCAGCTCGGCCTTGCCGTAGATGACCTCGCGCGAGTGCGTCATCAGCTCGGACTCGCGCCCGACCGCTTCGACGAGCTCGGTGAAGATGTGTCGTTTGGTGGCGGCGTAGTCGACGAACGCGGTCAGCCAGATCTCGAGCGCCTCGACGGGCGGGTGGTTGGGGACCACCTTCTCGGCGGTCTCGCGGAGCACGTCGACCTCGTCGCGGTAGACGGCTTCGAGCAGGTCGAGGCGGGAGGGGAAGTGCCGGTACAGGGTGCCGATGCCCACGCCGGCCGCCTTGGCGACGGACTCGAGCGAGACGTCACCGCCCTCGGTGGTGAAGACGTCGCGAGCGGTGGTGACGAGCTTGGCGCGGTTGCGCGCAGCGTCGGCCCGCAGACGAGGCGCCCCGTCGGGGGCTTCGTCGGTGCCTGTGACCGGAGTCACTTCGTCAGTCATTCGTTCTTCCCTTGCATAACCGGAGGCACCCTCCGTATAGTAACTGGAGGCTCCCTCCACATAGTACATCAGCCTGACATCCACAGCGAACGATCCGGCCTACCGGCTGAACCCTCGCTGAACCACCCGAACGGAGCACTACCGTGTCCGACCAACTTATCGCCGACATCCCGGCGACCGCAGTACTGCCACCCGCGCCGCGCCCAGAGGCCCGCACCGAACGTCGCGGGCTCGTCCTGGCCACGATCCTGATCGCGCAGCTGATGGTGGTGCTCGACATGAGCATCGTCAACGTCGCTCTTCCGCACATGCAGACCGCACTCGGCTTCAGCTCCACCGGGCTGTCCTGGGTGCTCAACGCCTACAGCCTGACCTTCGGCGGACTGCTGCTCCTCGGAGCCCGGTCCGGCGACCTGCTCGGTCGTCGTCCGACGTTCCTGGTCGGCATCGCCGTCTTCACGCTGGCGTCGCTGGCCGGCGGCTTCGCCACCACGGGCGCAGCACTGATCACGGCCCGGGCGATCCAGGGCATGGGTGCAGCGCTGGCCGCTCCGGCCACCCTGTCCCTGCTGACCACGATGTTCCCGGAAGGACGCGAGCGCACCCGCGCCCTCGGCCTCTACACCGCGGTGTCGGTCGGAGGCGTGTCCTTCGGACTGGTCGTCGGTGGCATCCTGACCGAGCTGACCTCGTGGCGGTGGGTGATGCTGGTGAACGTCCCGATCGGGATCGTGGTCGCGACCACCGCCTGGCTGGCCGTACCGCACACGCCGCGCCGTCACGGCCGCTTCGACCTGGCCGGCGCGATCACCTCGACCGCCGGTGTCTCCGGGCTGGTCTTCGGGTTCGTGCACGCCGCCTCGGCCGGCTGGGGCAGCCCGGTGACCCTGGCGTTCATCCTCAGCGGGATCGCGCTGCTGATCGGCTTCGTCGCGATCGAGCGCCGGGCCGCCGAGCCGATCACCCCGTTGAGCCTGTTCGCCAGCCGGGTACGCAGCGGCGCGCTGCTCGGTCGGATGTTCCTGATCGCCGGTGCGATGGGTGCGTTCTTCTTCCTCACCCAGTACCTGCAGGACGTCCTCGACTTCACGCCGATCCAGGCAGGGCTCGCGTTCCTGCCGATGACCGCAGGCGTCTTCATCGCCTCGCAGTCCAGCTCGCGGTTCCTGGTCGAGCAGTTCGGTGAGCGGATCGTGATGGTCGTCGGTGGCGTCCTGAGCCTGCTCTCGCTGGTCTGGCTGACCAGGCTCGACGCGAGCAGCGGGTACGGCGACGTGGTGGTGGCACTGGTGCTGCTGGGCCTCGGGAACGGGTTGGCCTTCGTGCCGCTCACCTCCTCGGCTCTGCACGACGTGCAGCCGCACGAGTCGGGTGCCGCGGCAGGCCTGGTCAACGTCGCCCAGCAGCTGGGCTCGGCGCTGGGTCTGGCCGGTCTGGTCACGGTCTCGGGCCACGCCAGCCGCTCGGTCGACCTGGCCTCGTTCTCCGACCCGGTCACCCGGGCGCACGCGGTGTTCCTCTCGGGCGCACACGCTGCGTTCGACGCCGCGACGCTGATGCTCGTGGTGACGCTGTTCCTGGTGGCCTTCGTCATCCGCAAGGACCAGCCGTCGGCCGTGCCGGTCGGCATCGTCACGGAGTAGCACCGGACCACCGATGACGCATCGGGGCGGCGACCACGACCTGGTTGCCGCCCCGATGTGCGTCAGACGATGCTGAGGATCACGGTGCTGCCCTTGGGTGCCATCGTCCCGGCGGCAGGATTCGACCCGACCACGACGTTCGCGCCGACGAACAGGCCGTTGTGCACCACCTCGACGACGAAGCCGAGGGCCTGGAGCGCCGCGGTGGCGTCGTCGGCGTTCGACCCCTTCACCTTCGGGATCTCGATCAGCTCGGGTCCCTGGGAGACCACGATCGTGATCGGGTCACCCTTGAACCCGGTGCCGGCGTTCGGGGTCTGCGAGATGACCGTGCCCTTGGCGACCGTGTCGCTGAAGTCCTTCTCGACGTCGACCTTGAACCCGAGCTTGGTGAGCTTGGTGTTCGCCTTCGCGCCGGACTTGCCGGTGAAGTCCGGGATCGTGATCGGCCGGGGGCCCCGGCTGATGATCACGTCGACCGCGGTACCGCGTTTCAGCGGCGTGGACGCCGGCGGATCAGTGGTCACGACCATTCCTTCGGGAACGGTCGGGTTGTAGCGCTGCGTCACGGTCCCCACCGTCAGGGACGCCGCGGTGAGCAGGGACTGCATCTGCTCGAGGGTCTTGCCCCGGCCGCTGGGCACGCTGTGCCGCTCCGGTCCGAGCGAGATGACCGCCGTCACGGTGCCGTGCTTGGAGATCCGGGCGCCCTGGGCCGGATCGGTCCGGATCACCGAACCCTTCGCGATGGTCTCCGAGTACGCCGGGTCACCGACCTTGAACGTGAGCCCGGCCTTGACGATCCGGGCCTTCGCGGCGGCCTCGGTCAGGTTGATCACGGCCGGGGTCGTCGTACCGCGACCCAGGTCCCAGGCCCCGATGCCGACCAGCAGGGCGACCACCAGGACGCCGATCAGCAGGTACAGCCCACGGCGCGAACGACGGGGACGTCGGGGCGGACGCGGTTCGGCAGCGACCACCGGCGGTGGCGGCAGCGGTCGCTGGGGCGGGGTCTGCCGCAGGGGTGCCGCTACCGGCGCGCTCCGCACCGGGGTGACCGGCACCGACGGCACCGGCGTGGTCAGCTCGGTGTCGTGGTCGTGGACCTCGTCGTCACCGAAGGGAAGCTCCCCGGTCGATTCCGTTCGCGGGGCGTTGGGAAGCAGGTCGGCGGTCAGCTCGGGGTCGTCGACCACGCCGTGGTCGAGTGCCTGCCGGACCCGGCGTACCTGGTGGAGCAGGACCCGGGCATCGGACGGGCGCAGGTCCCGGTCACGTGCCGTGGCCCGCGCGACCAGCGCGTCGACGTACGCCGGCAGTCCCGGCACCCGCGCGGACGGCGCCGGGATGTCCTCGTGCACGTGCTTGTAGGCGATCTGGATCGGGGTGTCGGCCTGGTGCGGCTTGACCCCGGTCAGCATCTCGTACATCAGCACGCCGACGGCGTAGACGTCCGACCGGGCATCGGCCTTGCCGTCCACCACGAGCTCGGGGGAGAGGTAGGAGACGGTGCCGATCAGGACGCCGCCGGTCGCGGTGTGCTGGGTCTCCGCGTTGACCGCGCGGGCCAGCCCGAAGTCGGCGACCTTGACCCGGCCCGCACCGGAATCCTCGTCCGTGGAGAGCAGCACGTTCTCGGGCTTGATGTCGCGGTGGATCATCCCGGCCCCGTGGGCGGCCGCCAGCGCTGCCAGCACCGGCTCGATGATCTCCAGCGCCTTGCCCGGATCCATCGGCGCCTCGGCGCGGATCACGTCGCGCAGCGTGGTGCCGGGGACGTACTCCATCACCAGGAACAGCGTGCCGTGGTCGTCGCCCTGGTCGAAGACGGAGACGACGTTGTGGTGCGAGAGCCGGGCCGCGGAGCGGGCTTCGCGCTCGAACCGGGCCACGAACTCCGGATCGTCCCCGAGGCCCGAGTGCATGATCTTGACCGCGACGGTGCGCTCGAGCCGGAGGTCCTCGGCCTGGTAGACCGTCGCCATGCCGCCCCGGGCGACGCGCGCGCCGACCCGGTAGCGGCCGTCGAGGACGCGGCCGATCAGCGGGTCGTCTCCACGACCCACCTCAGTGCGCTCCACGACAGCCTCCATGGTCCGGCCGGAGGGGAAGGTCCCGGCCAAGCGCTGAGTTTAGTTGCACGGGGCCCGGAATCGCGGGAACGCAGCGCGGCTGAGAACATGGGCTCGTGAGCGACTCCTCTGGTGACCAGACCCCCGACCTCGGCGCCCTGATTCCTTCCTGGCTGGACTGGAAGGATGCCGGCGATGCGCTCGGCGTGTCGGTGAGCAAGGTGCGTCAGTACATCCGCGAGCACCAGCTCGCCGCCGCGGTGCCGGTTCCCGGGGCCGGCCAGCAGGTCCCGGCGGAGCTGATCATGGACGGCGAGATCGTCAAGGGTGTGCCCGGGCTGCTCACGATGCTGCACGACGGGAACTACGACGACCGCGAGATCCTGGCGTGGATGTTCACCCCGGACGACACCCTGCCGGGGCGCCCGATCGACGCGCTCCGGGAGAACCGGGGCTCCGAGACCAAGCGGCGCGCCCAGGCGATGTCCCTGTAGGACACCGCCGTTGGACTCAGTCCGGACGGTGCCGCCGTCGCGGTGCGTCCGGCAACGGTTCAGGGGCCAGAACTGGCCGGGGCGTCTCGACGACCTCGTCGTCCAGCCAGCCGTCGTACCGGTCCACGAGCAGCTCCAGCACAATCTCCGGGGCGTCCGTGGTGATCGCCCAGGGATGGCCCTCGTCGTCGTCCTCCCCGGCGAAGCGCACCCGGGTGAGCTCGACCTGGTAGCCGTCGGCGACGAGCTTCCGCTCCGCCCCGCGAGCGGACTCCTCGTCGAAGAAGATGCCGCGCACGCTGCGCTCAGAACCCGCGCTGGGTGGCAGCCGCAGCGAGGTCGCGCAGGATCCCGCGGGCATCAGCTCGCACGTCGGCCGCGTCCAGGGCCTCGAGCGCGCGTTCGGTCAACCCGGTGATGACCTGCTCGACCTGGTCGTGGGCACCGCTGGCCTCGATGATCCGCCGCAGCTCGACGACCTCGGTCTCGGCGAGCGGTCGGCCGAGGCTGGTGTCGAGGTGCTCGCGCTCGGCAGCGGGCAGTGCATCGAGAGCGAGCGCGATCAGCACGGTGCGCTTGCCCTCGGTCAGGTCGTCGCCGGCCGGCTTGCCGGTCACCTCCGGGTCGCCGAACACCCCGAGGAGGTCGTCGCGGAGCTGGAAGGCCTCGCCCAGCGGCAGCCCGAAGCGGGAGAGCGCGGCGATCTTCTCCGGCCCGGCGCCGGCGAGCGCAGCCCCGATGTGCAGCGGTCGCTCGATCGAGTACTTGGCGGACTTGTAGCGGACGACCTGCATCGCGACCTCGACGTCGGTGGTGCCCCGGGCCTGGGCCGAGACGTCGAGGAACTGACCGGCGACGACCTCGGTCCGGGTCAGGTCGAAGTAGCCGAGCGCGTTCAGGACGCGGCCCGGTTCGAGGCCGCAGGTGCGCAGCATCTCGTCGGACCAGGAGAGCAGCAGATCGCCGAGCAGGATCGCGGCGGCCGCGCCGTACTGGCCGGCGCCGGCGTTCCAGCCGCGCTCGCGGTGCAGGGTCTCGAACGCGCGGTGCGTCGCCGGTCGGCCACGCCGTACGTCGGAGGCATCCATGTAGTCGTCGTGGACCAGCGCGCTGGCGTGCAGCAGCTCGAGCGAGGCGCAGGCCCGCAGCAGCGCGTCGTGGTCCTCGGGCTCGGCGACCGCGAGGTGGCCCCACCAGCAGAACGCGGCCCGGAAGCGCTTGCCGCCGGAGACGCTGATCCGGGCGTGCTCGACGAGTCGACGGGCGTCCTCACCGAGCTCGGCCAGCCAGGAGTCCTGGCCGTCGATGAAGGCCTGGACGCAGCTCTCGATGCCGGCGCGGAAGTCGGTCGGGTCCCACGACCCGGAGTCACCGGGGAGCGCAACTTCCTGAGACTCGGTCACGGCGCGAGCGTAGCCCCGTATCCTCGGCGCCATGGCGACGGGACGACCTACGAGCATCGCGACCCTGCTGGCGTCGGGCGAACGCTCCTTCTCCTTCGAGTTCTTCCCCCCCAAGGACGAGGCAGGTGAGGAGGTGCTCTGGCGTTCGCTCGGCGAGCTGGAGTCGCTGCGTCCGACCTTCGTCTCGGTGACGTACGGCGCGGGCGGAACGACACGCGACCGGACCATCGACATCACCGGACGCATCGCCCGCGAGACGTCGATGACGCCGATGGCGCACCTGACGTGCGTGGGCCACACCGTCGCCGAGCTCGGCGAGATCCTCGACTCGCTCGCCGCTGCCGGCGTCCGCAACGTGCTGGCACTGCGCGGCGATCCTGCCGGCGGTCCGGGCACGCCCTGGGTGTCCACCGACGGAGGCATCGACTACGCCGCCGATCTGGTCGGCATCGTCAAGGAGCGCCACGACTTCGCGGTTGGTGTGGCGATGTTCCCCGAAGGTCATCGCGACGCCGCCGGCATCGAAGCCGACGTCGCCGTCATGCGCGCCAAGTACGACGCCGGGGCGGAGTTCGCGATCACCGAGATGGTCCTCCGCGCGTCGGACTACTTCGGTCTCGTCGAGCGCGCCGAGGCCGCCGGCGTCGACATCCCGATCATCCCCGGAATCATGCCGATCCTCGCGTTCGGCTCGATGACGAAGATGGTGGAGCTGTCCGGCCGCGAGATGCCGGACGAGGTCCTGGCCCGGATCGAACCGCTCGTCGACAACCCCGAGGCCGTTCGTGCCGAGGGCATCCGGATCGCCACCGAGCTCTGCGACGACCTGCTCGCCGGCGGCGCCCCTGGTCTGCACTTCTACACCTTGAACCGCTCCAAGGCGACGCGCGAGATCTACTCAGCGCTGGCCGTTCACGCTTGAGCCGGACCGATCAGCTGGGCCACCAGCGCGGCGGAGAGGCCGACGCTCGGCAGGCCGGCTCCCGGGGTGGTGTGCGCGCCGGCGAGGAAGACTCCTGCGATCGGCGCGGTCGATCCCAGCCGGTGCCGGACCGTGCCGCGACCCTGCCAGAGCACGCCCTGGGGGGAGCCGTTCCAGTCGGTGACCAGGTCGCGCGGGGACCGGTCGACCCGGAGCTCGACCTGTTCGCGGACCCGGATCCCGCCGCGCTGCATCGCGGTCACGATGTCCTCCGACAGCTGGCCGCGGCCGATCAGCGTCCAGGCGTGCGCGCCCTCCGGGGCGGTGCCGTTCGTGCGCACCGTGATGGTGGCCTCGCCGTGCAGGATGATCTCGTGCGGCAGCTCGGGGACCTCGCCCACGACACCGATGTGCGAGATCACCGGAGGGATCACCGGCATCGTCCGTTCGACGTAGCGGCGTAGTGCGGGCAGCCGTCGCGGGTCGATGGCGACCACCACCCTGTCCGCCGGGAGCGATTCGGTGCCGATGCCGCCGGGCCCGCCGGCGACCGTGACCGCGACGACCTGACCGTTCTCGACGACCAGGTCCTCGGCGGTGGTCGAGGTCAGGACGGTGACGCCGCGGGTAGCGAGGCGATCAGCCAGGACGTCGACGAGCTGACCCATCCCGCCGGGCAACGTCCAGGACCCGAAGTTCTGCTCGACGTAGGACCAGACGCCGAACCACGCGGGCACGTTGCGGGGGTCGTGGCCCTCGAAGGTCGCCGCATACATCGCCAGTGCCTGGAGGCGCTCGTCCTTGAACTCCTTGGTGACCATCTTGTGCAGCGACAACCGGGTCTCGAGCAGCTCACGGGTCTGCTTCGGTGCGTGCTCGGGTGACCAGGGCCGCTCGAACCAGTCCTTGCGCAGGACCTCCCAGACCTCGGCGAAGTCGTCGACGTAGGAGATCCACCGGCCGCCGGCGCCCGGCCCCAGGGCAGACTCGACGGCGTCCAGCTGAGCGGCGCGGCTGCCTCCGGGCAGGTCCAGCACGGTCTCGTCGCGGAAGCGGTGCTGCTGGACCGGTTCGAGGGCGACCAGGTCGATCTCCTTCTCCGCGGGCCGGCCCGACTTGCGGAAGAAGTCGCGGATCACTGCCGGGAGCAGGGTGCTGGTCGGCCCGGAGTCCCACCGGAAGCCGTCCTTCTCGACGTACCCGAGGGCTCCGCCGAGTTTCGCGGACGCCTCGACGAGGGTGACGTCGTGCCCGAGCTTCGCCAGTCTGGCCGCACTCGCCAGTCCGCCGAACCCGCCACCGATCACCACCACTCGCGCCATGGGCACACCTTAGGGTCCGGCGACGAAACCCGGTCGCCCCGGTGGTGCCGTACTTTCATCAGGTGGACGATCCCCGGCAGTGGCAGGAGGTCACCGAGGTCGACGCGCTGGTCGCACTCCTCGGTGAGCCGATCCCACGGGTGCGCGACAAGGTCCGGACCACCCTGAACGATCTCGACCGGGCGTGGTTGGCGGCCTCGCCGTTCTGCGTGATGGCCACCGCCTCCTCGGACGGCAGCTGCGACGCGTCGCCGAAGGGCGATCCCGCGGGTGACCTCGTGCACGTCCTCGACGACACCATGATCGCGATCGCCGAGCGTCCCGGGAACCGTCGTGCGGACGGCTACCGGAACATCCTCGAGAACCCGCACGTGGGACTGAACTTCCTGATCCCCGGCCGCGGCGACACCCTGCGGATCAACGGCCGGGCGCGACTGGTCGCGGACGCCCCGTTCTTCGACGAGCTGGTCGTCAAGGGTCACCGTCCGATCCTGGCCGTGGTGGTCGACGTCGACGAGGTCTTCAGCCACTGCTCGAAGGCGTTCCTGCGGTCCGGGATCTGGGTGCCGGAGACGTGGGACCCGGACGGGAAGATCCCGCGCCGTGCGGTGATCGCGCACACCACCGAGCAGACCGGGCTCACGCTCGAGGAGCTCGATGCCTACTACGGGGAGCAGTACTCGCAGGGTCTGTACGGCACGCCCTGATCAGCTGAGCTCGCGGGCCACCAGGTCGTCCAGGGTGGCAGCGTCGCGCGCGACCACCGTCGTGCCGTCGGTCGCCGTGATGATCGGACGCTGGATCGTCTGCGGCGCGGCGACCATCGCCGCGATCCAGTCGTCGCGGTGTGCCGGGTCCTGGGGGAGGTCGATCCCGGCTGCACGGGTCTCGGCGTCGCGCGCGATGTGCCACGGGTCGAGCCCCATCCGGTCCAGCACCTCGGCCAGCTCGGCGGCGCTGGGCGGGTCGTCGAGGTAGCGCCGCTCGGTGTAGCTGATCCCGGCCGCGTCGAGCTCGGCCTTGGCGCCGCGGCACTTGCTGCAGGACGGGTTGATCCAGAGCTCCACGGTCAGCCGACCTCCAGCTCGACGGCGCCGGTCAGGCCCTGCAGCTCGTCGTAGGACGTGGAGAACACCGCGGCCGGATGCCCGGCTGCTGCCCAGATCTCGGGGTACGCCCGAAGCGCCGGATCGAGGTACGTCGGGATCGGGGCCGGGTGCGCGATCGGCGAGACCCCGCCGATGACCTGACCGGTCACCTGCCTGACGAACTCGGGCCGGGCCCGCTTGAGCGACTCCACGCCTAGGGCCGCAGCGACCTTGTCGGTGTCGACCCGGTGCGCCCCCGAGGTCAGGATCAGCACCGGCAGGTCGTCTCCACCGCCTGCGTCCGGTACGGCGAACAGCAGGCTGTTCGCGATCGCGCCGACCTCGCACCCGAGAGCCTCGGCGGCCAGGGCGGCGGTGTGCACGGCATCGGGTAGGACGACGATCCGGCCCTGGCCGCCGAGCTCGCGGAGCCGGCTCCGGAACTGCGCGACGGACGCGTGCTCGTGCTGTTCGTGCTGCTCGGACTGGTCTGGGTCGGCCATGGCGGGAACGTATCCCACGCCGAAGAAAGGAGGTCTTGACGTCCTGTCCGTGGGGCGGTGTACCTTGGAGTCATTCGAACAGACGTTCGAATGACTCCGGTGGGGGATGACCTCGACCCCCATCCTCCACCGGAGCACCGACAAGGGCGAGCAGCCACGGCGACGAGAGCGGAAGGAGACGACAGTGCGGCGATACGAGGACCTGGTGGAGGTGCGCAAGGGGCCTGTGCCCGGCTACGGAGCCGACGGCCCGCAGCGACAGGCGGCGGCAGGCGACGTGCTGTGTCTCGACGAACCGCGCGTGGCGGAGCTGCCGGAGGACGGTCCGCAGCAGTTCCTGTGGCGCGGGCGGCTCTGGCTGGTGCGCTCGATCGTCGCGCACTGGGTGGAGAGCGGCGCCTGGTGGTTGAGTCGTCCCGAGGAGCGCCCCGGCCGGTCCGAGCTGGTGCGCGAGCGCGAGGTGTGGCGGGTGTCGGCGGCCCGTGGCCGTGCCGTCTCCACCCCCGACGACCCCGGCTTCGGTGTGTTCGACCTGGCCTTCGACGGAGCCGAGGGCGTCTGGCGCCTGGCCGGCTCGATGGTCTGAGGCCGAGGATGGATTTCCACCTTCCCGCGGCGACGCACTCGTACCTCGAGCGATCAGCGGAGTCGCTGCGCGAGGCGATCACCAGCACCGACGTACCGCAGCGGTACGCGCTTGCCCACGTGTCGGCGCTGCGGGCCACCGCTGCTCTGCTGGCCGCGCGGGCCCAGCCGCTCCCGGTGGCGCGACGCCGCCAGAAGAACGCCTGGGTGCTGCTCACCGAGGTGGCACCGGAGTTCGCCGAGTGGGCGACCTTCTTCTCCGCCGGTGCGCAGAAGCGGTCGGCCGCGGAGTCCGGGTCACGACGAGCCGTGACCGAGCGTGAGGCCGACGACCTGGTCCGGGACGCCGACAGGTTCCTGGCACTGGTCGAAACCGCGCTGGGACTCACCGGACATGCTCCGATCCGGGTGGCCTGAGCCGTCGATGCGCGAAGCCGACCGATTAGTGTTCGCGGTATGGATCGACCCCTGGAACGCCGAGCGTCGGTCCGGACCGCTGTCGTCTGGGAGGCGTGCCGAGCCCGGCTCGACGCAGCCGCCGACCAGACCGTCGTCGACATCGGCGGTGGCACCGGCGGGTTCGCCGTACGGGTCGCCGAGCTCGGACACCGCGTCACCGTGGTCGACCCCAGCCCTGACGCGCTCGCGGCGCTCGGTCGCCGTGCCGCTGAACGTGGCGTCGCCGATGGTGTCGTCGGTCTTCAGGGCGACCTCGCCACCTTGCCCGACCTGGTCGGTTCCGGTGTCGCGGATCTGGTCCTGTGCCACGAGGTGCTCGGACTGCTCGACGATCCGGCAGCCGCGCTCGCGACGATCGCCACGGTGCTGCGACCCGGCGGCACGCTCAGCCTGGTGGTCAGCCAACGTCACGCCGCCGTGCTCGCCCGGGCCATGGCCGGGCACTTCGTTCAGGCCCGTGCCGGTCTCGACGGTGACCAGGGAGCAGAACGGCGCTTCACGCACGACGAGATCGATGCGTTGCTGGTCGGAGGCGGGTACGTCGTCGAGGGCATCCACGCAGTCCGGGTCTTCACCGATCTGGTCCCCTCGACCCTGCTCGACCTCGAACCAGGCGCGGTTGAGAGCTTGCTCGAGCTCGAGCGCGCCGTCGCCGACCGGCCCGAGTACCGCACCCTCGCCGCGCAGCTGCACGTCCTGGCCGTCCACTGACCCTGAGGGCTGCTCGCCGCTCGGGCGGAGCCGGCGTTGAGCGACGACTCGCGGTCCTGTCCGCTGCTGCACGTCGACATGGACGCGTTCTACGCCTCGGTCGCCCTGCGCGACCACCCCGAGCTGGTCGATCTGCCCGTGATCGTCGGCGGGGGACACCGCGGTGTGGTGCTGTCGGCGAACTACCTGGCCCGGCGGCTGGGCGTCCGGTCCGGGATGTCCGGGACCATGGCCGCCCAGCTGTGTCCCCAGGCCGTCCGGCTGGCGCCTGATTTCGCGGCCTTCGAGGCGGTCTCACGCTCGGTGATGGAGACCTTTCGCGAGGTGACGCCCCTGGTCGAGGCGTACTCGTTGGACGAGGCGTTCCTCGATGTCAGCGGATCTGCCCGCGAGCGCGGCACGCCGCTCCAGATCGCCGAGTGGTTGCGGGCCCGGATCCATGACGAGCAGAGGATCACCTGCTCGGTCGGACTGGCCGCGACGGTCTCGGTGGCGAAGCTCGCCAGTCGTCGGGCGAAGCCCGACGGGGTGCTGATGGTTCCGCCCGACCGGGTCATCGACTACCTGCACCCGCTCGACGTCGGCGAGCTGTTCGGGGTGGGGGAGAAGACCCGGGACCGGCTGCGACGCCTCGGCCTGGAGACGGTGGGCGACGTTGCCCGGATCCCGCTGCCGACGCTGCGGCAGATGCTCGGTCAGGCGGCAGGAGCGCACCTGCACCACCTGGCCTGGGGCACGGACCGGAGCACCTTGGTGCCTCGGCGGTCGGAGGACGACCCCGAACGCAGCATGGGTGCCGAGGAGACGTTCTCGCGCGACACCGCGGACCCGGTGGTGATCCGGCGCGAGCTGCTCAGGCTCTCGGGCAAGGTCGCGGGCCGGATGCGACGGGCGGGGTACGCGGGACGCACGGTGGCCATCCGCGTCCGCTACAGCAACTTCGAGACGATCACCCGCTCGCGCACGCTTCCCGACCCGACCGATGTGAGCTCCGAGGTCCACGCCGCTGCGGTGCGGCTCTTCGAGGCGCTCCCGACCGGTCGCCGGATCCGGTTGGTCGGGGTCCGGGTCGAGGGTTTGCGGCCCCGGGTGGGGAGCGAACGCCAGCTGGTTCTGGGCGCGCGCGAACACGGTTGGGCCGAGGCCGACCGGGCGGTCGACCTGGCCGGCCGGCGGTTCGGACGGGGCGCCGTACGGCCGGCGACACTGCTCGGTGGGGATCGACCCTGACGGGCCGCGTGGCGGCGTGGATCGGGCGGTCGAAGGATTCACAGAAGGGAATTCCTGATCTCGGGTACCGCGTTGACCAGAGCCTGCCTAGACTTGGTGGTAACTGGATGTGTCGTCGGTCACCTGGAGGAAGTCGTGCCGCTCTCGGAAGAGGAGCTCCGTCTGCTTGAGCAGATGGAACGCGCCCTTGCCGCAGAGGACCCGAAGTTCGTCTCTGCTCTGCAGGGCCGGACCCTGCGTCGGGTCGCCAAGATGCGCACCTTCGCCGCGGGCGCCGTGTTCCTGGGCGGGATCGCGATGCTCATGGGCGGCACGATGGCTGAGATGCCGTGGCTCGGGATCCTCGGATTCCTGGTCATGCTCGGGTCCGCCATGGTCGGACTTGCTGCCTGGAGAGGCCATCGTGCCCCCGAGGACCGTCCGGCCCCGGATGCGCTCTTCGACTTCGACGACCACCCGCACCGCTTCGAGGTGATCGACGGCGGTCGGACGACCAAGCCGAAGCGTCAACGCCGTCAGCGGGCACCGCGGGCATCCCGTCAGGGCACGTTCATGCAGCGTATGGAGCAGCGCTGGCAGCAGCGTCGCGGCCAGGGTTTCTGAACCTCGGCCCCGGGCGGGACGACCTGCCTCTCAGCTGACCTCGGTCATCGTCGAGCTAGGTGGCTCGGCGCCGACAGGTCGCTTGCGGTCCCACAACGACCGAGGAAGCACCTGCGCCATCCGGGCGCTCTGCCGTGAGACAGCAGCAGTGAGGAGGTCCGTCCATCGCTCGACGGTGGCCACGACGTGCGCCCGGGAGTCGTCGTCCAGGGAGAACTCCTCGGCGTAGCGGGCGCGCTCGAGCAGCTCGACGAAACGCTCGAGCAGCCGGACGTCATCGGGAAGAGCAGATGCCTGCCGGACGAGCACAGCGCCGATCTCGCGCGCCGACCGTCCCTCGGGCCAGGGGACGCCCAAGTCGATCGCGGTGGCCCGGAGCTCGTCCCAGGCATGCTCGACCACGGCATCGTCGTCGGGCCGCAGGCGTCGACGGCGTTGCGACGAGCGCAGCAGCCTCGGCCCCGCAGCGAGGAGCAGCAGCACGAGCAGGCCGGCGACGATCGCCGGAGCCGACGTCCAGCGGTTGGAGTGCGACGATGTCGCCACCGGCTGATCCGTCGCCACACCGGGAGTGGGACGTGGCCGGGCGATGCTCGGCTGGGCCGTGGGGGTCTGGGTCGTCGGTGGGCTGGCAACCTGCTGCTGGGTCCATGGCGGTGCCGGGCCGGTCCGGATCGAGGGTGTCGGTTCGAACCGGACCCAGCCCGATCCGCGGAGGTAGATCTCGGGCCAGGCGTGCAGGTCGTCGCTGGTGTACGTGTAGTTGTAGATGCCCGCGTCGGACGGCTCCGGCTGGAGGAAGCCGACGGCGACCCGGGCGGGGATGCCCAGGGAACGCGCCATCACGGCCATCGCCGCAGCGAACTGCTCGCAGAACCCGCTCTTGTCCGTGGTGATGAACCGGAGCAGCTCGGCCTCTCCGTCGCCGTCCTGCTGGGCCAGGGAGTAGGTGAACCCGCCACCGGTCCGGAACCAGTTCTGCAGCAGGACCGCCTTGGCGTACGGAGTGGTTCCCGATGCCGTCACCTGACGGGCGATCGTCCTGACCTCGGCCGGCAAGTCCTTGGGCAGGGCCGTCATCGGACCCTGGATCGATTCCGGTGCCGGGTTCGCGGCGTCCAGGTCGTCCGCGGCGTACTGCGGCGCGAGTGCCGTCAGCTGGTAGCTGACCGTTCCGAGTGACGCGTGACCGCCGGCATCGGCGATGTCGAGGGTCGGCTCGGCGTAGCGCCAGTCACCGCTGTCGATCTGGATCGTCCTGGTGGAGTACGGCACCGGAAGCCAGCTGGTCGAGAACGACTCGGACAGCTGCATCGACCAGGACGACGTGATGCCCCGGGTCGTGAAGTCGATCCCGGCTGGATCCGGCAGCCGGCCGGTCGCCCGGTTCGAGACCGGCAGGTCGCGTGCCGACGGGTACCAGGCCTCCCCGTTGAACTTGTCCAGCACCGTGGTCTTGACGTACGTCGGGTCGGGCGCGTCGGTCTTCGCGTAGAGCAGCACCTCGTGGTCGTGGCGCACCAGATCACGTTGCATGGTCACCAGTGGATTGGTCAGCGTGACCCGGCTGGTGTGCCCGGAACCGCCGCGCTTGCCGTGGTCACGGTTCAGGAATCCGTCGGCCACCGGGACCAGCACCGGCAGCACGAGTGCGGCTGCGGCCGTGACCACCCCGATCCGGAAGGCGCGCCCGCTGACCGACGTACGGTCCAGGATCCGTTCGGTCTCACCGGGACGACTGCGGCGGCCGGTGACCGTCTGCCCCCAGTCCAGGACCCGGTCCGTCTCGACCGCGGCGAGCAGCACGACGAACAGCAGCGCCACACCGACGAACACGACCGGCGAGAGCCGGGTGTCCAGGACACTGATCGGGATCGACATCGCGATCAGTACCGGGATCCCCGACCACGGTGCACGTCGCAGGCCGCAGGCGATCAGGTCGACCGCGAGCAGCACCAGAAGCGAAGCCGCGACCAAGTAGACCACGGCGTCGGTGTGCGCAGCGAGGACGGGGGAGCGGTACTTGTCGACGGTCGCGGCTCCGTGACGGACCTGCGAGGCGAGGTTGCTGGTGCTGGACGGCGTGGGAACCCAGCCGCCGACAGCCCCGCCGATCGCGAAGTGGTGGTGGAACCAGAGCAGGACGACGACGACCTGGGCGGCGAAGGTCGCGAACCAGACGATGCGCAGCGTCCGGCCGAGCACCCCGACCGCCACGACCAGGAAGGTCGCGGCGAAGGCCGGATCGATGACGCGCTCTGGTTCCTCGATCAGACCGCGCCACGACCACAGCGACAGCCAAGCCATCGCTCCTGCCAGGACCGCGATGGCGAGCTCGGGCAGCACCAGGTCGATGAGGCTCGTCCCGGCAGGGCGCCCGCTCCGGGCCGCGGTGCTCGGGCCGGTCATCGACCGAGCTCCTGCCACGCGGCCGGAAGCGATGCACCGCGGTCGAGGGTGGCGGCTTTCCAGCCGCGCTGCTGGAGCCAGCTCGCGGTCTCGCCGTTGCCGGGCCGGCCGGTGCTTCCGGCCCCCGCTCGTCCTGCCCAGGTCTCGACGTCCAGCGCGATGGCGTACGACGCGTTGCCGCGGGTGTGCAGCCGGGACATGAAGACCCGGTCGCGATCCGAGAGCGCGCCGAGGACACCGATGACCATGCCGGCGGTCACGGTCTCGTCGACCCAGCCGGTGCTGATCTCAGCCGCGGCTGACGTCGGCAGCGCGGCGAGCTTCTCCAGCAGCGGGCGCGCACGGGTTCCGATGTCGCCGTCGTGCCACGCGTGCTCGCCGGCGCCGAGGACGTCGGCCTCACCGTCCGCGCTGACGAGGCGTACCTGGAAGCCGTGACCGGCGAGGTGGACCGCGATCGAGGCTGCGACCGTGACGGCACGTTCCAGCGAGGAGTCCGGCCCGGCACCACGGTGGGCGCGGGCCCGGTTGTCGAGGAACAGCGTGCAGCGGGACTGCCACGGTTGCTCCTCGCGACGCACCATCAGCTCTCCGGTCTTCGCGCTGCTGCGCCAGTGCACCCGGCGGAGGTCGTCACCGTGCCGGTACTCGCGCACGGTGACGTCGGCAGCGCTGCCGCTCGAGAAGGGGCGTGGCCGGTTGTCACCGGTTCCGGTCCAGGCGCCGAGCAGCGGGATCGGCGGCAACGGCTCGGTGGCCGGGACGACGACCACCGAGGTGGTGCGCGTGAACGGACGGTGCAGCGCGAGCATCCCGAACGGGTCGGCGACGCGGACGCGCATCGGGCCCAGCTCGTAGATGCCGCGGACGTCGGCGTGCACCGGGTAATCGAACCGCCGGTGCCATCCGGGCTGCATCGCATCGACCACGAACCGCGGCCTCTGACCCAGGGCCCAGGGCAGGTGCTCCTCCAGGAGCAGCAGGCCGGTGCGACTACCGAGGTTCGTCAGGTCCAGGTGCACCGCCGTGGTCTGCCCGACCTCGATCTGGGTCGACGTCAGGGTCCGGGTCAGGCTGAGCCGGTGCTTAGACCGGGTGACCAGTCCCGCGGTGACGACCGGCAGCAGCAGCACCAGGGCGCCGATCCGGACCAGGTCGCGCTCGCCCATCGCGACCCCGCAGACCGCCGCCGTGATCCCGGCAGCGACGAAGCCGCGCCCGCGCAGGGTCAGCGATCGCAGCGCAGCGACGAAGCCGCCGCGGTCGGCGACCGGAGCTGCCCGTCGAGCTGCTGCCCGGAACGCGATCGTCATCGCCGGATCAGTCGGGGACCGGAACGGTGGCGAGCAGGTCGCCGAGGATCTCGGTCGGTCCGCGTCCCGCCATCGCCGACTCCACCGTCGGCAGCAGCCGGTGTGCCAGCACGGCCGGCGCGAGCTCGTGGAGGTCGTCGGGCACGACGAAGTCCCGGTCGGACAGGGCGGCCGATGCCTTCGCCGCACGCACCAGGTGCAGGGTGGCTCGTGGCGAGGCCCCGAGCCTCAGCTCGGGTGACTTGCGGGTCGCGGTGGCCAGGGCGACGGCGTACCGCTGGACCGCTGTCGAGACGTGCACGCCGGCGACCGACGCGATCAGCTTGCGGATCTCGGCTGCATCGGTGACCGGCTCGAGATCGTCGATCGGGCTGGAGACCGACCGCGCCGAGAGCATCGCGATCTCGGCCGCCATCACCGGGTAACCCATCGAGACCCGTGCCAGGAAGCGGTCGCGCTGCGCCTCGGGAAGGGCATAGGTGCCTTCCATCTCGAGCGGGTTCTGGGTCGCGATCACCATGAACGGCTGCTCGAGCAGGAAGGTCTGGTTGTCGACGGTGACCTGACGCTCCTCCATGCACTCGAGCATCGCCGACTGGGTCTTCGGCGAGGCCCGGTTGATCTCGTCGCCGATCACGATGTTGGCGAAGATGCCGCCCGGGCGGAACTCGAACTGGCGGGTGTCCTGGTTGAAGATCGAGACGCCGGTGATGTCGGAGGGCAGCAGGTCCGGGGTGAACTGGATCCGCCGCACGGTCAGGTCGATCGACCGGGCCAGGGCTTTGCTCAGCATCGTCTTCCCGACGCCGGGGACGTCCTCGATCAGCAGGTGACCCTCGGCGAGCAGGACGACGAGCGCCGTCCGCGCCACTTCGGGCTTGCCCTCGATGACCTTCTCGATGTTGGCACGCACCCGGTCAGCGACAGCACGCACAGCGTCCAGTCCGCCGCCGGCCGGCGACCTTTCTTCACTCATGGGTCTAGTGAACCGCAACCGCGTCGGCGGTCGGGCGGGGATCTGGAGCAAAAGGGGAGAGAAATGGGGTGAAGGTGGTTGACGGTGGGGCGATGTGGAGTAAAGTGGGGGAAAGTGGTGGAAGAGAGGGATGAGGTGGCGCGATGTTCTCCGGCACCTTCAAACCCAAGCTCGACGACAAGGGGCGCCTCTTCCTCCCGGCCAAATTCCGCGAGGCGATGGGGGACGGGCTGGTGATCACCCGAGGTCAGGACCGGTCGATCGACCTGCGCACCAGGGCCGACTTCGAGGTCTTCGCGGAGAAGTTCCAGAACGCGTCCCAGACCGATGCCCGGCTGCGTGCGTACGGGCGGATGTTGTTCGCGCTCGCCTCCGACCAGGTCCCCGACAAGCAGGGCCGGATCACCGTGACTCCCGAGCTCCGCGAGTACTCGGCGATCGAGCGCGACTGCGTCGTGATCGGGATCTACAACCGGATCGAGATCTGGGAGCCGGCCTCCTGGGCGGCGTACACGGCCGCGCAGGAAACGGCGTTCTCCGACGTCCAGGAAGAGATCTTCCCGGGTTTCTAGAAGCACCCGCACAGGGCTCCAGAGCACAGGGCTCCACAACTCAACACAGGTGATCGCAGGACGAGGCTCGTGTCCGCTCCTTCCCGAGGCAATCTGTCGCACCTTCCCCGGTGACAGGCGGCCCCGACCCGGAGCGAGCGGACCCGAACCTGGTCAGGCGATCACCACTCACGCAGAACAAGCCAGGGGTCGAAGCCATGCAGGAACTGAACGGGTCGGTCGCACCGGCACGGCGGGTGCGTCACGAGGTGCGTGACGGGCTGGCCGTGATGGCGTTCTCCGCCTCGGCCAGCGTCGCGCTCTCCCTGGTCCTCACCCTTCTCGTCGGACTCGGGAAGTAGGGCCCCGAGGATGAGCAACCCCCGCCACGTCCCGGTGCTGCTCGACCGGGTCGTTGCCCTGGTGGCACCGGCACTGGTCGAACCGGGCAGCGTGCTCGTCGACGCCACCCTCGGGCTCGGGGGGCACGCCGAGGCGGTCCTCACCCGGTGTCCCGGCGCTCACGTGGTCGGTGTCGACCGGGACGTGCACGCCCTCGAGCTCGCCGGCGAGCGGCTGGCGCCGTTCGCGGAGCGGACGACGCTGGTGCACGCGGTGTACGACGAGATCCCCGAGGTCCTCGCCGAACTCGGGATCGCCTCGGTCCAGGGGATCCTGTTCGACCTCGGCGTCTCCTCCATGCAGCTCGACGTCCGCGAGCGCGGGTTCGCGTACGCCGAGGACGCACCGCTCGACATGCGGATGAACGACACCGAGGGCATCACCGCGGCGGAGGTGCTCAACACCTACGAGGCCGCCGACCTGGCCCGGATCCTGCGCAGCTACGGCGAGGAGAAGTTCTCCCGCCAGATCGCGCGGGCGATCGTCCGCGAGCGCGAGGCCGAGCCGTTCAGCTCCTCGGCACGGTTGGTCGACCTGCTCCGCGCCGTGATCCCGGCACCGGCCCGGCGTACCGGGGGACACCCGGCCAAGCGGACCTTCCAGGCGCTGCGCATCGAGGTCAACGACGAGCTCGGCGTGCTCCGACGGGCGATCCCGGCGGCGCTGGACTCGATCGCCGTCGGTGGCCGCGTCGTGGTCATGAGCTACCACTCGCTCGAGGACCGGATGGTCAAGCAGGCCTTCTCCGACCGCACCCGCTCCACAGCCCCCCACGACCTCCCGGTCGTGCCCGAGGCGTACCAGCCGGAGCTCCGGCTGATCACCCGCGGTGCCGAGAAGGTCACCGACGCCGAGATCGAAGAGAACCCGCGCGCTGCATCCGTCCGGTTGCGCGCGGTCGAACGGATCCGAAGGGGAACGGCAGCGTGAGCGAGCGAAGCGAGCGAGCCATTCAACGGAGCAGCCACAGCTCATTCGTGGCCGATGCGAAGCGAGGTCACGCATGAGCAGCTTGATGAGTCAGGCGCGGGTCCGGGTACAGCGACCGGCAACCCGTACGGCGGTCGCCGCGGTCGAGCGGGCGCGCCTCGCCCTGGTCCCGGTGCGGGTGACCCGTGCACCCCGGATGCCGTTCGCCGTGCTGGTCTTCGCCGTCCTCGGCGCCGGCGTGGTCGGCCTCCTGATGTTCAACACCCACATGCAGCAGGGCTCGTTCTACGCCACCCGGCTGCAGGCCCGGGCCGACACCCTGACCGCGCGCGAGCAGTCGCTGCAGCGCCAGCTGGACCACCTCCGCGACCCCCAGGGTCTCGCGGTCGCCGGCAAGCGGCTCGGTCTGGTCGCTCCCGGCGTTCCGGCCTTCGTGGACCTCGCCACCGGGAAGGTGGTCGGCAAGCCGACCCCGGCGACGACCGCTGACGCGGTGCGGATCAACCCGCGCCCGCCGGCGCTGCCGTCCCCGCTGAACCCGCCGCCGCTGATCATCAAGGTCAAGGCTCCGGTCACCGGCACGACGACGACCACGACGACCACGACGACGACGGGCTCGACCGGCAAGGTCGGAACCGGGACACAAACCCGCACCGGCACCGGCCACGCCTCCACGAAGACCGGCGCCGGGACAGGTAGGAATGTCTCAGCAACCCCGGCCCACGGAGCTCATCGTTGACCCAGCCTCCCCGCTCGCCCCGACCCAGGGCAGGCTCCGGCTCGCGCTCGCTGCGCGGCTCCTCGGAGCTACGGCTCCGGATCGCTCTGATCGTGATCGCGATGGTGCTCTCCGTCTTCGGGGTCCGGCTCTTCCAGCTCCAGGGCCTCGACCCGAAGGCGTACGCCGCCCGGGCTGATGCCGAGAGCCTGGTCACGGTGCCGCTCCCGGCCACCCGGGGCGAGATCACCGATCGCAACGGTGTTCCGCTCGCCGAGACCGTCAGCGGGATGATGATCGTCGCCGACCCGCTGCGCACCCGACCGCACGCGGAGCAGATCGCGCGGATCCTGGCGAACCAGCTGCACCTCGACTACTTCACGGTGCTGGCGAGCCTGCTCAAGCAGGCGCCCGCGAACAAGCCCGACATCCGCTTCGCGTACATCGCCCGCCGGGTGCCCGCCACCCAGGCCACCGCGGCGGCGGCAGCTGTCACCAAGGCCGGCTACAAGGGGATCGAGACCCGCCCGGACCCGCTGCGCGACTACCCGGCGAACGACATCGCCGCGAACCTGCTCGGCTTCCTCAACACCGACGGCAAGCCGCTGGCCGGTCTGGAGCTGACGTTCAACAACCGGCTCGCGGGCAAGGGTGGCTCGGAGACCTACGAGGTCGGCGGCGGCAACCGGATCCCGCTCGGCGAGAACACCGAGACCAAGCCGGTCAACGGCAAGAACCTCACCCTGACCATCGACCGCGACGTGCAGTGGTACGCCCAGCGGGTGCTCCGCACGGCTGTGCAGGGATCCGATGCGCAGTCCGGTACGGCGATCGCCCTGGACACCAAGACCGGCGAGATCCTCGCGCTGGCCGACTACCCGTCGTACGACGCCAACGACCCGGGCGCCTCGTCGAAGAACGACCGCGGCAGCCGGGCCCTGACCGAGACCTACGAACCCGGCTCGGTCGAGAAGGTGCTGACCACCTCGTCGTTGATCAACGCCGGCAAGGTCACCCCGCGCACCAGGATCCGGGTCCCGCACACCCTGCCGGTGATGGATCGGACGATCCACGACTACTTCGACCACGGCAACATCCACCTCACCCTCGCCGGCGTGATCGCGAAGTCCTCGAACATCGGCACCGTGCTCGCCACCCGCCAGTTCACGCACTCCCAGCTGTGGAACTACCTCAACGACTTCGGGCTCGGCCACAACCCGGACATCGGGATGCCCAACGAGAACTCCGGGGTCCTGCCGGCGCTCCCGACCTGGACCGACCTGACCCAGGCCACGGTCGCGTTCGGCCAGGGCGTCTCGGTCAACGCCCTGCAGATGGCCACGGCGGTCAACGCGGTCGCGAACGGCGGCGAGCTGGTCACGCCGAGCCTGATCAAGGGCAGCGCGACGACCACCACCGGCGCCAAGGTCGGTACGGCGCTGACCCAGCGACGCCGGGTGATCAGCGCCGCCGCAGCCACGGCCGAGTCGCGGATGATGGAGATGGTCACGACCCTCGGAGCCGGGACGGCGCCCGCGGCCGGCATCACCGGCTACCGGGTCGCCGGCAAGACCGGAACCGCCCAGGAGGTCGGTGCGGCCTGCCGGTGCTACGACGGCTCGCTCGACGTCTCGTTCGCCGGCTTCGCGCCGGCTGACAACCCGCGGTTCACGGTCTACGTGGTGATCAAGAAGCCGAAGAACGGCGGCAGCGGTGGTGGGACTGCTGGCCCGGTGTTCCGCCAGATCCTCTCGTACCTGCTGCAGAAGTACTCGGTGCCCCCGACCAACACCCCACCCGCCCACCTGCCCGTCACCTGGTGAACCGATAGGTTCGACCCGTGCCTGATCAGGGGTTCGCATCCGGGAACGAGGCGGGTCCGACCCGCCCCGAGCGTCCGGCCGTCACCCCGGTGACCGACCTCGCTGCCCGCATCGGTGCCCGCACCGTCGGTCGGGCCGCCGGGATCGCGGTCACGGGCCTCTCGCTCAGCTCCCTGCGCGTCCGTCCCGGTGACCTGTACGCCGCCCTGGCAGGGTCCGCGATCCACGGGTCGTCCTACGTGCCAGCGGCGCTCGAGTCCGGTGCGGTCGCCGTCCTGACCGACCCCGAAGGACTGGCTGCGATCACGGCTCTCGGTCTCGGGGACGTCCCGGTCCTGGTGGTCGACGACCCCCGCAGCCGGCTCGGTGAGCTCGCCGCGGTGATCTACGGCGAACCGGCGGCGGACCTGGTGCTGATGGCCGTCACCGGGACCCAGGGCAAGACCACCACCACCCGGCTGCTCGAATCCGGTCTCGAACGGGCCGGGATCACGGCCGCGGTCGTCGGCACCGTCGGTACCCGGATCGCCGGCCGCGAGATCAAGACCTCCCTGACCACCCCGGAAGCGCCTGACCTGCACGCGCTGTTCGCGCTGATGAGGGAGCAGGGCGTGCAGGGCGCCGCCCTGGAGGTCTCGAGCCATGCGCTGGTGATGGGCAGGGTCGACGGAGTGGTCTTCGACGTCGCCGCCTTCGTGAACCTCGGTCGCGACCACCTCGACTTCCACGCCGATCTCGAGGACTACTTCGCTGCGAAGGCCTCGCTGTTCACACCGGAGCGCGCCCGGCTCGGCCTGACCAACGTCGACGACGAGTTCGGACGTCGGCTGCTGGCGGTGGCGAGCATCCCGATGCGGACGTTCTCGGCGACCGGGGGCGACGCCGACTGGCGCGCCGTCGACGTCGAGCTGCGTCCGGAGGGTTCGCGGTTCACGGTGGTCACGCCGCAGGGGGTCCGGCTCGAGGCAGGAGTTCCGCTGACCGGCGCGTTCAACGTGGCCAACGCGCTGGCGGCGATAGCACTGGCGGCGGAGGCTGGGTTCGATCCGGGTGCCGTGGCGACCGGGATCGCCGGGTCCCCCGGGGTGCCAGGTCGCCTCGAACGGATCGACGCCGGCCAGGACTTCGTGGTCGTCGTCGACTACGCCCACAAGCCCGATGCGCTCTCGGCCACCCTTGCCGCGTTGCGACCGCTGACCGCCGGGCGGCTGATCCTGGTCCTCGGCGCCGGTGGCGATCGCGACACCGGCAAGCGCCCCCTGATGGGCGCGATCGGTGCCGCCGATGCGGACGTGTTCGTGGTCACCGACGACAACCCGCGGAGCGAGGCCGCTGCCGACATCCGGTCCGCGGTTCTCGCCGGCGCCGGAACGGTGCCGGTGGCCGGGCGCGCCGAGGTCGTCGAGATCGGTGACCGGCGTACGGCGATCCGGCACGCGATCAGCCTGGCCCGGAACGGCGACATCGTGCTGGTGGCGGGCAAGGGACACGAGGCCGGTCAGGAGATCGCCGGCACCGTGCACCCGTTCGACGACCGGGACGAGGTCCGCGCAGCGTTGGAGGGCGGCCGATGATCGCGATGACGCTCGCCGAGATCGCCGAGGTGGTCGCCGGGGTGCTCGGGGATCCGGCGGACGCCGCGACGGTCGTGCGCGGACCGGCGTTCCTGGACAGCCGTGCTCCCGAACCTGACGGCTTGTTCCTCGCCATCGCGGGCGAGCACGTCGATGGTCACGACTTCGCAGCCGGAGCCGTTGCCGGAGGTGCGGCCGCAGTGCTCGGGTCGCGGCCGACGGGCGTGCCGACGGTCCTCGTCGAGGACGTCGAGACCGCGGTCCAGCTGCTCGCCGCGCACGTCCTTCGCGAGCTCCGGCTCGCCTCGCCGGTGCTGCAGGTGGTGGCGGTCACCGGGTCGCAGGGCAAGACCACCGTCAAGGACATGCTCGCGGTCGTGCTGGCGGCCGCAGGGCCGACGGTGGCGACGTACGGCTCGTTCAACAACGAGCTCGGCCTGCCGCTCACCGTCCTGCGGGCCGACCCGGGCACGCGGTTCCTGGTGCTCGAGATGGGTGCTCGCGGGATCGGTCACCTCGCCCTGCTGTGCAGGATCGCGCCCCCGGACGTGAGCGCCGTCCTGAACGTCGGCCGGGCGCACCTCGGCGAGTTCGGCTCGCAGGAGGCGATCGCGGTGGCCAAGGGCGAGCTCGTCGAGGCGTTGGGCGCCGACGGCGTCGCCGTCCTCAACCTCGACGATCCCCGGGTCGCGGCGATGGCGTCGCGCACCCGGGGTCACGTCCGGACGTTCGGACGTTCCGCGGACGCCGGCCTGCGGCTCGAGGCGGTCGAGCTCGACCCCTTCGGACGCGCGTCCTTCGACCTGGTGCTCGGCGTGGAGCGGGTCCGGGTCCACCTGCGGCTGCTCGGCGAGCACCAGGCCCTGAACGCGGCGGCAGCAGCGGCGGTCTCGGTGGCGCTCGGGCTCGGGCTCGAGCTGGGTGCGGTCGCGGAGGCGCTGGCAGCGATCGGGACGCTGTCGAAGTGGCGGATGGAGCTGCACGAGCGGCCCGACGGCCTCGTGGTGATCAACGACGCGTACAACGCGAACCCGGACTCGATGGCGGCCGCGCTCGCGACGCTGGCCCGGATCGGCCGCCAGACCGGGCGGCGTTCGATCGCGGTGCTCGGGGAGATGCGCGAGCTCGGCGATGCCAGCCACGCCGAGCACCTGGCGGTCGGCGAGCTGGCCCGCGAGCTCGGGATCGACACCGTGATCGTGGTCGGCGAGGGTGCCCGCGGCATCGGTGAGGCAGACGACACAGCACTGTTCGCCGGCTCGGTGCAGGCTGCTGCCGACGCCGTACGGAACAATGTCGACGGCACGGAGGTCGTGCTGATCAAGGCATCGCGCGCTGCGGGACTCGAACGGGTCGCCGAGGCGCTGCTGGCCGACGGGGACGTGAAGGAGGCGGGGGAGTGAGAGCGATCCTGCTCGCCGGCGGGTTGTCGCTGGTCTTCACGATCATCGGGACCAGGGTCGCGATCCGGGTCTTCGCGGCCCGGGGCTACGGCCAGCTGATCCGCGACGACGGACCGACCAGCCACCACACCAAGCGCGGTACGCCCACGATGGGCGGCCTGGTGATCGTGCTGGGCAGCGTGCTCGCCTACTTCCTGGCGAAGCTGATCACCGGAGTGGAGCCGTCGATGTCGGCGCTGCTCCTGCTGGGCCTGTACGTCGGCCTCGGCACGGTCGGGTTCCTCGACGACTTCATCAAGATCCACAAGCAGCGCAACCTCGGGCTGCGCAGCAAGGCCAAGTTCGCCGGACAGACCGTGATCGCCGTCGTGTTCGGCTGGCTGGTGCTCTGGCGGGTGCACCCGATCGAGAACGCGCGCGGGCTGACCCCGGCCGGGCACGCGATCTCGTTCACCCGCGACATCGGGAAGTTCACGCTCCCGACCGCTGTCCTGGTGCTGTTCATCGTGCTGCTCATCGCGGGTACCAGCAACGCGGTGAACCTGACCGACGGTCTTGACGGCCTCGCCGCAGGAGCCTCGATGATGGTCTTCGGCGCGTACACGCTGATGTGCATCTGGCAGAACAACCAGGCGTGCGGCGGTACCCGGGTGACGCTCGACGCGTCGACCACGGCGTCGTGCTACCACGTCCGGGACCCGCTCGACCTGGCCGTGGTGGCGGCCGCCATCACCGGTGCCTGCTTCGGCTTCCTCTGGTACAACGCGTCGCCCGCCCAGATCTTCATGGGCGACACCGGTTCGCTGGCCCTCGGTGGAGCCGTGGCCGGGATGGCGGTGATGACCAGGACCGAGCTGCTGCTCGCGCTTCTCGGCGGTCTCTTCGTCGTCCAGACGATGTCGGTGATCCTGCAGGTCGGCTACTTCAAGGTCACCAAGGGCAAACGGCTGTTCCGGATGGCTCCGCTGCACCACCACTTCGAGCTGCTCGGCTGGGAGGAGATCACCGTCGTGATCAGGTTCTGGCTGATCGGCGCGGTGTTCGTGGCCGCCGGTCTCGGGATCTTCTACGCCGAATGGGTGGTCGGCGGGTGAGCTCCGCTTCCCGGCGGCAGCTCGACGACCTGGGACAGCTCGACTCGTGGGAGGGCGTCCGTGCGGTCGTCGCCGGTCTGGGCGTCTCGGGTTTCGCCGCGGCCGACAGCCTGAACCACCTCGGTGCAGCGGTGACCGCGCTCGACGACGCCAGCGACACGGCGCGCGAGGAGAAGGCCACCCTGCTCGAGATCCTCGGCGCCCAGGTCCGTCTCGGCGAGGGCAGCACGCTGGCACTGCCCGACGACGTCGACGTGCTGGTGACCTCGCCCGGATGGCGACCCGACGCGCCGCTGCTCGCCCAGGCTGCTGCCCGGGGGATCCCGGTCTGGGGTGAGGTCGAGCTCGCCTGGCGGCTGCGGCACCCCGAGCACGCCACACCCTGGTTGGCCGTCACCGGGACCAACGGCAAGACCACGACCGTGCAGATGCTGGAGCTGATCCTCCGCACCTCCGGGCTGCGTACCGTCGCGTGCGGCAACGTCGGGCTGCCGATCGTCGAGGCGGTGATGGACCCGGACCCGTACGACGTCCTGGCTGTCGAGCTGTCCAGCTTCCAGCTGCACTACACGTCCTCGATGCGGGCGGCCTCGGCGGCCGTCCTGAACGTCGCGGAGGACCACGTCGACTGGTACGACGACTGGCCGTCGGACCCGATGACGACGGCAACGCCGTTCGAGCGGTACCGGAACGACAAGGGGCGGATCTACACCGGCGTCGAGCGCGCCTGCGTGTACAACGTCGCCGATCCGGTCACCGAGCAGCTCGTCCGGGACGCGGACGTCACCGAGGGCGCACGTGCCATCGGGTTCACCCTCGGCACCCCCGGGGTCGGGATGCTCGGCCTGGTCGACGACGTGCTCGCCGACCGTGCGTTCGGCGACGACCGGCAGAACGCGGCCGCCGAGCTCTGCACCCTGGCGGACCTGGCCACGCCGGCGCCGCACTTCGTCGCCAACGCCCTGGCCGCGGCGGCACTGGCCCGGTCCTTCGGCGTCGAGACCGTCGCGGTCCGGGACGCGCTCCGGGCCTTCGTGCCCGACGGCCACCGGATCGCCACCGTCGCCACCTTCGACGAGGTCACCTGGATCGACGACTCCAAGGCGACCAACCCGCACGCGGCGCTCGCGTCGCTGCAGGCCTACGACCCGGTGGTCTGGATCGCCGGCGGACTGGCCAAGGGGGCCCGGTTCGACGAGCTGGTCGGCCGGGTCGCGGACCGGCTGCGCGCGGTCGTCCTGATCGGGGCCGACGCTCCGCTGATCGCGGAGGCGCTCGCCCGACACGCCCCGGATGTACCGGTCTTCCGCGTGCCTCCCGGCGAGACTTCTCCCATGGATCGCGTGGTGGCGCAGGCCGCAGCGTTCGCCCGACCGGGCGACACGGTGCTGCTCGCTCCCGGATGCGCGTCCATGGACATGTTCGCCAACTACGGCGCGCGCGGCGATGCGTTCATCGACGCGGTGAACCGGATGCGGCAGACGCCCCAGCGGTAGCCAGGAGGATGCGTGAGCGTCACCATCACCCGACCTGACGGGTTCGCACGAGGTTCGACCGGTGGGATCACCAGCGACCTCCGTAGCGGCCTCCGGGGCCGGATCGACGCTCTGCGACACCAGCTCGACCGACCACTCACGCCGTACTACCTGCTCCTCGGCGCGACCTCGCTGCTCCTCGCGATCGGCATGATCATGGTGCTGAGCGCCTCGAGCGTGGAGTCCTTCCAGCAGAACCACGGCAACTCGTACTACGTCGCGACCCGCCAGCTGATGTGGGTGCTGATCGCGCTTCCGGCTGCCTGGTTCGCCACCCGGCTGCCGTTGAAGGTGCTGCGGTTCGCCGCCTGGCCGATGCTGGCGGTCTCGGTCCTGCTGCTGATCCTGACCCAGACGTCCCTGGGCGTCTCGGTCAACGGCAACCAGAACTGGCTCAGCCTGGGGGGCCCGCTCCAGATCCAGCCGTCGGAGGTCACCAAGTTCGCGATGGTGCTCTGGTGCGCGGACGTCTACGCCCGCAAGGACGCCCTGCTCGGCTCGTGGCGGCACCTCGCGATCCCGGTGCTCCCGGTGGCCGGTGCGATCACCGGCCTGGTGCTCGTCGGTGGCGACCTCGGTACCGCGCTGGTGATGTTCGCGATCACCCTCGGCATGCTCTGGGTGGTCGGCGTTCCGGTCCGGTTCTTCGCTGCGGCCGTCAGCCTGGTGTCGGTGGCCGCGCTGTACCTGGCCACCAGCAACTCCGAGCGGCTGACCCGGATCACCCAGTTCACCAACCCGTTCGGCGACTTCCAGGGCTCCGGCTGGCAGGCCGGCCACGGCATCCTCGGGATGGCCAGCGGTGGACTGTTCGGCAAGGGCCTCGGTGCGAGCCAGCAGAAGTGGGGCAACCTGCCCGAGGCGCACACCGACTTCATCTTCGCGATCCTCGGCGAGGAGCTCGGCCTGGTGGGCACGCTGCTGGTGCTGGCACTGTTCCTGGTCATCGCGTACGCCGGTATCAAGGTCGCGATGCGCGCCGAGAACCTGTTCGTGCGCTACTGCACGGCCGGCATCGTGATCTGGCTGATGGCGCACATGATCATCAACATCGGGATGGTCCTGGCGCTGCTGCCGGTGATCGGCATCCCGCTGCCGCTGGTGTCCTACGGCGGGTCCTCGTTGGTCCCCGAGCTCGTCGCCCTCGGCCTGGTGATCGGGTTCGCGCGCTCGGAGCCGAACGCCGCCGGTGAGCTGCGCCGCAAGCGCGGCGAGCGCCGCGCACGTCGTGCTGTCAACGCAGGGGCTGTGAGGCGCTGGTCGTGAGGCCGGCCCGCGCATGAGGAGGCTGCTGCTCGCGGGCGGCGGCACCGCCGGCCACACCTCGCCGCTGCTGGCGACCGCGGATGCACTGCGTCGTCGCCACCCTGGGCTCGACGTCGTCTGCCTCGGGACGCCCCGCGGCCTGGAGACGTCGGTGATCCCTGCTGCCGGCTACCCGCTGGAGCTGGTCTCGCCGGTGCCGCTGTCCCGCAAGCTCAACGGTGACCTGCTCCGGACCCCCGGCCGGCTGCGTACCTCGGTGAACGAGGCCACCGCGATCCTGGACCGGATCCGCCCGGACGTGGTCGTGGGTTTCGGTGGCTACGTGTCGGTCCCGGCGTACCTGGCTGCACGCCGCCGCGGTACGACGCTGGTCGTGCACGAGGGCAACGCGCTCGCCGGGATCGCCAACAAGCTCGGCGCCCGGTTCACGCCGTACGTCGCGACCAGCTTTCCCGGGACCGCGCTTCCGCACGCGGTGTGCACGGGCCTGCCGATCCGACGGATGATCGCCACCCTCGACCGGGCGTCCGTCCGGGCCGAGGCGGTCGCGTTCTTCGGTCTCGACCCGGCGCTGCCGACCCTGCTGGTCACCGGCGGCTCCCAGGGCGCGATGCGGATCAACGGCTCGATCGCCGCCAGCGCCGGTGCGTTCGCGGACGCCGGGGTCCAGGTGCTGCACATTGTCGGCCCGAAGGGCGAGGCGGTTCCCGATCTCGGTGACCGTCCGGTCGGCGGACCGGCGTACGTGGTGGAGCGCTACGTCGACCGGATGGACCTGGCCTACGCGGCCGCGGACGCGGTCGTCTGCCGGGCCGGGTCCAACACGGTCACCGAGGTCGCCGGCGTGGGCCTCCCGGCTGTCTTCGTGCCGCTGCCGATCGGCAACGGCGAGCAGGCGCTGAACGCGCGACCCGTGGTGGACGCCGGCGGCGGGTTGCTGGTCTCCGATGCGGCCTTCACGCCCGCGTGGGTACGCGCTACCGTCCCCGGTCTGGTGACCGACACCGCACGTCGCGAGGCGATGGGCCGGGCCGCCTCAGGAGTGATCCCGCTGGACGCCGACGAGAAGCTGGCCGACCTGATCGAGAAGGCTGCCGCCGGAGGTGCCCGATGAGGGTCGAGGTCCCCGACGAGCTGCTGCCGGCCGAGCGGCTCGGCCGGGTGCACTTCGTCGGCATCGGTGGTGCCGGGCTGTCGGGGATCGCCAGGATCATGCTCGCGCGCGGGATCGAGGTGTCCGGCAGCGACGCGAAGTCCTCGGCGACCATCGAGGCCCTGCGCGCCCTGGGCGCCCGCTGCTTCGTCGGCCACCAGGCGGACCAGGTGCACGGCGCCGACACGGTGGTGGTCTCCACCGCGGTCCGCGCCGACAACCCCGAGGTCGTCGAGGCGCAGCGCACCGGCCTGCGGCTGCTGCCCCGTTCGGCGGCGCTCGAGGCCGTGATGCAGGGCCGTCGGGTGGTTGCCGTCGCCGGCACGCACGGGAAGACCACGACCACCTCGATGCTCACGGTCGCGCTCCAGCACTGCGGTGCTGATCCCTCGTTCGCGATCGGCGGCGACCTCAACGAGTCCGGCTCCAACGCCCACGACGGGACCGGCGACCTGTTCGTCGCCGAGGCCGACGAGAGCGACGGGGCGTTCCTGGTCTACTCGCCCGAGGTCGCGCTGGTGACGAACGTCGAGGCCGACCACCTCGACAACTACGGCACCGAGGAGGCCTACCGGGCGGCCTTCACGCGGTTCCTCGATCGCATCGACCCGGACGGCTTCCTGGTCACCTGCACCGATGACCCGGGAGCAGCCGACCTGGCCGTGCTGGCGCGCGAACGAGGCCTCACCGTGGTCTCGGTAGGCGTCGGATCCGGTGTCGAGGTCCGTGCCGACAACCTGCGTCAGGTCGCGAACACCTCGACCTTCGTGGTCGTCGACCGTGGTCGTCGACTGGGCGAGGTGCGCCTCCAGGTACCCGGCAAGCACTACGTGCTCGATGCGCTCGCGGCGCTCGCCTGTGGTCTGCGACTGGGATTCGGGTTCGCAGACCTGGCTCGCGGCCTCGCGGCGTACAGCGGGACCCGGCGGCGGATGGAGTTCAAGGGCGAGGTCGACGGTATCCGTGTCTACGACAGCTACGCCCACCACCCGCGGGAGATCACCGGGGACCTCGAGGCCGCGAGGGCGCTGGCCGGCGACGGCCGGATCGTGGTCGCGTTCCAACCGCACATGGTCTCGCGCACCCGGATCTTCGGCGCCGAGATGGGTGTCGCCCTGGGTGCTGCCGACGAGGTCGTGGTGATGGACATCTACGTCGCGCGCGAGGATCCCGAGCCCGGGGTGACCGGCGCGCTGGTCGCCGACGCCGTCCCGCTGCCCGCGGAGCACGTGGTGTTCGAGCCGTCCTGGTCGGCCACCGCCGACCACCTGGTCGCTCGCGCCCGGCCGGGGGACATCGTGCTCACCCTCGGTGCCGGTGACGTGACGTTGCTCGGACCCTCCGTGCTCGCGATGCTCGAGCACCAGTCGCTCGGGCAGACCGCCGATGACGATGTCTGAGGAGCACAGCGTCGTCGTCGCGAAGTCGGATTTCCGGCGTCGACGGATGCTGGCGCGGCTGCGGCGCTTCCGTCCGCTGCTGTACGTCGTCGGGGTCGTGCTGCTGGTCGCACTCGGTGCCTGGGCGATCTACTTCTCCTCGTGGGTCACGGTGCACGGGGTCGACGTGACCGGGACGAAGGCGCTCTCGAGCGCCCGCGTGACCCGGGTCGCCGACGTTCCGACCGGCAGACCGCTGGCGCGGGTCGACCTCGCTGCGATCCAGGCCCGGGTCGAGGCGATCCCGGCAGTGAGGTCGGCGGCCGTGTCGCGGTCCTGGCCGCACACGATCCACATCGCGATCACCGAGCGCACCCCGGTGGCGGTGGTCAGCCGCGGGGCCGGGCTGCAGGCCGTCGACGAGGACGGGGTCCTGTTCGGCAGCTACGCCCGGGCACCAGCGAACCTGCCGCTGGTCCGGACCGCGCCGGACGTCAAGGCGGACGCGCTGGCAGAGGCAGCCAGGGTGGTCACCTCGCTGCGCGCGGACATCGTCGCCCGGGTCGCGCACGTGGACGTCGTGTCGGTTGACGCGATCACCCTGGACCTGAGGGACGGCACCACCGTTCTGTGGGGGAGCGCGGACCAGTCCGCGCAGAAGGCCGAGGTGCTGGCGATCCTGCTGCGCAAGCACCCGCAGCACATCGACGTGAGTGTTCCGGGGCGACCCACCACGCGCTGATCGCTTTGCGGGGCAAGGTTTTCTGCGTGTCGCGGCGTGTTGCCGCCGATCGAGCGCCTCGGATGCCTACCTTGGTTTCACGACCTCAGGTTGACATAACACTAACTCTCCAGTGGAGGGTTAGAGTTCACCGGCTCGAGGTCCGGGACCAGAACGCGGGTCCCGATCCACACCGGAGTCGCCCTGCAGTCGGGCAGGGCAACGCAGCAGAGCGCTAATCCCAACAGGATTGAGAAGGGCACCCGCCATGGCAGCACCGCAGAACTACCTGGCAGTGATCAAGGTCGTTGGTATCGGTGGAGGTGGCGTCAACGCAGTCAACCGGATGATCGAGGTCGGGCTGCGAGGCGTTGAATTCATCGCCATCAACACCGATGCACAGGCACTCCTGATGAGCGACGCCGATGTGAAGCTCGACATCGGCCGCGAGCTCACCCGTGGTCTGGGCGCCGGCGCGAACCCCGACGTGGGTGCGCGCGCCGCCGAGGACCACTCTGACGAGATCGAAGAAGTCATCAAGGGCGCGGACATGGTCTTCGTGACCGCTGGTGAGGGTGGTGGCACCGGCACCGGTGGCGCGCCGGTCGTGGCCAAGATCGCCCGCTCGCTGGGTGCGCTGACCATCGGCGTCGTGACCCGGCCGTTCGCGTTCGAGGGCCGTCGACGGTCCAACTCCGCCGAGGAGGGCATCGCCAACCTCCGCGAGGAGGTCGACACCCTGATCGTGATCCCCAACGACAAGCTGCTCTCGATCGCCGACCGCAGCGTCTCGATGCTGGACGCGTTCAAGCAGGCCGACCAGGTGCTGCTCCAGGGCGTCTCCGGGATCACGGACCTGATCACCACGCCCGGCCTGATCAACCTCGACTTCGCCGACGTGAAGTCGGTGATGTCGAACGCAGGGTCGGCCCTGATGGGCATCGGCTCGGCGCGCGGCGAGAACCGTGCTGTCGAGGCCGCCGAGCTCGCTGTGTCGAGCCCGCTGCTCGAGGAGTCCATCGACGGCGCCCAGGGCGTGCTGCTCTCGATCGCCGGCGGTTCCGACCTCGGCCTGTTCGAGATCAACGAGGCCGCGGCGATGGTCGCGGACGCCGTGCACCCGGACGCGAACATCATCTTCGGTGCGACGATCGACGACGCGCTCGGCGATGAGGTCCGGGTCACCGTGATCGCCGCCGGGTTCGAGGGTGGTCGGCCGAAGCGCCGCGAGGAAGCGCCGGGTCTGCGTCGTCCCGTCGCGCCCCCGAAGGTGCAGACCCAGGAGGAGACCCGGGCGGCCGCGCAGGCGCTCGTCGACGAACGTCGCCACGGTGGTCCCGTCTCGGACGGCTCGAGGCAGCCGGTGACGGTGGGCGTGCCCACCGGCTCGAAGCGCCCGGACTTCGACGACGACCTCGACATCCCCGACTTCCTGAAGTAGGTCGCAGATCTCGGTGTTTCGTCATCGCGCGTCGCTCGGCCCCGTCGACCTGGCCTTCACGGACAGGTTCGGCGGGGTCAGCGTCGTTCCGTACGACGAGCTCAACCTCGCCCTGGAGGGCGGGGACGACGTCAGGTGCCGGGCCGAGAACCACCGCCTGGTGATGGACGCGTTCGCCCCGACCGACGAGCTGGTCGACCTGCGGCAGGTGCACGGCGCTGTCGTGGACGTGGTGGAGGAGCCGGTCGATCCCGACGCGTTCGACGGTCGTCCCGGGGCGGACGGTGTCGTCACCGCGATGGCCGGCCTGACCCTGATGGTCCGGGCCGCCGACTGCGTTCCGGTGCTGCTCGCCGATCCGGGTGCCGGCGTGATCGGTGCGGCGCACTCCGGGCGGCCGGGGCTGGTGGCCGGGATCGTTCCGGCGACGGTGGCGCGGATGCGCGACCTCGGTGCTGTCGAGATCTCCGCCTGGATCGGGCCCTACGTGTGCGGTGCCTGCTACGAGGTTCCTGCTGCGCTGCAGGACGAGGTTGCCGCCGTGGTCCCGGAGTCCCGGTCCACGACCAGCTGGGGAACGCCTGCGCTGGACATCGGTGCCGGGGTACGAGCCCAGCTGGGCGCACTCGGGATCGTCGCGACCGACCTGGCAGCCTGCACCCGTGAATCGTCGGACCTGTACTCCTACCGTCGCGACGGCGAACGCTCCGGCCGCCATGCCGGCCTGATCCGGCTGCGCCCGTGAGTCCGGCGGCGGACCGCGGCGAGGAGCTCAGCGCCAACCTGGAGGTCGTCCGGGCGCGGATCGCGGCGGCGTGCGTCGAGGCCGGTCGGCTGCCGGCCGACGTCGATCTGGTGGTCGTCACGAAGTACTTCCCGGCCTCCGACGTACGGCTGCTCGCCGACCTCGGGGTGAGCGACGTGGGGGAGAACAAGTACCAGGAAGGTGCGGCCAAGGCGGCCGAGTGCGCCGATCTGGGGCTGTCGTGGCACTTCATCGGGTCGATCCAGAGCAACAAGGCCGCGGCTGTCGCGGCGTACGCCGACGTGGTGGAGTCCGTCGACCGGCTCAAGCTCGTCGAGCCGCTGAGCCGCGGCGCCCAGCAGGCCGGCCGGGATGTCGAGTGCCTGATCCAGGTCAGCCTCGACCCCGAGCAGACGATCGGCCGGGGCGGTGCCGTGGCCGCCGACGTCGCCCGGCTGGCCGAGGCGATCGCACAGGCCGACGGGTTGGTCCTGCGGGGCCTGATGGGGGTCGCACCGCTCGGGCTGCCTGCCGGTCCGGCGTTCTCGCGGCTCGCCGGGGAAGCGGAGGCACTCCGGGTCGAGCACCCGACGGCGACCGTCGTGTCCGCAGGGATGAGCGGCGATCTCGAGGAGGCCGTGAAATACGGCGCGACACACGTACGGATTGGCTCGTCGGTCCTCGGTTCGAGGCCTCGGTTCCAGTAATGTCCGACACAGGATTCACGTCTCCAGCCGGGGGCGGATCAGGCGCAGAGGAAGAGGATTCATGAGCGGCGCGATGCGGAAGATGGGCGTCTACCTCGGACTGCTCGAGGACGCCGACGGCGACTACGCCGAGGCCGACAACGCCTACGACGAGCCGACTCGTCGTCAGCCCGAGTCGTCGGCTGCCCGTGCAGCGGTCTCCAACATCTCCGAGCGTCGTCGGTCGGCCCCGGCCACGGTCGTCCCGCAGGTTGCCGAGCGTGCTGCGGTGCCGTTGTCGCGGATCACCACGTTGCACCCGCGCACGTACAACGAGGCCCGGGTGATCGGTGAGAACTTCCGCGACGGCATCCCGGTGATCATGAACCTGTCCGAGATGGCCGACGGCGATGCCAAGCGACTGGTCGACTTCGCTGCGGGTCTGGTGTTCTCCGTGCACGGCTCGATCGAGCGCGTCACCAACAAGGTCTTCCTGCTCTCGCCGCCCAATGTCGAGGTCGGAGCCGAGGAGAGGGAGCTGATCGTCGAGGGCGGCTTCTTCAACCAGAGCTAGCCTTCGCCCCATGAACCCTGTCGGAGCCAGCATCAGCCTGGTCATCGAAATCTTCATCGGGCTCCTGCTCGTTCGCCTGGTGGTGGACTGGATCCAGGTCTTCGCCCGCTCGTGGTCCCCGCACGGTCCGGTGCTGGTGCTCCTCGAGGGCGTGTACTCGGCGACCGATCCGCCGATCCACGCGTTCCGGAAGATCTTCAAGCCGATCCGGATCGGTGGGATGTCCCTGGACCTGAGCTTCCTGGCGGTCCTGCTGGTCTGCTACCTGCTGCTCGCGGTCAACCGGATGCTCTGGTCGGGCGCGTGACCGGCTCGCTACCGCCGCCGGGCCCGACGTCCACGTACCCGCACGATGCCGCTCGCCGAGCGAGCGGCTATTGTTCAATCCCGCAAGAGTTTGTTCGATCTAACGAGGAATGGGTGAGGTCATGCCGCTGACGCCTGAGGACGTGAGCAACAAGCGCTTTACTCCGGTCCGGCTCCGCGAGGGCTACGACATGGGCGAGGTGGACCAGTTCCTCGACGAGGTCGAGGCCGAGCTGGAGCGCCTGCACCAGGAGAACGACGACCTCAGGACCAAGCTCAGCGCTGCCCAGCGCGGCGAGGGCGAGGCGCCCGCGCCTGTCGCACCGGTCTTCGAGAAGGCTCCCGAGCCGATCGTCGCTGCGCCTGCCCCCGTTGCCCCGGCGCCGGTGGCTCCGCCGCAGGAGATCCGCGTCGCCACGGTCGCCGATGCATCCAGCGCTGCGGCACGGCTGCTCGAGATCGCGACCCGCAACGCTGACGAGCTGGTCAACGGGGCGAAGGAAGAGGCCGACAACATCGTCGGCGCTGCCCGGACCAAGGCCGAGCGCCTCGAGGTCGAGACGAAGTCGAAGACCGACCGCCTCGAGTCGGACGCCCGTACCCGCGCCGCCATGCTCGACTCCGAGACCGAGGCGCGCCGCAAGGAGATCTTCGGAAACCTGGAGAAGGAGAAGGACGCCCTCAACGGCGAGATCGAGGGACTGCGTTCCTTCGAGCGCGAGTACCGCAGCCGGCTCAAGAGCTACTTCAGCCAGCAGCTCGAGGCGCTGGACGGCGCATCGCAGGCAGGCATCGGCTTGCCGGTGGGCCAGGCGGAGCACGCTCCCAAGCGGCTGCGCAGCATCCTCGGCGAGGACGCCGGCGACATCAAGTAGTCCTCAGCCACCCGATCAACGCGCAAGGCGCCGCTCCCCCGAGGAGCGGCGCCTTTCGCTTTCCGCTAGACCCGGAAGACGTTGAACGCGAAACCGAGCTCCGGGTCGCTGAAGGCCAGCGAGGCCGGATCGTCGGACTCCGCCATCGAGGCTGCCAGCACCTCGTCAGCGATCAGACCGGCGTGCTCGGCGAACGCCTGCGCCATCGTGGGTCCAGCGGACCAGGTGAGCGCGATCCGGTCGGAGACCTCGAACCCGCTGGTCTTCCGCGCCTCCTGGATCATCCGGATCACGTCGCGTGCCAGACCGGCCCGCCGCAGCTCGTCGGTCAGCTCCAGGTCCAGGGCGACAGTCTCGCCCTGGTCGTTGGCCACCGACCAGCCTTCGTGCGGGCGCTCGGAGATGAGGACCTCGTCGCGGTACACCTCGACCATCTGCCCGTCGAGGTCGACGGCGAACGTGCTGTCCTCCGCGCTCAGCGTGGCGTGCAGCGCCGCAGCGTCCGCTGCGGCGATCGCGGCAGCGACCTTCGGGGTGTCCTTGCCGAAACGCTTGCCGAGGGCTCGGAAGTTGCCCTTGGCCTCGAAGTGGAGCAGGTCGAACGAGGACGAGAACGGCTGGATGGTGCTCACGTTGAGCTCGTCGGCGATCTCGGCGAGGAGCTCTTCGCTGAGCGCCTCGTGCGCCGCGGAGGCGATCATCGCGACCCGCAGCGGCTGTCGGGTCTTCACCTTGGCGTCCGCACGGGCGGCCCGGCCGAGCTCGACCAGTCGCCGAGCGACGGCGACCGAGGCGGACAGGTCGGCGTCGGTGTCCTCGGCCCGCGCCGCGGGCCACGCCGACAGGTGCACCGAGGTCGGGGCGCCCGGAGTGACCGGGACAACCAGGTCCTGCCAGACCCGCTCGGTGATGAACGGCACCAGCGGAGCCATCAGCTGGGTCAGGGTCGCCAGGGTGTCGTGGAGCGTCTGCAGTGCCGCGGGGTCGCCGTCCCAGAAACGACGGCGGGACCGGCGTACGTACCAGTTGGACAGGTCGTCGACGAACTGGCCGAGCAGGCTGCCGATCCGCTGGGTGTCGAAGCGCTCGTACGCCGCGGTGACCTCCACGGCCAGCGCCGCCGTCTCAGCATGGAGCCAGCGGTCCAGGACCGGACGTTCGGCAACCGGCGGTACGACGCCGCCCGGGGTCCAGTCGGCCGTGCGCGCGTAGAGGACGTGGAACGCGACCGTGTTCCAGTAGGTCAGCAGGACCTTGCGCACGGTCTCCTGGATGGTGTTGTGCCCGACCCGACGAGCCGACCACGGCGAGCCGCCGCACGCCATGAACCAGCGCACGGCGTCAGCGCCGTGCTCGTCCATCAGCGGGATCGGTTCGAGGATGTTGCCCAGGTGCTTGCTCATCTTGCGGCCGTCCTCGGCCAGGATGTGGCCCAGGCAGAGCACGTTCTTGTACGACGACTGGTCGAAGACCGTCGTGCCGACCGCCATCAAGGTGTAGAACCAACCACGGGTCTGGTCGATCGCCTCGCAGATGAAGTCGGCCGGGTAGGCGGCCTCGAACTTCTCCTTCGAGCCCTCGACGTGCGGGTAGCCCCACTGCGCGAACGGCATCGAGCCGGAGTCGAACCAGGCGTCGATCACCTCGGGCACCCGGGTCGCCACCTCGGAGCAGCCGTCGGCCGGGCAGCGGAACGTGACCGCGTCGACGTACGGCCGGTGCGGGTCGAGCCCGGACTGGTCGGTCCCGGTCAGGTCGGAGAGCTCGGCCAGCGATCCCACGCAGGTCTGGTGGCCCTCGGTGCACCGCCAGATCGGTAGCGGGGTGCCCCAGTAGCGGCTGCGGGACACGGCCCAGTCGATGTTGTTGTTGAGCCAGTCGCCGTACCGGCCCCACTTGATCGTCTCGGGGAACCAGGTGGTCTTCTCGTTCTCGCGCAGCAGCGCTTCCTTGACCGCGGTCGTCCGGACGTACCAGGACGGCTGCGCGTAGTAGAGCAGCGCCGTGTGACAGCGCCAGCAGTGCGGGTAGCTGTGCTCGTAGGGCAGGTGCCGGAAGAGCAGGTTGCGCTCGGTCAGGTCCGCGACCAGGTCGGTGTTCGCGTGCCGGAAGAACTGGCCGCCGACCAGCGGGACGTCGTCGGCGAAGTGGCCGTCCTTCTCGACCGGGTTGACCACCGGTAGCCCGTAGGCCTTGCAGACCACCATGTCGTCGGCACCGAACGCGGGGGACTGGTGCACCAGGCCGGTGCCGTCCTCGGTGGTGACGTAGTCCGCCTCGAGCACGACGTGCGCGTTCTCCCGGCCGACGAAGAAGTCGAACGGCGGGGTGTAGCGCGTGCCGAGGAGCTCGCGGCCGGTGTAGTGCCGCAGGACCTCCGGCTCCTCCCCCAGCTCACGGGCTTATGCGGCGACGCGCGCGGCGGCGATCACGTACTTCTCCCCGTTCGCGGCGAGGAGCACGTAGTCGACGTCCGGGTTCACCGCGACGGCGAGGTTCGACGGGAGGGTCCACGGCGTCGTCGTCCAGACGAGAGCGAGGGCGTCGTTCAGCTCCGGGCCGTCCGAGGCGAGGCGCA